>JBBWZK010000032.1:0-6355 GCA_039648975.1 Blastocatellia bacterium
CGTCCGTGAAGCTGCCGTCGCCGTTGTTGTGATAAAGCATGCTTTTGCTTTTCCCGCCGGACTTCGCCAGGTCAACGCTCAGAGAGTTGACGAAGTAGATGTCCATCCAGCCATCGTTGTCGTAATCAAACATAGCGACGCCGCCGCTCATCGATTCGACGAGGTACTTCTTTTCCGGCGAAGCCACATGCCTGAAAGCGATGCCTGTCTGCTTCGTGATGTCTGTGAAACGCACAGGCAGAGACTGTGCGCGGAGGATCGGCAAGCCAAAGCCGAGCAGCAGAATGACGAGTATTAGATTGGTTTGCAATTGCGTGTACAGGAGGCCACCGGCTTTGGAGTGCGGTGACTTGTCACCGCTTTGCGCCGCACGCATCGAACAAAGCTGCGACAAGTCGCAGCACTCCAAAATGTGCCGCATCTTCTTTCCCGTGCATGGGAGCGAAAACCGATCTAAAATTGAATAAGCTCTCTTGAACAACAAATCCGATTACCTCTTGAATATCACTGGCTGCCCTGGCTGCGCGCCTTCTCTTTCAGTTGCCTGGAGATTTCGACTTCGCGCTCGCCGTCTGCCCGACGCCCGGCAGCCAGATAGGCGCGACCGAGTTGGTAATGGACATAGAACTCGTCCGGCTTGAGCTTGACGGCAAGCTCAAGGCTCGTCACCGCTCCTTTGACATCGCCCTGTTGGAGCAGCGCCTTGCCCAGTTCGTAATGCGCCTCGCCGTAATCCGGCTTACTTTGCGTGACCTCGCGCATCAGCTTAATGCCGCGCTCGATTTTTTGGCCGGCCAGCAAGGCGAAGCCGAGATGGAACTTGCTTTGCACATCATTCGAGTTGAGGGCCATCTCACTCTCGAATTCACGGGCCGCCTCGTCGAACTTTCCCAGCTTCAGATAGATCATGCCTGTGTAGTAGTGCGCCAGCCGCGTCTTATTGTCCGCTGCCAGCGCCGCGTTTAATTCTTCGAGCGATTTGCCGGTGTTCCCCTGTTCGTAGTATGCCTGTCCAAGCAGGATGTGCAGTTGCGGGCTGTTGCCGGCTGCGGCCACCATTTGCTGTATGACCTGATTCGCCTGCTCCTGCTTGCCCTGCTTGATCAGCGAGACGGCGAGCGTGTAATAAAGGCCGGGATCGCCTTTTTTGACCGCCAAGACATCGGTCAATAACTCGGCGGCGCGCGTGAAGTTATCCGCCATGAAATAACTCATGCCGAGTAGTTGTTTGGCCGCCAGGTTATTCGCATTCGCCTTCAATTCGTTCTCAAGCGGCGCGATGGCCTGGTTGTACAACTCTGCCTTGTAGCAGGCCAGCCCCCAGTTGAAGTTAATCTCCTGAAGTTGCGGGTTCCAACGAGCAGCCAGCGCGAACTGCTCTGCGGCGCTGCGAAAGTCCTGTTGCTGCGCCCGCAGCAGGCCGATGTTGGAGTGGGCGCTGGCGATCACTTTGACGTAATAAGTTTCGTTGCCCTTCAACTCTGTCGCGGTCTTTTCGTCCGGCACGTTCGATTCTTCAATGACGCCTTCGGCTAAGACGGCCTTGGTGAGGTTCTTATTTTGCTCTTGCAGGTGGGCCGAGTTGAGGTAATTGGTCGCGACGGCCTCATCTCTTTTGAAGCTTTCGGCCTTGAGGTCGGCAGCCGTTTGCATCTCACGCTCGCCCTCTTCGGTGCGGCCCGTGCGCAGCAGAGATTGCGCGAGCTGGTAGTGCGCCGAAGCGACTTGATGATTGTTATGATCCAGAGACGGCGTCAGGGCAATGCTCTTTTTGAGCGCCTCGATGGCGGGCTCGTGCCGGCCTACGGATTGATAAGCCTGACCGAGTTGAAAGTAAGGATCGGGATTATCCGGCTGAAGACCCGCAGCCTTTTCCAGTAAGGGAATCGCCGGCTCCCATTTTCTCTGCATCGCATAGATAACGCCGAGATAATAATTGGCGAAAAACTCCTCTGGATGCGAGGCCAACTCGATCTTGAACTCTGCCGCCGCGTCGTCGAGTTTGGCTGAACCGTCCTTGAGCAAATAGGTGAGTCCCAGATAGTAATGGACTCTCGCAAAATGCGGATCAAGCGCCAGGGTCTTCTTGAACTCCTCTATCGCCTCGGCCAGAAAATCGGTTTCCCGGTAGGCCCGCCCGAAGAGGATATGCAGTTGGGGCCGGTCGCCGAGTTGTTTGAGCATCTGCTCATAAACCTGCCGGGCGGAAGCCATCTGGCGCTGCTTGAGGTAAGCGAGTCCGAGCGTATAGGCGACATCATAATCATCCGCTTTGAGCTTCAGCGCGGTCTTGAGTTCGCCGGCGGAGCGAGCGAAGTCGCCGAGCATGAAATAGGTCTTGCCCATCATGTGGTGCGCCGCCACACTCTGCGGATTAGCGGCGAGCGCCTTGGCGAGCGGCGCGCGCGCCTTGTCAAATTGTTCGGTGTTGAAGTAGGCAATGGCTAATTCGATGAGCGTCTCTTGAGAATCCGGGTCGTAGCCTGCCGCCGCTTCAAAGACGGCAACGGCGCTTTTGTAAGCTTGCTGTGCCGAATAGACTCGTCCGAGCCGGTAGTAGCCGGCGGCGAGAATTGCTTTGTATTCGGTTTCGGCGGCTCCGAGGTTGCCGGCGCGCGTATGCGCCTCGGCAGCTTCATAATGTTGCCTTAAGAGGTTTTGAGGCGATTGGGAAATTGCCAGTAGAAATAAAAGAGGGAGACAGGTCGACCGCACTTGCATAACTCAAACTTCTTTCTCAATGGATATACGGACGCAGGGCTGCACCAAATTGTCGAGCTTTCCGCTGGTTCATTGGATTAAGCTAAAACATGATACCAAAGCCCTATCCCAAGTCCAGTGATCGATGTTGCTCCCGCAGGGTCTACGCCTGCCTCAAACGAAGCGGACAAGCCATCCGCCTCTGGCGGCCCGCCCAGTTAGAACCTGAATCCTCGGCCCTCCTCCGCATGGCCTGCGGTCAGCCAGCCGCTTGTTGGCAACCGCCCGAAGGATTATACTGCCATCCTGCGGATTGAACCTGAATTGCAGCGGAGGTTTGTTATGAAGAACCGTCCCGCCAAGATAGCTACAAGCTCAACCGGCTTACTGGCTGTCGCTTTCTTGATCGTCTCGGCCATTCCGATTGCCGCGCAGAATCCTCTGCCCAGGCCGCCAAGCGACCACACGGACCCGGCGCGAGTGCGCTTCGAGGAAACCAGTCGCCGTGAGCTACAACTCCGCAACTCCGGGCCGACCGCCAGAAAGACCACTGACCCGAAACAACTCGCCGCCGTCACTGCCCAGGTCAAGCTGGATTTCGAGCGCATACTGACGCTGCACAACGAGGTAGTGCGGGCAATCACCGGCAGCCAACGGCTCGATTATGCGTTTGTTTCAGACGCGGCTGCAGAAGTCAAAAAGCGGGCCAGCCGTTTACAGACGACGCTGGCGCTGCAGAAGCTCGATACCGATGAACGGGATCAGCAGAAGCAGTTCAGCGACGCCGAGGTGAAAGATGCGCTCACCCTCCTCTGCCGGCAGATCGAGAGCTTTGTCAAAAACCCAATTATCGCCACGCCGGGCACCGTCGACCTTCAACAACTGGCCAGAGCCCGCCACGATCTCGCGAGCATCATCGAACTTGGCGACCATATCAAGAAGGCCGCCGAGAGATTGAAGAAGGCCAACCCGTAGCGCCCTTCCCTAAAAAGATCGTGAGACCTGTAGCAAACTCTTCGACCGCCTGAACAGGCGGTCGAAGAGACAAGGCTTGAGCGTTCGCCGTAGCCTGCGCTAAGAAATACGGGCGGGATCGAGGCACCCGTGATCCCGCCCGTCATCCAGTCAGGATGAACTGGTTAGAAGGTGAACTTCATGCCGACCTGGATCTCGCGCGGGCCGCGATCTCCGCTAAGGTGTCCGAAGGTGCCGGACGTGATGTTGTTATCCACGTTGATCAGATTCACGTGGTTGAAGGCGTTGAACATCTCGGCGCGGAACTGCACGCCGTAACGCTCACGCACCCGCCAGTTCTTGTTGATCGAAAAATCAACGTTGCTAAGTCCTGGCGCGCGCACGACGCCGCGCCCGACGTCGCCGAATTGTCCAGGAGAGGGTACGGCAAACGCCGCCGGGTTGAGATAGAAGCGCGGGTCACCGTGCAGGTAGAGTGGCTGCCCCGGCACCAGGTTGGGCCGTGACGAACCACCGGCCAGTCCGGCGGTATTCGTATTGCTGGTCAGGTCAATCGGCACGCCACTCAGCAATGAGACGATGGTGTTCAACTGCCAGTCTCCCAGCACGCCGCTGGCGATTGGCCCCCATTGCTTGAAGGCGGGCAGCACATAGACCGCGTTAAAAACAAACATATGCCGGCGGTCAAGGTCAGCATCGCCATGGTCGCGGTCGTAGTCGAACGGATCGGTCGTGGCGGTGGTGAATGAGGTCAGCGGCACATTCGAGATCGTATGGCTCCAGGTATAAGCCGCCTGGAACGACAGCCGATTGGCGAAGCGACGGTTTACCCAGACCTGCAAGGCATGATAATGAGAGTCGCCCGAAGACTCACTGCCGGTTATGGGGCCAAGCCCCGGGTGAATGCGGTGCGCGGCCTGGAATGCCGAATTATCAGCGCCAGCCGCAATCAGCAGGGCATTTTGCAGGCGGAACTCTGGGAAAATGTCATTATAAGCCACGCCGCGCCGCCAGATGTGCAGGCCGTGGTTGCCTATGTAAGAGGCTTCCACCACCGTATCCTTGATGACTTCGCGCGAGATGGTGAGGTTCCACTGCCAGCTCTCAGGCGGACGGAATTCCGTGTTGACGGCAGCAAAAGCCGTATTCGATCCAACGCCGGCAACGGCATTCTTCAGACCTGGATTGATCGTGTCGAGGCTGCGGCAGGTCGGACAATCTGCCAGAGAGGTCTCGCCACGCCAACCCGTATCTACGGTCGTGCTCCAGGGCGGATTGGTCGCCATGCGCAGGACATCTTCGATGACGTTGGCGCGACCGATGAAGCGCCCGAAACCGAGGCGAACGGCGGTCTTGCCATCGCCGAAGACATCCCAGGCGACGCCAATGCGCGGCTGGAATCCCTTGTTGTAGGGGTTGACCAGAGAGCGCGGCAAGTTGCCAGACTGATCGGCGCGCACCAGACCGCTCAACGGGTCGGTGCCATTAAACAGGCTCGGAACGTAGTTGCTGATGCGATTGTCATTCGAGAAAGCCGGCGAATACCTTGACCAACGCATTCCGAGAGTCAGCGTCAGTCCGGGACGCGCCTTCCAGGTGTCATTGCCGTAGAATTCAAAGTCGCGCCAGCGGCCCGTCGCCGTCTCCTGATGGTCGACCTCGCTGTATTCCAGGATGGGCAGGTCTTTGACTAACAACTCGCCAAGGAAATTGCCTGTGCGCGTGTTGCTCGTCTGAATGGTGTAAAGTCCGCTCGCGCCGTTGGGCTCTTCATTCTTGATGTTATGGCTGAAGAGCGCGCCCGCCTTGAGACTGTGACTGCCCAAAACCTTCGAGAAGTCATCCTTCCAGATGAAAAGGTCTTCGTGATTCTGCCAGGGCGCTTGATGCCAGAGCGTCGGATAGCCGCCCGGTCCCCAACCCACTGTCGGCAGCCCTGTGCCTTCGGTGCGCGGGAAGACTGTGGGGAACTTCGAGGCAATCTCGTCGTTGAGCGCCTGACCGCCGGGATTGGTCGTCACGATGATGTCATTGCCCGCACGCGAGAACTGGAACTCGTTGACCGTGGTGGCAGTGAAGCTGTTCGTCAGCTTGACGGCGAAGCTCTTGCTGGGCTGGTCCCAATCCGAACTCAGAGTCGGGAAAGGAGTGTCTCCCCAGAAGTTGCCCGCCGCATTGCCGTGACTCCACGTCTCATTAATATAACGAACCATGAGGTTCATTTTGCTGGTGATCGTGACATCGCCGCGGATCAGGTCCTGGCGCGTGTTGACCGGCTCCAGCGTCGAGGAGATCCAGTTGCTGCCTGTGGGATCTGACGGGTTATTGGGATCAGGAAAGATCTTGACGATGGCCAGACCCGCAGGGCTGAGCCGGTTCGCAGGGATACGGTTGCCCGGGAACGGACTGCCGGTCAGCGGATCTAGCGGCGGCGGGCCGCCCGTGAGAATTGCGCCGCTGAAATCGCCCTGCTTCTCGGCGACCGTCGGCACGTGCGCCGACAAGACGGTGCCGCGCCGTTCGCGCCGCCACTCCTCGGAATAGAAGAAGAATATTCTATCCTTGATGATCGGCCCGCTGAAGTTGCCGCCGAAGTTGTTATAGCGCAGCTGCTGTTTCGGCTGGCCGGCCTGTTTGAGGAAGTTGGATGTCGCATTCAAAGAGTTGTTGCGCAGGAATT
>JBBWZK010000048.1:0-19717 GCA_039648975.1 Blastocatellia bacterium
TCTCCCAGAAGCTGTCGGATAATTGCCAAGCAGGCACATCCTTATAATGTGCCGGATGCTGTACGGACATATTGTTAAACCTCGTTCGTACAGCATCTTATCAAATATCAGTTTAGAGATAGGCTCTAAGTATTATAAGCAACTTTCAAAAGGGTGTGATAAAAAAACCCTTAAAGTAGTCCTTAAACTCGTCCCTACCCGATTTGGTGACACGGGATTACAAGCCAAAGACAAAAGATCCCGCTCATTCAAAGAAGGGACAAGGCCTCTCACTTTTGCATGTGAGATTGCAGCCCGCGAATTAGATTTTAAAGATTCATCTGGCCATTGGTACGAGCCCTCCGCGCTTATAACGATTTTTAACAAAGCAGGTGGAAGGATACGTAATTGAACCTGCCCGAAAGCCAATAGGCTCTTCTTACAACTCCTGAATATCCATTCACCTTCAAAAGAATACAGATGTGCATTTAACCAAATGGGCATCTGTGTAGAATCAGAAAGTTTACAACTACCTATTAGGAGTAGTGACATCTGTAATTTCAAGGCGAGTATAACCTTCTTGTGCTTACACAAATCAATAAGAAACACACAGGAGGTATTGCAGAATGAGCTTCAGTTTCTTAGGTACAACCGATACAGCACTGAGATTAGGAGTTAGCGCCGAGCGTGTCAGGCAATTGGAACGGGAAGGGAGGCTAGCTGCCGAAAAAACTCCCAAAGGACGGCGAATCTTCCGGGTCGAAGACGTTGAGCAGTTGGCTGTCGAGCGCGAACAACAAAGAAGAGAGCGGGCGGCAAGAGTAGCTTGAACCAAGAGGCAAAAACGACGAAAGCGGCCTGCCAGCCGCCTTCATCAGTCAATCTGTGGAATAAGGTTTACAATGCTAAATATACGCCAAAACCAAGACGCACGCAATGGCCTGGGACCGCTGAATTGCAACCGCCCATCGTTGCGCAAAGGGCGTTCAATTCGCGTCTTTATCGCAAGTGGCATTGAGCACGGGAGGGCCAACTTTGCCCTAGTGATTTACGCAGGCACGTTTGTAGCACATTACTTTGGCGGCTGGCTTAACAACAGCACGGCAAACCGCGCCTGGCTTTACGCGCTTGGCTTCGCATACGAATGGCGCGACCGTAATGCGCCGAATGTACGGCTTCTCATCTGCGACTCTGACCGCATCAGAAATCTTGCGAGAGGATAGCCGTGTGAGCGCAAACGCCATTGAGCATCTCATCGAAGACCGGAGCCTGCCCGCTGACATTGAGGCAGAGAAGGTTATTTTGGGCGCAGTGTTGCTCAATAATGACCTGCTTGCTGAAGTCGAAGACTTACTCGCAGCGAGTGACTTCCACTTTGACGCTCATCACCGCCTTCTCGACTCAATGATGAATCTGGCTCGTCAGGGAATGGCCATTGACCTGGTGACGCTTGCGGCTGGGCAAGTTCAAAAACAAATCTGCCGCGCGTCGTGCAGCCGAGCCGATTATGGCACAGGTCAACGAGCGCAACAACAGCGACAAGCCGCCTGAAGTTCAGCATCTCACCTTCAGGCAGTTTATCGAAGGGCGATGGAAGGCATACTCTGTGACCGCCAAACATCAACCATCAACCGTGGATTGCTACAACAGTTTGCTCAAGTGTCACCTGCTGCCGCGCTTCGGCGAGATGTTGCTCAAAGACATCAAGCCGCTGCACATCAGTGAGTTTCTTGAAGCCGTCCACGCCAAGTCACCGAAGCGTGTACGGTTTTCACATATTCCGTCACACGGCTGGCAGCCTGATGTACGCCCGCTCGCGCGACCTGAAGCTGGTACAGGGCGCGCTCGGTCATTCAGGCATCGCCATCACGTCAGACATCTACGTGCATCTCGACGGCGAGCGCGTCACCGAGGGCACCGAGGCGCTGGCAGAGCAGATTTTCGGCGACTTATTGCCGAACTGTTCCCTATCTGTGCCCCAAGAGAGCAAGATGGTGAGCTAAATCGAGACAAAAAAAGGGTTCCCGCCGAAGAGTTTTAACAAACTCTTCATAGCCATGTTACAAAGTCGTAACACGCGCTTCATATACTTCTAACTTGATCAAGCAGCTAAAACCCAGGCGGGAGGACCCCCAAGACATGAAACATCTCACACGATCAGCGCGCGCGCTGGCCGCGCTTGTAGCGCTTTCTCTGTTCACGCTTTTGCTCGCCGGCTGCGACGCGAAGGGCCCGGATGGCAGCAGCGAAATCCGTATGCAAGGTGCCGGCGCGACGTTCCCGAATCCCATTTACCAGAAGTGGTTCAGCGAATATAACAAGGCCAACCCCGGCGTGAAATTCGACTATCAATCGATTGGCTCGGGCGGCGGCATCAAGCAGATCAGCGAAAAGACGGTTGATTTCGGCGGTTCCGACGCGCCGATGAAAGATGAAGATCTCGGCAAAGTGCAGGGACAGATTCTGCATATCCCCACGGTGCTCGGTGCGGTCGTGCTCACCTACAACATTCCGGGCCTGACCGCTGACCTGAAGTTCTCGCCCGATGCCATCGCCGGCATCTTTCTCGGCAAAATCAAGAAGTGGAATGATCCGGCAATCGCATCGACGAATGAAGGCGTGACGCTTCCGGCCAACGACATCACGGTCGTGCATCGCTCGGACGGCAGCGGCACGACTTACGTTTTCACTGACTACCTGTCAAAAGTCAGCCCCGAATGGAAGAACGGGCCAGGCACAGGCCCGTCACCCAGTTGGCCGGTCGGCCTCGGCGCCAAAGGCAACGAGGGCGTCACCGGACAGGTCAAGCAGTCGCCGAATTCCATTGGCTATGTCGAATTGATCTACGCCGAGCAGAACAAGCTGCCGGCAGCGGCGATCAAGAACGCAGCAGGCGAGTGGGTCAAGCCGTCGCTTGATTCGACCTCGGCGGCTGCCGCTGGCGCGGCGATACCGGACGATCTACGCGTGTCGATTACCAATGCGCCGGGCGCAGGTGCTTATCCCATTTCGTCGTTCACTTACCTGCTGGTCTACAAAGATCAAGCGGATCAGGCGAAAGGCAAAGCGCTGGTCGATTTCCTCTGGTGGGCGACGCACGACGGCGAGAAGATGGCCAAAGATATGTCGTATGCGCCGCTGCCCGCTGAAGTCGTGAAGAAAGCCGAAGAGAAGATCAAATCCATCACCCATCAGGGCAAACCGCTACGCAGCTAAACGACACGCATACCGGATACCTACATGAGCACTGCCACCACAGGACAAGGGCCTTCTCTACAGAAGGCCCTCGCGTCTCAACCAACAAGGCGGGCCTTTGGCGCAGGGCGCTTGGCGGATTCCCTGTTCAAGCTGACGACCCTGGTGTTTGCGCTGATCGTCGCCGGGCTGGTCGTCGTCATCATCATTGAGATGGCGATGAACTCGCAACTCTCCTTCAGCAAGTTCGGCTTCGATTTCATCACGCGCTCGATCTGGGACCCGGTACACGAAGAGTTCGGGGCGCTGCCGTTTATTTATGGAACGGCGGTGTCGTCGCTTATCGCTCTATTTATCTCCGTGCCGGTGAGCATCGGCATTGCTATTTATCTTAGTGAGCACGCGCCGCGCGGGCTTGCCACGCCCATCGCCTTTCTCGTGCAGTTGCTGGCGGCGATTCCGTCGGTGGTTTACGGTTTATGGGGCATCTTCGTGCTGGCGCCGCTGCTGCGCAATCAGATCTACCCGGCGCTGCAAAAAACGCTCGGCTTTCTGCCTATATTTCAAGGCAACATCAACGGCCTGGGGCTGTTGACCGCCGGCATTATCCTGTCGATCATGGTCGTGCCGATTGTAACCGCCGTTACCACAGACGTCATGCGCGCCGTGCCGGCCTCGCAGCGCGAAGCGGCGCTCGCCCTGGGCGCAACCAAGTGGGAAGCGACATTGATCATCCTGCAAAATGCCCGCTCAGGCATCACCGGAGCCGTCATCCTTGGCCTGGGTCGCGCCGTCGGCGAAACCATGGCAGTGACCATGGTAATCGGCAACCGCCCGGAAATCTCTGCTTCCTTATTCGACCCTTCGTTCACCATCGCTTCGGCGATTGCCAATGAATTTTCCGAGGCGACTACGGAAATCTATCGCCACGCGCTCGTCGAGCTGGGCCTGATTCTCTTCGTCATCACGTTTATCATCAACGCGACGGCGCGATTGTTGGTCTATGCCGTCACGCGCGGCCAGGGGAAGGTGGCGCATGCGTAGTCTGCAGTTGCGACGATTACTGAGCCGTGTGATGACGATGCTCACCACCACGGCGGCGATGCTGGCCATCATCGCGCTGATTCTCATTCTCGGCTATATCGCCGTGACCGGCGTGCAGCAGTTGTCTTTGAGCTTTCTGATCAATGACCCGAAGCCGGTCGGCGAAGCCGACAGCGGCATCGCCAACGCCATCGTTGGGACGTTGGTGCTGATCGGCATCGCCTCGGTCATTGGCCTCCCCATAGGCATTCTGGCTGGCCTGTATCTGGCTGAATTCAGCACCAACCGCTTCGGCATGGTGCTGCGCTTTTTGATCGATACGCTGACCGGCGTACCGTCGATTGTCGTCGGCGTTTTTGCCTGGACGATGCTGGTCAGACCGATGGGACATTTTTCGGCGCTGGCGGGCGGCGCTTCGCTGGCGATTTTAATGATGCCGATTGTGGCAAGGACTACAGAAGAGATGATTCGCCTGGTGCCGCACAGCATGCGCGAAGCGGCCCTGGCCCTGGGCGCTCCGGTTTGGCGCATGAGCCTGGGCGTGGTGCTGCGCGCGGCGATGGGCGGCGTGGCGACGGGCGCGATGCTTGCCATTGCGCGCATTGCCGGCGAAACCGCGCCTTTGTTGTTCACGGCGCTCAGTTATAATTACACGAGCACCGATGTGATGAGCCCGATGGCATCTTTGACATATCAGATTTATTACTACGCCGGCTCGCCTTACGAGCAGTGGCATGCCATGGCGTGGGCCGCGACGCTGGTGCTGGTCGGCATGATTCTGGCCATCAACATCGGCGTCAAGGTTCTGGCAAGAAATCGTTATCAGTGACAAGTGACAAGTGATAAGTGACAAGCAGGAACACCAATCTTATGGTTATCCTTACAACCTCATCGCCTAATTCTTACGAGCGACTAATTCGGTTGATCTTGTCACTTGTCACCTGTCACTTGTCACCATCCTTATGAACGAACAACCTGATACGCAAGAGACGGACATGGAATCGCAACAAACCAAAGTGGTGCCAAGACTCGCCGTGCCGGTGCCGACGGTGCAGCCTCGTAAGCCGTCAGGCAAAGCGGACGGCCAGGCAAGCGCCTCTGAAACCGCCGGCCAATCGCCTGCAACAGCGGTAGAGACGAAGATCGCGATCAGCGACCTGGATTTTTTTTATGGCCGCACGCGGGCCTTGAAAAAAATCTCGCTTGATATTCCAGCCGCGCAGGTGACGGCCTTCATCGGCCCTTCGGGGTGCGGCAAGTCGACGCTGATTCGCACGCTCAACCGCATGAATGACGTGATACCGGGGACGCGCGTCGAAGGCCGCGTCGCCATTGACGGCAAAGACATCTACGCGCCGGGAACCGACGTCGTCTTGTTGCGCCGCCAGGTCGGTATGGTTTTTCAAAAAGCCAATCCCTTCCCGCGCTCGATCTTTGATAACGTTGCCTATGGGCTTAAAATAAACCAGATGACCAGATCGAAATCCGAGCTTGCTGACCGCGTCGAAGCGAGCTTGAAAGCCGCGGCGCTGTGGGAAGAAGTGAAAGATCGGCTGAAGGAATCGGCGCTTGGCTTATCGGGCGGCCAGCAGCAGCGCATCTGCATCGCGCGGGCGCTGGCGGTCGAGCCGAACGTCCTGTTGATGGATGAACCGACATCGGCGCTCGATCCTATCGCCACGCAGAAGATCGAAGAGTTAGTCGCCGAATTGAAAGAGCACTACACCATCGTCATCGTCACGCATAATATGCAGCAGGCCGCGCGCGTCTCGGACATGACCGCCCTCTTCTGGCTCGGCGAAATGATCGAGTTCAACACCACGGAAAAAGTGTTCACCAAGCCCGACAAGCGCATGACCGAAGATTACATCACCGGACGATTCGGATGATACATTGGTTCCTGGTTTCTGGTTTCTGGTTTATGGTTTATGCTCCTGCCAGAAATCTAAATCTCAAGCAGCGAACCAGGAACTAGAAACCGCCAGCGGGCGAAGCCCATCTCCCGCTAAGGGAACCAGGAACTTTGCGATGCACAAGCGATTGATTGAAGATAATCTAAATATGCTGCGCGAGCGGCTACTGATTATGGGCGGCGCGGCGGAGAAAGCGATTATGCTGGCCTTGCGTGCGCTAACCGAGCGCGACTCTGAGCTGGCCGAGCGCGTCATCCGCGAAGACGACGCGATTGACCGCATGGAGTTAGAGATCGATCAACTCTGCGTTGACATTCTCGTGCTCAAGCAACCGGCGGCCTCCGACCTGCGCTTCGTGGTGTCGGCGGCGCGCACCGCGCCGACCATCGAGCGCATTGCCGATCACGCGGTCAATCTGGCCAAGCACGCCCTCGTTTTGAATAATGAACCGGAGATTGACGCCAACCTCGACATCTCGAACATGGGCCGCATCGTCCAGGAGATGCTGGTTGACGGCCTGGATGCCTTCACTTCGGGCGATCCCGAACGCGCGCAAGCGACAATCACGCGCGACGACGAAGTCGATGGGCTTTATGATCAACTTTACACAAAGGTGATTGACGCGATGATGCGCAACCCGGCGATGGTGCCGCGCGGCGCGCAATGGCTCGCCGTCTTGAAGCATCTCGAACGCATCGCCGATTACGTGACCAATATATGCGAACAGATCGTTTACATGGCGCGCGGCCAGGTCATCAAACACACCATATGGTAGCCGCAATGGAAGAACCCAAGACCCGCAGCATCGTCATCGTCGAAGACGACGAAGATATCGCCGATTCGATTCGCTATAACCTCGAACGCGAAAGCTTTCGCGTCCGCGTCGCGGCGACCGGCGAAGAGGCGCTCAACCTGATCCTCGAACGCCCGCCCAGTCTCGTGCTGCTCGATTTGAATCTGCCGCACATGAGCGGCTTCGAGATGTGCCGAAGGCTGCGCGCCGAAGCGACGACGGCGCGTCTGCCGATTCTGATACTCACGGCGCGCACGGACGAATCCGACAAAGTGCTGGGCCTCAACATCGGCGCTGACGATTACATCACCAAGCCGTTCAGCATGCGCGAACTGGTGGCTCGCGTCAACGCCGTGCTGCGCCGCGCCGAAGGTCTGGAGCTGGATCGGCCCGTCTTCGACAACGGCGTGCTGCGCATTGACCCGGCGACTTTCAGCGTCACCTACAAAGGCCGCGCCGTGCGCTTGACGCGCAAAGAGTTTGCCTTGCTCACCGAACTGGCGCGCAATGCGGGCCGCGTCATGACGCGCGAAGTCCTGCTCGACCGTGTCTGGAGCATGTCTTACTACGGCGACTCGCGCACGCTCGACGTGCATATCCGCCGCCTGCGCCAGAAGATCAACGATTCCGAAATCATCGAAACCATCACCGGCATCGGCTATCGCATGGTGGATAGCCGGAAACACGAAGCAGAATAGGAGGCAGGAAGCAGGAGGCAGGAGGCAGTTCACGCATTGAACAGTAATCGTTCCCACACCAGAGTCCGTTGTATTACGCCCTCCGAACCGGCCCTGCTTCCTGTTTCCTGCCTCCTGCCTCCTAGCTTATGAAGGATCTCGCCCGACGAGTATGGCTGATGACGCTGGCGGCACTGGCGTTGTTCGTCGTTTACGAGACGATCAAGACGCTGTTGTTTCCGCGCATGTCGGTTGTCATGTCGCATGTCATCACGGTGATCGTCGTCGCGGTGCTGACATTTTATGTATCGCGTTATGCGCTGTCGCGCTACGGTGCGGCGCTGGCTGAAGTCGAACGGCAGACAAAGATGAGTGAAGAGACGAATCGTTTGCTGGCGGGTGTGCTGGCGACCATGCGCGAAGGCGTGTTGATCGTCGACGCAGACATGCGCATCGTGCTCTACAACGACGCGGCCATGCGCGTCGTGAAGTTGCCTTCCAGGGACGCGGCGACGCGGCGAGGGGGAGACACGGAGACGAGCAGCCCGCCTGAAGAAAGTTCCGCCAATGGTGGTGCGGGCGCTATCGCCGCGTCCCCGCGTCCCCGCGTCGCCGCGTCGCAATTTCGCCTGATCGATACGACGCGTGATCCGGTAATCAACGAGGCTTTCCGCCAGGCGCTCGATAAACGTGAAGCGGTCGAGACGCGCATCGAGATGGCCGATGTTGAGCCGCGCAGCTATCAATTGAACGTTGCGCCCCTGAGCCGCGCGCTGGTCGTCGGCGTCTTCTTCGACATCACGCAGCTTGAGCGGCTGGAGCGCGTGCGCCGCGAATTCTTTGCCAATCTCTCGCACGAACTGCGCACGCCGCTGACGGCAATACTCGCCTATTCGGAGACGCTGCTTGACGGCGCGATTGACGACCGCGACAACAACCTCCGCTTTATTGAGAAACTGCACAAGCACGCGACGCGCATGAACGAGTTGATCTCGGACATCTCGGATTTGTCGGCCATCGAATCCGGTCAGGTGAAGCTGGAGCCGCGCCCCGTGCGTTTGCGCAGTATTCTGTGCGATGTGCTGTCATTGGCCGAAGCGCGGCGCGGCGCGACGGGCGTTAGGGTGAGCATTGCCGTGCCTGACGAATTGCTGGTGATGGCCGACCGCACGCGGCTCGAGCAGATTCTTTATAACCTGATCGACAATGCCATCAAGTTCAACCGTCCTGAAGGCCACGTAACGATCACTACAGAACAGCAGAACGGACGGACGGCAATTCACATCGAAGATACGGGCGTCGGCATCGCCGCACAGGATTTGCCGCGCGTCTTCGAGCGCCTTTACCGCGCCGACAAATCGCGCTCGCGGCGCACGGAAGGCACAGGTCTTGGCCTGGCTATCGTCAAGCATCTGGTGCAGGCGCATGGCGGCGAGATAACGGTTAAGAGCGAACTCGGTCGCGGCTCGCGCTTCAGCTTCACGCTGCCGCCGGCCACGCCACAACTTTCCTCGCCGAATACGGGAAGTCCTCTATAGTGACCTGTAAGTGAGAGCGGCTGAGTCGCGCCCGCTTGCACCGAGTGAAATGACGCGTTATAAGAATCTGGGAGTACGAGATTGTTGCAGGTCTGCATTAAGTTGACCCGGAAGTGAAAGCGCAACTCTGCGCTCTCACGAATTGTCCTTCCGAAATTGAGGTGATGAAGCATGGCCGTTAGTAAAGATGACTATCAGCATGCGCTTGAAGCAGCGCATCGTCTCGATCAGGAGCAGCGGCAAAAATTGATCGAGGAATTAAGCCGCGAGTTGCGGGAGACCGTCACGCCGCTTGCGCTCATCGGCACATGGCCCGGCGTCTCTTTGAGCGCGCAGGAAATTGATGTAGCCAGAGAAGAAGCTTGGGCCGGTCTTGGGAAAGATTTGTGAATGTTTACGTCACAGACGCTCACCCAATAATCTGGGCGTTGAGTAACGACCCACAGTTGAGCGCCAGCGCACAGGCTGTTTTTCAAGAAGCTGACGCTGGACTTGCAACGATTCTCATTCCACCCATTGTTGCTGTCGAGATGATTTATCTGAGCGATAAAGGCCGCATTGCCGCGCATCTTTTGGATGATCTATTGGCGAAAATATCTATGCCCGGACGCAGTTATCGTTTGGCAGAGATGAATGCTGCGGTGATTGACGCGCTGCGCACCATTCCACGAAATCTAATTCCCGATATGCCGGATCGCATTATTGCGGCGACAGCCAAAGCAATCGACTGCCCGTTGCTCACGCGAGACCAGATGATCATCGCGTCCAGTGTCGTTTCAATCATCTGGTGAAGATGAGGTGTGCGGATTTCAGCTTGACAAGCTCTCTCAAAAGAATAACCTTGCTCATCAGGCACATAATTATTCTTCACCAGAGCATCATCTATGGCGACGACGATTTCGCATTACCGGCTCGAAGAGGAACTCGGCGCTGGCGGTATGGGACGCGTGCATAAAGCTTACGACACGACGCTCGACCGCACCGTGGTCTTGAAACTGTTGGCCCCCGATCTGATTGCCGAAGACGAATCGCGCCGGCGGTTTCTGCGCGAAGCGCGACTGGCTTCGGCGCTCGATCATCCGAACATCTGCACGATTTTTGAAATTGCCGAAGTCGACCAGCAGTACTTCATCGCCATGCAGTATGTGCAGGGCCGCACGCTCAAGCGTGTCATCAACGGCAGGCCGCTCAGTTTCGACAGCTTGTTTTCAATCGCCCTGCAAATCGCCGATGCGCTCGCCGCCGCGCACGCCAAAGGCATTGTCCACCGCGACATCAAATCCTCGAACATCATCATCACGCCGCGCGGCCAGGCCAAGGTGCTCGATTTCGGACTGGCCAAGCTACTTTCCGATAAAGAGCGCGCCGTCCAAAGCGAGGCAGACGAACTGACGCGCGTCGGTGCGCCGCTTGGCACGCCAAACTACATGTCGCCCGAACAGGCGAAGGGCGAGCGCGCCGATCATCGCAGCGACATCTATTCGTTCGGTGTCGTGCTCTACGAGATGGCGACAGGCCGTCTGCCGTTCAAAGGGCAGACCAACATTGACCTGATGCACGCGGTCATACACGACACGTTCAAGCCTGCCAAAGAGGTCAACGACAAGCTGCCGCCGGAACTTTCCGACATCATCAATCAAGCGCTGGCGAAAAAACCGGGCGACCGCTATCAGACCATGCAGCAGATGCTCGAAGACCTGCAACGCCTGAGCCTTGCCGTGCGCTTAGGCTCGACCAGCATTCCCGACGGCATCGTCACGCCTTACGTGCTGCCGAAAAAGCAAAGCTCAGGCGGTTCGATCAGCGCCTTCGTCAATCGCCTGTTCGGGCGCAACCTGCCCGTCGATTCGCATCCGAGCCATGTCTCTCAGCCGCCGCGCCGTGAGAGCGGCAACCCGGATTTTTCGCTGGTCAGCGGGCCGCGCCGGCAACTGGCCGTGCTGCCGTTTCGCAACCTGAGCGGCGATCCGCAATCCGATTTCTACGGCATGTCGCTCGCCGACAGTCTGATCACCGAGCTGGCGAAAGTAAAAACGGTTACCGTCATCCCTTCGAGCCGCGTGGTCAAATATCAGAACACGTCGATTGACCCGGCGCAGGTGCGCGCAGAGCTTGGCGCGGACGTCGTGCTGATGGGCAACTTCCTGAAAGCCGGCGAGCGGCTGCGGGTCACGGCGCAGTTGGTCGATGCGGCGACCGGCGGCATCCTCTGGAGCGAAAAGATTGACGCCGATTCGACCGACGCGCTGGCCATTCAAGATCGCATCTCGAAGCACATCATTGCCGGCGTCTCAGGCGGGCAGACGCCTGTCGATCCGACGCAGTTGCTGAAAGACGACAACGAAGCGATACGCGTCGACGCCGTGCGCACCTTGAAGTTTTCGCATGATCCAAGGGCGCTGGCGGCGCTGGTCGAGGCGCTGCGCGATGCCAGCCTGCAAGTCAAGGCGGAAGCCGTGCAGGCGATTGTCAGCATGGGCGAGCAGGCCGCCGGGCCGGTCATCCGCTCGCTCAACGACGCGATTGACGAAGGCGATCATTTGACGGCGCGCTTTGCGGCCAAAGCCCTGGGCTTGATCGGCGACCGGGCGATTTCGCCTGTGCTGGTCGCCTTGCTGCACAGCGATGATAAATTCGTCGCCTGCGAATCGGCGCTGGCGCTGGGCCGCCTGGGCGAAACCAAAGCGGTGCCCGATCTGATCCAGCTTCTCGAAGAGCCGAACGGCAATGTAAGATTCGCCACAGCCGAAGCCTTAGGGCAGATTTGCGATGTGTCGGCTTACGAAGCCTTGCAGAAGCGCCTGAACGATGAAGACGAAGGCGTGCGCGCCAAAGCCCGCTGGGCCTTGAGCCGTTTGAAAAAAGCCAGCGCGCGCGCCGTGGCAACCACCACCAGTTAGGATTCAGGATTCAGTTTCGGACTCGAAGGCCAATCGCTGCATGCTGAATCAGTTGGGATAATGGCGGCTGTGTAGCAGCCCTGAATCCTGTATCCTGTATCCTGAATCCTGTATATGCCGCTCACCGCGATAGCTTTAATCATCGCCGCCGCCGCCATGCACACGGCGTGGAATCTCATCGTCAAACACGCCCGCGACAAGCAGATCGTGACGTGGTGGGCGCTCGTCGTCGGCTCGCTAATTAATTTGCCGCTGCTGGCGAATACGACCATTCCTGTCGAGGTCTGGCCTTACGCCATTGCCAGCGCCGCCGTCGAAGCTGCTTACTTTATGCTGTTGATTCGCGCTTATCAAAACGGCGACTTCTCGGAAGTCTACCCTCTTGCGCGCGGCGCAGCGCCGGCTTTGATTGCCGTGTGGGCCGTGCTGTTTCTGGGCGAGCGGCCACAGGCGGCAGGGCTTGCGGGCCTGGCGCTATTGCTTGGCGGTTTGCTGGTTGTCGGCGCGAGCCGTTTGTTCACCGAGCGGCGAACGGTCAACCTCAATGCCGCTTTGCTGGCGACATTGCTGGCGGTGGCGCTGTGCATTTCTATCTATTCGGCGATTGACGCCTGGGCCGTGCGATTGATGCGGCCTGCGGCCTACAACGTGCTCGTACTCGGGCTGACTGGATTGTTCATCGCGCCGTTCGTCGTCGCGCGTTTCGGCGTCCGCTCAATGATTCGCGAAGGGCGCGCCAACATCTGGCGCATCGTCGCCATCGGCGTGCTGCTGCTGCTGGCGTATATGCTCGTCCTGGAGGCATACTCAATGGCGCGCGCCAGCTATGTCGGCGCGCTGCGCGAGATCAGTATCGTCATCGCGGCTTTCGCCGGCTGGCGCTTGCTCGACGAACGCTTCGGCATCGTGCGCACCGCAGGCGCGGTGTTGATCTTTTGCGGCATCATGGTGGTGGCGCTGGCAGGATAAGTAAAAAGGGACGGAGCAAACAGTGAGCGCAATCGATTCAAATCGCTTTTATCTTGGCCTTGACGTGGGCCGCACGATTCGCGGCGCAATCACCGACGCCGGCGGCGCGATCATCAAGCAGGCGCGCGTCGTCTCGGAAGTCAGCAATCCGCGTCTCTTCATCGACCAGTTGATCGATATCATCAATAGCCTGTGCGCCGCCGAAGAAGCCTGCAATCAAGTCGCCGGTGTTGGCATCGGCTGGGCCGGTCTGATCAATCGCAGCACGCAGCGCGTCGAAGCCAATCCCAACCTCGTCGACGTCTCGTCGTTCGACATTCACAGCGAAATCGAAGCGGCCACAAGGCTGCCGATCATTATCGACAACGACGCCAACATGGCGGCTTACGGCGAGTGGCGCAGCGGCGCGGCGCGCGGTTGTCGAGATGTGTTCTTTATTACGATGGGCACAGGCATCGGCGCGGGCTTGATTCTCGAAGGTCAGGTGCAGCGCGGCAGTCGCGGCTTTGCCGGCGAGTTCGGCCATTTCAAGATCGACCTCGACGGCCTGGAATGCGGCTGCGGCAGCACAGGCTGTCTGGAAACCCTGGCTTCGGGGCCGAACATCGTGCGAAGGGTGCGCGAGCAGTTGTTCAGCGATCCATCGTTTTCGCTCTCTAGCCTGGCGCGCGACATGGAAGGGACACTGACGGGCGAGCGCGTCTTGCGCGCGGCGATGGAAAAAGACGAACTGGCGCTCGGCGTGCTCAGAGAAACGGGCCGCATCCTCGGCGGCGCCATTGCCAGCGTCATCAATCTGCTGAACGTCGAAGTCGTGGTTATAGGCGGCGGCGTGATGGCGGCGGGCGAATGGATCCTTGAGCCGATTCGTGAAGAGGTGCAGCGCAGCGTCGTGCAGCCATGTGTTGAGTGCCTGCGGATCGTCGCGGCTGAGTTGGGCCAGGATGCCGGCATCATCGGCGCGGCCTTGCTGGCGCGCGACACCTTCGCCGAACGCACCGCGCAGGCGCGCGGCTGAGCGCAAGGTTCGTCGGCTGGCAAGCAAAGTCAGGAAATAACCATCAGTTGATGATGCCTCTCGGTTAAGCAATTGAACATTGCCTGATCATTGATTTGGCCTGCTTGCCGGAGGCGTTCGCGCTTCCTGTATGTGTCTGATGATTTCCTCAGCGATCTTCGGAGCAGCGTTACTGCCGTGCGAAGATTTATTTTTCTCTGACACCCTGCCGCTTGCCAGAACGAGGCTGCTTGCCGGGTGAATCAATTCAAAAGTGTAGGTGTAAGTAAATAATGGCCGGTCGAGTTCTACATAAATATCGGCTTTCTGTTTGTCATTGACGAGATTCAATCCCAAGGCTTTGAACTCTGGTCGTTTGCGAAGCTCGCTTTCAACATACGAGGCTTTGAACCATGTTGATTTTGAGGTGACGAAAATCGTCTGCGCCGAGCGCAGCACATCGGCTGGATCAGGAACGGGCGTTCCGCTCTTCTTCGCGGCCAAAAGGCTTGCCGCAGGAGTCAGCACGGGGACCACGGAAATCACCAGTTCGTCGGCTTTATAACCTTCGATCAGCGCGTAGGGCTGTTGTTGCTTGCCGCCTCCCAGTTCCTGTAGCGTGCGTTTGGGAACGATCTTTTGCAAATAGCTAATCAGTCCGCCCAGCGTCACCTCGCCCTTCTCGTTGGCCGCGTCGCCCGCCAGCCCTTCGACCAGCGCCAAACTAAAATACCCTTGCTTCTTCTCTTTATATTCGTAAGCCCGCTCGCCAACTTTTGTGGCGTACAAGGTCACGAATGAGGTGATTCCCTGGTTGTGCTCTTTGAAGTCAAATCCTTTGACATAGCTATCCGTGAGCTTATTATCTCCAGTTCCCCGACCGGCTGTCGGGTCATTGCGACAAGCATCAATGATAAGGACAACCTGCTGCACGCCCGTTTCAGCGATCAGGTTTCGCATCCGCTCTACCTTAATGGCCGTGTCTTCGAGCAGGGCGATATCCGTGCTGATCTGCGCATCCATCGGCAGCAGGTACGCCTGTTTGTCGCGTTCAATTCCATGTCCGGCGAAGGCAATCAGCAGCAGGCCGTCGGCTGGCACTGAGGCTCGTAAAATGGATAAGCGTGAGAGGATTTTCGCCCTTGTCGGCCACTTTTCCAGGGGCTGCTCAGAGGTCAGCAAGGTCACTTGATCAGTTGGGAATCCGGCATAGCGAATCAGGGCATCGGCAAGCTTCCTGGCATCATTCGAGGCGCCTTCAAGTTTACTGATCAAGCTATCCTGGTATTGATCTATGCCAATGATTAAGGCAAAGCGTTTCTCTTTATCCGGCCATTTCGTCACGGCCTCCGCCTGTTTGACCTGCAAGCTGCGCTGTTCATTTTGCGCCTGGGCCGGAATCAGCAGATAACCAAAAGCCAGCGCGGTCGCCAGGGCCAGGGCTGAATATCTCATCCGCATTGGTTTGCCTCCCTTTGAACGTTATCCGCGTTCACTTCGGCTAGACGGATTGCCAATCAACGCACGACACCTTTAACTTTTTCTCGATCTTTATAAACTGAGCGCCTTGCGCTTCCCATATCTGCCGCGCACGAATCTAATCACCAATCAGTTTGCGCTCACTTCTTTTGAAAGAGCAACACGTATTCGTGCTTGAAAACATAGAAGCCGCCGGCCAGCGCGCGGTATCGCCATAGCTGTTTCTGATCGCGCTTGGCGCGCGTCTCGTCAAAGTTCTTGACGACGATGCTCTTCAAACGATAATCGCGCTTCAAGACTTCCTGCATGCAGGCGAAGCCGAGCGGCTGCCACTCGCCGCGCTCATATTTATCACCGATGATCACCGCCAGATAGCGCCGGCGTTCGAGCAGCGGCGTGGCGTTGTCTATGACTTCGCCAAACATACGCAAAAAGTCTGCGGTCGTCCGCGCCGTCGACAGGTCGCGGGGGTTATCGGAAAACGCGATGATGTCATGATAAGGCGGATGCAGAATGACAAGCTGCACTTGCTCGACTCCTTGCCGCTCTAGCGCGCGGCGCAGATTCACCCGGCGTGCGTCGCCCGTGACCACTTCAGCATGAATGTGGTGCGGATCACCTTCCTGCCGAATGCGCCGTTTCGCCTGACGCGCCACTTCCGTATTCAGCTCAATGCCTATGCCGTTGCGCCCCAGGCGGCGGCATTCGATGAGCGTCGTACCGCTCCCCAGAAAACAATCCAGCACCCAGTCATGTTTCTTCGTGTAGCGCAGCATCAACTGGCGCGGAATCTGCGGGATGAAATTGCCCCAGTACGACCCCAGATGCGCGCCCGCCGTGTCGCGCTTCGGCTCGACCCAGAGGCTGTCTGTGATGACTTCGTCATACTCTTTCCAGCGCCGCAGATTGATGTCGTTGACGGCAGTGGTGCGCTCGTCGGCAACGCCGCGCGCCAGGCGCTGCAAATAATACCGCGCCCGTTCGATGGTGCGTGCCGCCAGTACCTGCTCAAGCTCTGCGGTCAATATGTCGCGGCGCAATGACACGCCGTCGCCATTCGCATTGAACAGTTCGTCGCCGTGGTCGCCGGCGTTGATCGTTTGCTTGAGGGCCGTCGCTTTTTTCCTGAGCGCGCTGATGCGCGGCGCGGCGGCGGCTTCGTCAAGCAGGTCGATGAAGCGCGATGGGTTCAGGCCGATGGATTGGGAATTGACGGCTGCGCCGTTCGAGTGTTCTTCAACCAGCGCTAGTCGCTTGCGGTTCTTGCTCATCACCGATTGCTTGTAACACGAAGGTGCGCTGGCACACCAGCCGAAGGCATCGCTTCATCCCTCTTGGCGCGATGGCGACGGCTTCGCGTAAACGTTCGTGGCGTGGCGTTCCATCCAGCTTTCGGGAGATTTGATCTCGACGAAGCCGGCTTGGCTGTAGAGCATATGCGCATCTCTTGTGGCCAGCATCCAGCGTCGCAAGCCTTGCAGATCGGGATGCCCAATGATGACTTCGATGAGCCACTTCGCCAATCCCTGGCCGCGATACTCTTCGATGATGAACACGTCAGCCAGATAAGCGAAGGTCGCGTAATCGGTGATCAGGCGCGCAAAGCCGACTTGACGATCCCCTTGATAAACGCCGAAGGCGAGCGAGTGCTCGATGGATCGCTTGACGACATCCAGAGGAATGCCCGCCGCCCAGTACGAAGTCGTCAGGAACTCGTGAATGAGGTTGAGATCGAGCCGCGCCCTCTCTGTGCTAATCGTAAACTCGCCGCGTTTCCATTCGTGAATCATCGGTCAGGTTCCTTCTGCCGCGAGCGCTTCGATCACCGCAGTGGCGAGCATAGTGGCCAGCGCCTCGTAAGAGGCTTCGCCTTCGGCGCGTGTCGCCTCGCTGGGGCTGCCGAAGTAAGCTTGCTCGCCGCCCGCTTCTTTGAATGTCCGCGCGCCGTCGCGAATCTTTTCAGCGATGGAAATCGGCACACGGTCAAGCGCGCGGCGCAGGGCTTCGCGAACCAACTCAGGCCGCGCCGCCATCACCAGCGAGGTTTCATACGAACCGGCATGACAATCGCCGCGCTGAAACTCTGCGGTGAGCGTCGCGGCCCAGCGGCGGCGGCGCTTATCCGGGAAAGCGACGGCGCGCCCGGTCTCCTGTTTCACCTGCCCAATGGCGTCGTTGATCGCCGCAATGTGCTCCGGCTCAAGATGCGAATTACTGATCGCGACCAGCCGCGCTCCCTGTTTGTAAAGTGAAGTACAAATATCGCGGATGAGCAAGGTAGCGGTCGCTTTTCTGATCGAGATCGTGCCGGCGAAATCGCTGCTGAAATCGGTGACGCTGTAGGCGAGCGGCGGCAAGACGAATGCATTGATGCCCTGCTCTTCGAGCTTGCCTGCAGCGCGGCGCGACATCTCTTCCGAGATAATCACATCAGTTGCGAGCGGCAGATGCGGCCCGTGCGCCTCTGTCGAACCAATCGGCAGGATCATCACCGCGCCGCGCCCGATGGCTTCGTCTGCCTCTTTCCAGGTGAGATGTTGAAATGTGTTCATTGATCGCGACCTTTTATTCTTCACTTCGGCGCTGACCAGCCGCGCAGCGCTTCGGGCTGCGGCCAGCCAACCTGCCTATAGATCGAAGTCAATAGGGCCGAAACTCTTCGCCGATGCCATCGACAAACAGATCGACGTGGCCGCACTTCCGGCAGATATAGACGTCCAGAAATTCATGCG
This sequence comes from Blastocatellia bacterium, assembly GCA_039648975.1. Classification (GTDB taxonomy): domain Bacteria; phylum Acidobacteriota; class Blastocatellia; order UBA7656; family UBA7656; genus DATENM01. The sequence goes on from JBBWZK010000048.1 coordinate 18,217, forward strand.
CGCCCTTCTTGAACATCTCGCCAAGCTCGCCAAGCACGCTCATCTCCTTGTCGTCGTTCAACCGGCGTGTGCCGACATATTCAAGTTCGGTCCGGCAACGCGGGCACAATGGCAAACCCGGCTTTCGCGCCGCCGACGCGGCTCCCTCATTGGGTTTTTCTTCAGCTTTCTGCGGCTTCGTCACCTTGCCCTTCTTCGAGATATGATAGCCGCGCTTCACCAACTCGGCGCGCGCGATGATGAGCGCATCCTGGCGGTATTGCTGGGAATAGACGTTGATCATGTCGATGAGATCATCATCGGAGCGCACGGCGAGGCTCTCGGCAAGGCTTTGCGGGTCTGTCGGATCGCCAATTCTCATAAGACGTAAGGCTATCACCTTCGGCCAGTCAAACGGTGTTGGATTATTGCTTCAAGGCGCGGCGATCCATTTTACCGCGCTCATTCTTCGGCAGGTCATCTCTGAACTCGATCCAGCGCGGGTACTTGTAAACCGCCAGCCTGGCCTTCACATAATCTTTTAACTCGCGCGCAAGCTCAGGGCTTGCCGTACAATCATCGGCGAGCACGATGAAGGCTTTCGGCTTGACGAGTCCCTGCGCGTCGCTTGCGCCGATCACCGCGCATTCGCGTACCGCTTCGTGCTCCAGCAAACAGTTTTCAATCTCGGTCGGCGAAACGAAAATGCCGGCCACTTTCAGCATCTCGTCCGTGCGCCCGCAATACCAGTAATAGCCGCGCTCATCGACACGGAATTGATCACCGCTGGTGCACCAGTCGCCGGCGAACGTCTGTTTGGATTTTTCATGCGCGCCCCAATAACACAGAGCCGCCGAATCGCCTTTGATCTTCAAGGTTCCCATCTCGCCTGTCGGCACGTCACGCCCGTCGGCGTCAATGATGCGCGCTTCGTAGCCGGGAACGATGCGACCGAGACTGCCCGGCATCACCTCGCCTGGATAGTTCGTGATGTAGATGTGAAACATCTCCGCCGAGCCGATGCCGTCGAGAATCTCAATGCCGAAGGCGTCCATCCAGCGATGATAAAGTTCCGGCGGCAAGGCTTCGCCCGCCGACAGACAGCAGCGCAGGCTCGACAGATCATAGCGGTTGCGCGCCCCTTCGACTTGCAGCATGGCGTTGATCATGGTCGGCACGCTGGTGAGTATCGTCGGGCGAAATTTCTCTATCATCTCGAACAGAGTCTCGGCAGTTGAACGTTCCGCAAACAGCGCCGTCGCGCCGCCGACCGCAAACGGGAAGAGCAGATTCGTCCCTGTCGCATAGCCGAAAAAGAGCTTCGGCACAGACAAGGTAATGTCGCTCTCACTGATCTTCAGCACCTGTTTGGCGTAGCACTCGGTGTTGTACGGCAAGTCGTGTTGCATGTGCACGGCGGCCTTCGGGTGGCCGGTTGAGCCTGAAGTGAACAGCCAGATGGCCAGATCGTCGCGCGTCGTCGGCGCAGTCTCAAGTTGATCCGCCGCCGCGCCGGTCGCCT
>JBBWZK010000050.1:0-17343 GCA_039648975.1 Blastocatellia bacterium
CATCAATCGCATGCAGTTCGATGTGATTTACAAGTTCTAAAGCAGTAAAAAGTAAAAAGGCAAAAGTAAAAAGTGCGGAGCCGGAATAATAGATAGGCCGATGTTATCTATTCATTCCCCTGCCGCACTTTTTACTTTTGCCTTTTTACTTTTTACTTGCCTTACGCGGACGCGGCGCACCCTGCAAACGCACAGGCGGGCGCACGGCGCAGCAGATGCTCGCCAGCCGCGCGCGGTCGCGCTGCATCTCGGCGTCTTCGGCAAGCGAGGCGCGGACTTCTTTGAAGATGCGCGCCGCATGTTCGTTCGGCGGTTCGACGATGCGGTAATGCATCCACTTGCCTTCGCGCCGCGCGCCAACGATCTGCGCCTTGCGCAAGTAAGCCAGATGCCGCGAAATCTTCGGCTGATTCGTCTGCAAGATTTCAACAAAAAAACAGACGCACACCTCGTCATCGCTCATCAGGCTCAACAGCCGCAGCCGCGTGCGATCCGCCAGCGCCCGAAACAAGGTCTCCATCCGGTACTTCTTCTCGGTTTTCCCCATAACCGCTGAATTCTATCATAAGCGAATAAATATGTCTTGACATATATATCCTCGGAGTCTATCATCATATTCGTTTTAGCGAATATGTTTTGCATGGCGTCGGCTGGCGGCGATTACAGTTTAAAAGGAGAGCCAAAGATGTCCAAAGAAATTCAGGAAGCAGTGCGCGCCCGCTACGGCACGTTTGCCGAAAGCAGGCTATCGACCGAGCACGAAGGCGTGCGCGAGGTCGCCGAAGCCTTCGGCTATTCGGCAGAAGAGCTCACCTCTATTCCTGCGGAAGCCAACATGGGATTGTCGTGCGGCAACCCGACGGCTTACGCGCACCTGCGCGAAGGCGAAACGGTAGTCGATCTCGGCTGCGGCGGCGGTTTGGATGTGTTTCTCGCGGCCCAGAAAGTTGGGCCAGGGGGGCGCGCCATCGGCATTGACATGACCGCAGAGATGCTTGAACGCGCTCGCCGCAACGCCCGGAACGGCCCCGAAGGCAAGCCTTACGCCAACGCCGAATTTCATCAGGCGACGATTGACCATCTACCGCTCGCGGAGGCCTCCGCCGATTGCGTGATCAGCAACTGTGTCATCAACCTCACACCGGATAAGCAGGCAGTTTTCCACGAGATTGCCCGCGTCCTCAAACCCGGCGGTCGCCTTGCCGTCAGCGACATTGCCTTGAAGCAGCCGCTGCCCGCAGAGATCGGCAACGATTTGCTGGCCTATGTCGGCTGCATCGCCGGCGCGATTCTGATTGACGATTATCGACGCGGCCTGCTCGACGCCGGTTTCTCGCACGTCGAGATTGTTGACACAGGCTCCGACCTGAACGTCTACGGCAAGATTGACGATCAGGCGGGTTGCTGCGCGCCCGCAGCAGTGTCGAGCAAAGAGCTGCCGGTAGCGGCATCGGGGTGCTGCGCGCCAGTCTCGCAATCGCCGGAAGAGACGCTCGAACTGCGGCGGCTCGCGGAGTTGCTGGCCAGATATAACGTCAACGACTACGCCGCCAGCGTGCGCGTTTACGCGATCAAACCAACGGAATAAAAATTAGCTCCGTTTAGAGACGGTCAAAGACCGCCTCTAAACGGAGTGACTATTATTTTGTTATGCAATTCGGTATAAGCAAAACGTGCTATGAGTGACTCATCCATTCGAGCAGACAATCGCAAGCGCGTGCTGTTTGTCTGCGTCGAAAACTCCTGCCGCAGCCAGTTGGCCGAAGCGTTCGCGCAGCTTCACGGCGGCCACGCGATTGCCGCTTACAGCGCCGGCTCGTGCCCATCCGGTCAGGTGAATCCGAAAGCCATCGCGGCGATGCAAGAGTTGGGTTACGACTTGAGCCGCCACCAATCGAAATCGCTGGCGGAGATTCCCGAAGTTGAATATGACTACGCCATCACAATGGGCTGTGGCGACGAGTGCCCGCTGGTGCGCGCCCGGCATCGTGAAGACTGGGGCATTCCCGATCCGAAGCACATGGAGCCTGATGAGTTCCGCCAGGTGCGCGATTTGATCGAAGCGAAAGTCAAAGCCCTGCTCGCAAACGAAAATTAACACTGCTTGATTGCCGGCGGCTTCACCCACTGGAGCAATCGCACGCCTCTTCAGATCGCCTCTATGTTTGGCAAGAACTGCGGTGCGCGGCGGTGCTTGGTCGCTTGCTCGTAAGCGTAGGCCAGCTTGATCAACATCGGCTCAGACCAGGCGCGGCCCGCGAACGAGATGCCTACCGGCAAGCCGAAGATGAAGCCTGCGGGCACGGTGATGTGCGGATAACCCGCCACTGCCGTTGGCGTTGAAAAGCCGCCGGTGAAGTGATCGCCATTAAGCAGATCGGTCTTCCACGACGGCCCGCCGGTCGGCGCAATCAGCGCGTCGAGCTTGTGCTTCGTCATCACCGCGTCAAGGCCGTCCGTGCGCGACATGCGCAGGTTCTTCGCCAGCGCCTTGCGATAGGCCGCGTCGGTGAGCGGCCCTTTGGCTTCAGCCTTCAACATAATCTCCTGGCCGAAGTAAGGCATCTCTTTGTCGACGTTCTTCTCATTAAACGCGATGATCTCTTTCAGAGAATGCACAGGCGCGCCCGCACCGAGCGTTGCCAGGTAAGCATTCAAGTCGGCTTTGAATTCGTAGAGCAGGACTTCAAACTCTGAATCATCGAACTTGCCGCTGGTGGGGATGTCAGCCGGGTCGATGATCTCGGCGCCCTGCCGCTTCATCACATCAATCGCTTCCTGCATCAGCTTATCGACGCGGTCGTTGAAGCCGAAGGATTTGCGCGCCACGCCGAGGCGCGCACCTTTCAGGCCGCCGGCATCAAGAAACTTCGTATAATCCGCCAACCCTTTGCCGCGACTCTCAGCCGTAGCCGCGTCACGTGCATCAATGCCGGCGAGCACGCCAAGCAGAATTGTAGCGTCCGCCACAGTACGCGCCATCGGCCCGGCAGTGTCCTGGCTGTGCGCAATCGGGATGATGCCTGCGCGGCTTACCAGTCCGAGCGTCGGCTTGATGCCGACCAGCCCGCAGGTAGATGAGGGGCAGACCACCGAGCCGTCAGTTTCAGTGCCGACGGCAATCGCGGCAAAGTTCGCCGAGGCCGCCGCGCCCGAACCGCTGCTTGAACCGCAAGGGTTGCGGTCAAGCGCGTAAGGATTGCGCGTCTGGCCGCCGCGTCCGCTCCACCCGGAGGTCGAATGCGTCGAACGGAAGTTAGCCCACTCGCTCAGATTCGTCTTGCCCAGCAGTACCGCGCCTGCCGCGCGCAAGCGTTCGACGATGAACGCATCTTTCGGCGGCGTCGAGCCCAGCAAGGCCAGCGAGACGGCAGTCGTCAGCATCATGTCCACCGTATCGATGTAGTCATTGATGAGCACAGGGATGCCGTGCAGCGGCCCGCGCGCGCCTTTCTCTTTGCGCTCACGATCAAGCGCCTCGGCGATAGCAAGCGCCTCCGGGTTCAATTCAATAATCGCATTGACCGCCGGGCCGTGCTTATCCATTTCAGCGATGCGCGCCAGATAGCTTTCGGCAATCGAGCGCGCCGTGTGCTGGCCGGCTTTCATGGCATTTTGCAAGTCTGCGAGAGTGGCTTCTGCAAACTCGAACGGCTTCGCCTGATAAGCGGCGCGCGTGGCTTCGGCTGATCCGCTCAAGGCCGGGGCGGCCAAAGCGAGCGCGCCGGCGCAAGTGCCCATCTTGAGAAATTGCCGGCGGCTGTTGGTCAACTCTGTCTGCTCTTTGTTCGTGCGCTTGCTCATCGCTCCTCCATTGGAATCTGTCCTCAGAGGTAGTCTGAAAAGTTGGACACAAAAGGAAAGCTCCGTTAGGAGCGCAATATTTATAGTTAAATGTGTAGAGAGAAACCCGAGTCCCGTAGGGGCGCAATGTCGACATCACGCTCCTGACGGAGCTTGATGTATAAATCGCATCATTGACTATAAACATTGCGTCCCTACGGGACTGCTCTATCAGTTTTTCAGCTACCCAATGTTGGCTTCCCGGCTTGCCTGCTGAAAAGCGCGGCACAAGCATAGCATCTCTTCCGGCAAAGAAAAAATCGCCCGCCGCGCGAGGCGACGGGCGAACAACTGCCGCATTGAGCAATTAGGGACGGGGTTAGAAATTGATCCGAAGCGCGAACTGAATCTGCCGGTTGGTGCCGAGACCGACGGTTCGGCCTACGGTTGAATTCAGTATGCCGAAACTGCCTGCCGCCGCGTGCGTGAACGCCTGGCCGGGCTGGATTTGATTCGTGCCGGTGCCGAGCGCGTTCGGCAGCACCGCCGGCGGATTCGCAAAGTTCGTGTGATTGAAGATATTGAAGAACTCCGCTTTGAACTCGACGTTCGCCGATTCGGTCAGGCGGAAGCGTTTGTTCATCACCATATCGGCTTGCCAGAAATTCGGCCCGTGCAGCGAATTACGCACGAGGTTGCCGAACGTTCCCGGTGCCGGGATGGCGAACGCCGCCGGGTTGAGGAATTGTCGATCACTGCCGAGGAACGGATCGACGCCGGGAATCAAATCGGGCCGCCGCACGTTTCGTGATGAACCGCCGCCGGGCGTGTTGATGACGAATGTGCAGCCGGTTCCGCCAACCACGCCGGCAGCCGTGACACATACGGTATCGGGCCGCGTGAGCAGCACATTGATCGGCAATCCGCTTCTGGCGTTGATGATCGAACCGACTTCCCAGCCGCCGAGCAAGGTTTCGCCGATGCCGTTCAGGCTGCTCAGGTAGGGACGCCCACGGCCTATGGGCAGCGCGTACAGTGCGCTCAAGTTGAACGAGTGGCGCACGTCGAAGTTGTTGTAGCCTTTGTCATAGCTGAAGTCTGCTGTGCGACCACCGGCAGGCGCTTCGTTGGAACGGCGCGCGAGGTTGCCGGAAGTCAGCGCATCGTTCGAGCCGCTCGTCGTGCCATAGCTCTTCGCGAACGTATACTGCGAGTTCAGTGTCAGGCCGGTGCTGAAGCGGCGGGAGAGTTGCATTTGCAGGCCGTTGTAGCTGTCTTCGCCGCCGCTGGTCTTGAAGTCAATCTCTGCAAACGGTCGCAGGATCGTGCTGCCTTGGACGATATCAAACTCGCGCCTAATCGTTCCGGTTGGGCTGACGCTGACGATTTGATTGGTGACGCTGCGCAGGAAGAGATTGCGCCCCTGGCTACCAACGTAAGCCGCCGTTAAAACCATCTTGTAAAAAAGTTCCTGTTGCACGGAAAAGCTGTACTGATAGACGCGCTCAGGAACTTCATAAAGCGGCGAGTAAGCGCGCGGCTGATAGGAACGGTTCAGCGGATTGTTGAGGAAGTTCGCCCGCAACGCCGGAATATTAGTCGGAAAGGCCCCGCCGCTTTGTGTAATGCGAATCACGTCACTTTCAATTGGCTGAATCTGGTCTTCGGTCTGGCCCGGCCCGTAGTACATGCCAAAGCCGCCACGCAGCACTGTGCGCCCACCGCCGAAGAAGCCGTTGCCCGCGTAGTTCGGCGACCACGTCGCCGCCAGTCGCGGCCCGAAGTTGTGCTTGCTCGATTGAAAGGCATCCTGCTTGGGATCACGCAGGGTGCCGGTCGTGATGTCGAACAGCACCTGGGCATCGCGCGCTTCACTGAGCGGTGTGTAATATTCATAACGCAAGCCGTAGCTCAGCGTCAGGTTCGGACGAATCTTCCACTCATCCTGCGCGTAAGCGATTGTATACTCCTGCTCGGCTTTGCGGTTTCCGGTGATGCCGTTGTTGAACGGGCTGGGATCGCTCAGGTCGCCGGCGAACTGTACCGATTGCAGCTTGTTGGCCAGAAAGTCGTTGAGGTTGGAAAAGGTATAGGTCGTGCCGCCCTGCCGGTCTGTGTAGAGGCGAATGAAGCGAAGCTCGCCGCCGAACTTCATAGCGTGTGTGCCTCTCACCCAGCTCAGGTTGTCAATGGCCGAAAGCGAATAAGGGGTATAGGGCTGGCCACGTCCGTTGGTGGCGCTGTTGGCGCGCACCAGCCCGCCCGGCACGGCAATGCCTGACGACGAGCCTTGTCCGGGAATGCCTGTGTTGGCGACGCTGCCGGTGATGTTCAGCACGATACGCCCGAAGTCTATGCCATTGACGATGGGCGCGATGCCGTTGATGCGCGTCAGGGCTTCGTTGAAACCGAACTTCGCTTCATTGATGATGTTCGAGGTCAGCAGCGATTGAAAGGCGAGCGCGCCGTTCTGCGGCCAAGCGATGATCTGCACCTTGCGTCCGGTGACGCCTTCGGGCGCGAGGTTCTCGCCCTGATCGCGGTAGTAGCGCGCGTAAAGCGAATGCTTCGGCGTCAACTTGTAATCAAAGCGAATGCCGCCGGCGTTCTCGTCAACCCGGTTGATCGCGCCCAATTGCACGATGTCGAAATCCGGGTTGGTCGAAGCGCCCTTGAGCATGACCGTGCCGGGAGCGCGAAAGCCATCAAGTAACGGACGGACTGCCGGCACGGCTCTGGCAGCGGCGACAGCAGACGGCACGGCTTCGATAAAGTTAGTGCCGGAACGCAAACGGTAGCCTTCGTAGCTCGCAAAGAAGAAGAATTTGTTTTGGATGATCGGGCCGCCCAGAGAAGCGCCAAACTGATTGAGGCGCAGCGGCGAAACATTTTTCAGATCAAAGAAGTTGCGCGAATCAAAGGCGTTGTTGCGGAGATACTCGAACAGCGAGCCGTGGAAATGGTTGCCGCCCGACTTGCTGACGACGCTGATCTGGCCGCCTGTGCCTGTGCCCATCTCAGCCGGATAACCGTTCGAGTCAACGCGAAATTCCTGAATGTTTTCCAGGCTCGTCTGCAAGCGGAAGGGCGACGAGACTTCGCCGTTGATGTTGCCGGGTGAGGCGTCAATGATCGCCGTGCCTTCGACGCCGTCGTAACGGATGGCGTTCTGTTCGTTCGAGCGACCGCTGAAGCGTATGTCGAAGAATGTGCCGGTGCCGGTATTCACAGACCCCGGCGCTTGCAGATATAACTGCGAAAGCTGGCGACCGTTGAGCGGCAGATCCTGGACTTCGCGTTGGTTGACGTTAGCGCCAAGCCGCGCCGAACTGGTATCAATCGCCGGGTCATCGATGCCGACGACGGTGATGCTCTCGGTAGTTCCGGCAGGTTTGAGTTCGATATCGAGCGTCACTTCCTGGCCGACAGATACTTGAACATTGGTGTATTGCGCCGTCGCAAAGCCTGTGACTTTGATGCTGACTGTATAGAAGGATGGCTTCAGCGCGGTCACGAGATACTGGCCTTGCTCCGTGGTGTTGATACTGCGCTCATCGCCGGTGCGCTCATTCTTGACGGTGAGGGTCGCGCCCGGCACCACTGCATTATTTGAATCGCGCACCGTACCGATGATGCGGCCCTGATCGGTCTGGGCGATGATGAGACTGCCGAGCAGCAACTGCGCAGCGAGCGCCAGTGCCAGCATGAAAGATAGGGAACGAGTTGTGTAATTTAACATATGCCTCCTGCGGATTTTGCGGAAAGGTAAGGTTCGGGGTTGCCAAGCAAATCTCTCTCTTTTCGATGAAGCGTGCGCGCACAGGCGTCCGCCGCTTCACAAGCGCTTTGCTGGTGTGTAAATTCAAGCTCGGAATGTAGCAAGCAAAGGTTACGGACGTATGAAGGCGAGGTGAACTCTTTGTTACATCACGCGACCTGATCAGCGGCGCGCGGCTTTTATTTTTATTCCGCGACCCGGCGCTGTTGTGGCAATCGCCAACGCAGGAGATCGCCAAAGGGCTAAGGCAAAAAGTAACCTTTCTGACAGAACGCCGCTGACGACTTCGCTGTCCGCTTTTGGATCATCAAAGCAGGGCTTCGACCCTCTGGATGAGCAGGTCGGGATCAATAGGCTTGGGAATGACATCATTCGCGCCGACCTGCACGGCCTCTGCGGCCTTCGTGATGTAAGCGCTGACGACGATGATTGGCGTGTGGCGAAAAGCCGCCGATGAGCGCAATTGTCTGACCATCTCAATACCGTCCATCACCGGCATCATCACATCGGTGATGATCAGGTCTGGAAGATGGGCAGAGGCTTTCATCAGCCCTTGCTGGCCATTGTTGGCTGTCAGCACATGATAACCGTATAGTTGCAGCAGTTGTTGCAAACCCTGCTGCGTGTCAGGGTGGTCTTCGACGATGAGAATTATGTTGGGCAAGAACGTTTATTGAGTCCAATGGTCACAGGCGTCCGTCCTTAACGATACAGCTAAAGCACTGCATCTTCCAATTTCCGACGAACAGCGCTGGCGATGCCGCACGGCGCGACGTGTGGCGGATTCCCGCAGGGCATTCTGTTTGCCGGCCAGCTCCATCGTTTAACGCAGCTCACTCGTATCGTAATGCGACCATCGGATCGACCTTCGTCGCCCGCCAGGCAGGGATGCAACAAGCCAGCAAGGCTACGGCGGTCAGCAGCGCAGCGACGCCTGCGAAGGTCAGCGCGTCGGTCGGCGAGACGCCATACAACAGGCTGGCCATGACCCTCGTAGCCGCGAATGACAGCAACCATCCGACCAGTATGCCCGCCAATACCAGCGACAGCGCTTCGGCGAGCACCATTCGCAGAACGTCCCTGCCGCGCGCCCCCAAGGCCATACGAATGCCTATCTCTTTCGTCCGTCCGCTCACGATATAAGCCATCACGCCGTAGATCCCTATCGAGGCCAACAGAGTTGCCAGCAATCCCATCGCTCCTGACAGCCAGATCAGTACTTTTGATGAGCCCACTCTTTGATCGATAATTCCCTGAAGCGGGCCCGCCTCATTCAACGGCACGTTAGAATCGAGCGCCCGTGTGACCGCGCGAACGCGGGCAAAAATCGCTTCAGGCCCGCTATTGCTCTGCACCATGAGATGAACATTCCTGATAGGATTCTGGCTGATCGGGCGGTAAGCAAAATAGCGCGGCTTCTCGGCGGGCCACTGATACTTGATGTCTTTAACCACCCCGACCACCTCCAGCAGCCGCGCTCTCTGCTTGACGGGATCCCTTTCGATCAGTCGCTTACCCAGGGCGCTGCCTCCAGAGGACAGGCGCAGGGCCAGAGTTTCGTTGACGATGATCACGTCAGGGCTCGACGCATTGTCGTGGTCGCTAAAATCGCGCCCGTCCAGCAGAGGGATTCCCAGAGTCTCAAAGTATCTGGTATCCACCGTATCCGTGAAGAGGGAGCGCGGTTGATCCAGCACCCACATAGAGCCATGGCGCTCGCTCGCTGCGTCTTCGTTTCGCGCTGTTGGCGACTCGCCTTCTATTTCTAAGCCGATCACGTTAAGCGCGCCACTGAGTGGAATGATCTGCGAGAAGCTGGCGGAGCCGATTTCCGGCTGCTGCCGAACGCGCTCCAGAAGTTGTGTCTGGAAAGACCGCTGCTTGCTGTCATCGTACCCGGCGCCTTCGAGATCAAAGTTGATCACGTAACGGTGATCGGTGGGGAAACCATAATCCGAATGTTGCGCCACCTGCATGTTTCTAATCAGCAGCCCGGCAGGGATCAGCAGTAGCAAGGACACAGCGACCTGTGTGACGACCAGTGCGTTGCGAAAAGAGAGGCGGCGGCGATTGCCGAACAGCGGTAAAGTTTCGTCCTTGAGGGCTGCGGTCAGGTTCGGCTTTGATACTTGCAGCGCGGGCACCAGCCCGAAGGCAATTGCCGTAATGAAGGAGAGCAACAAAGTGAATGAAAGAATCTTGCCATCAAGGCTCAGGTCGAGGAAGACGGCGGGAGTTTCAGCGGGCGCAAAGCGCGAAATCAAAGATAACAGCAAACCTGCGGCCCACTGTGCTAACAACAAGCCTGCCGCGCCGCCGATCAGCGAGAGCAAGAGGCTCTCAGTCAGCAACTGGCGCACAATTCGCCAGCGCCCAGCGCCCAGCGCCAGCCGCACAGCGATCTCTCTGCGCCGCGCCGCCGCCCGCCCCAGCAGCAGGTTGGCGACATTCGCGCAGGCGACCAGCAGCACCAGCCCTGCGACAATCATCATGGCGATAACGCCCAGCCAGGCCTGCTGACGGTCGTGCGGCCCCATCTCAACTATGGTGGCCGGGATTAACCGGCTCGGCGTGTATGGCTGCTGCGCTTCGGGATCATCCGAAAAGCGGCGAACCTTGGGAATCAGGTCCTGCGCTGCGGCAATCACTTTGATCTCTGCCTCAGCCTGCGCGAGGCTTACATACGGCTTCAGTCTGCCGATCACCCTCGCCTGGTGACTGTCTGGATCTTTGATGAAGTTGCCCTCTGGATGTAGCCTCGCATCCATCAACAGCGGAATCCACAGGTCGTGCTGAATTCCCAAAGAGACGCCCGTGAAGTCCTGCGGCGCGACGCCGATGATCGTGAACGGTTCCTTCTGTAGTATGACATCCTTGCCGATGACTCCCGGATCAGCGCCGAAGCGCCGCTGCCATAAGCCATAGCTTATGACGGCAACCGGTCGCGCCGCCGGGTTGCTGCCCTCGTCCGCCGAAAATGAGCGCCCCAGCAGAGGCTTCACCCCCAGAACGTCAAAATAGTTGCCGCTCACCTTGACGACGCCTACACGACCACTGGTCTCATCCGCGATCAGGTTGAAGCCATCAAAATCGTAGGCGGCCAGACCTGTGAAGGCGCTGGCCCCACCGCGAAAGGCCAGGTAATCGGCGTAAGTCGGTAGATTGTCATCCTGAATCCGCACGAGCCTGCCGGAATCGGGCAGCGGCAGTGGCCGGAACATGACTGCGTTGACGAAAGTGAATACGGTTGAAATAACGCCGATGCCAATGGCCAGCGATAGTACGGCAACCAGCGTCAGGACAGGGCTACGCGCAAGCAGACGCCAGCCGAATCGTAGGTCTTGAACGAGCGCTTCAAAAGGTCTGAATATCCAGACCTCACGGCTCGCTTCGCGGAGCAAGAGCGAGTTGCCGAACTGGCGCTGTGCGGCAGAGAGCGCGGCTTGCGGAGACATCCCCGCAGCGACGTTTTGCTCTGCCTTCATCTCCAGATGGAACTGCATCTCCTCTTGCAACTCGCGGTCAAACTGATCGCGCCGCGAATAGTAAGTCAGTCGCCGCCAAAGTTGTTTCAATAGTTTGATCATATAGATTCCCTTAACGAGCCCTACTCGTGGCGCAAAGCGACCATGGGATCAACGCTCGCGGCACGGCGGGCGGGGACATAACAGGCCAATAAGGCGACGACGACGAGCACCAGTGGCAAGGCGGTGAAGATGAGCGGATCGGTCGCGCTCACTTCAAAAAGCAGGCTGGCCATAGTCCGCGTCAAAGCCAGAGCGCCGGCGGTGCCGGCGGCGATGCCGAATGCCGTCAGCAACAAGCCTTCCCGCAAAACCGCGCGCCGCAGATGGCCCGGCTGCGCTCCCAGCGCCAGGCGAATGCCGAATTCGTTCGTGCGGCTGCCGACATAAACCGACATGGTGCCATAGATGCCGACGGCGGCCAGCAATAAGGCGAGCACAGAGAAAGCCGAGAGCAACCAGTTGGTCAGCCGCTGGCTGTTCAGCGTCTTGCCGATTACATCTGCCATAGGTCGGATTAAGTAGATAGGGATGTCTGGGTCTACCTGTTGTGCTTCACTTCGGATGGCCGAGATGGCCGCGTTGGGAGCGCCTTCTGTGCGAACCACTAGAAATGCGCCCAGAGCGGGTTGTTGAGCCAGAGGAGAATAGATATGTGGTTGCCGCCCACCGGCCAGATCATCGTGTTTAACGCCGCCGACGATGCCGACAATCGTTAGCCATACGAGATCGCCGGTCGTCTCTATCCTTTTGCCTATGGCATCGCCATCAGGCCAATAACGACGCGCCAGCGTTTCATCGACAATGGCTACCGGCGGGGCATTGCTGCCATCCGTGTCCAGGAAATCCCTGCCACGCAGCAGCGGAATGCCCATGGCCTGAAAACTACCGGGCGTGACCTGCTGCAATTGCGCTTGTTCGCGTTCCTCTTTACTGTCGGTTAGCGATTCTTGCCCCTCGATGTTGAAGCCATCCGTGTTATCGGTGCCTGTGAAGGGCAGGTTGGTGATCATCGCAGCATCTTGAATTCCCGGCAGGCTGCGCACCCGCTCAATCAAGCTTCGGTAGAACTGCAACTGATGTTCTGGTTGTGCATACTTCAGCCTCGGCAGAGAGGTGATCATGGTCAGCATCTTCTCCGGCTTGAATCCGATGCTGACGGATTCCAATCGCTGAAAGCTCTTGAAGAGCAATCCAGCGCCGATGAGTAACATTAATGACAGTGCGAACTGCGCGGCGACGAGTGCGCCATTCATCCGGCGACTCCCGGTCGTGCCGCGCCCACCTTCGCGCATGCCACCGGCCAGTCCCATCTTGTAAGCACGCAGCGCCGGCGTCAGCCCGAAGAGCAATCCCGTCAGCAAGGCGACGCCGGCGGTAAACGCCAGCACCGTGCCATTCACACCCACTTCATCAATGCGCGGGATTCCCTCGATGGGCAAGCGATTGAGCATCGTCACGCCGAACCACGCCAGGGCCATGCCGACAACCGCGCCGATAAAGGCGAGGAGAATACTTTCCGTCAGCAGTTGTTGAGCGATGCGAGACGGCGTCGCGCCAAGCGCGCAACGCACGGCGATCTCCCTGGTGCGCGAGGTGGCGCGCGCCAATAACAGATTGGCGACGTTGGCGCAGGCGATTAGTAATACGAACCCCACAGCAGAGAGCAGGACGAGTAGAGGCTTTTCGGTTTTTCCGACGAGAGCTTCCTTCAGCGGCTTGACAATGGTTTTCGGCCCTGTGCCTTCTTCATCCGCCCCGGCGCTCTCCCCTATACCCGGATGCTGCCTGCCAAAATCCCGCAGGATAGTTGTGGTTTCCGCTTCAGCCTGTGAATCTGTGACGCCGGGTTTCAATCTGGCGATGGCGACCAGAAAATATGGCGCGGTTCTGGCTGTATTCAGGGCGAGCGGAATCCATATTTCGGTTTCGACGCGAGGAAACTTAAAACCGGCGGGCATAATGCCGACCACCTCGGTCGCCGTCTGATTCAGGTTGAGCGTCTTGCCAATGATCTGCGGATCGCCGCCAAAACGCCGTTGCCACAGACCATAGCTGAGCACGCAAACGCCATTCTTGCCCGGCGCATCTTCACCGCCACGAAACGTGCGCCCGAATGCCGGATTGATGCCCAGGACGTTGAAGAAGTCTGCAGTGACGTTAGTAATCAGCAATCGCTCGGCCTCGCCGTCGCCCGTCAGATTGACTCCGCCATTGGCATAGGCGGCCACCGTTTCCAGTGTCTGGCTCTGATCGCGATAGGTGGCAAAATCGGCCTGCGAAAGCCCCCAGGTATCCAGCCCCAGTTTGGCGTTGGCCTGGATCAGCCTGACCAAACGATCAGGCTGCGCGTAAGGCAGCGGGCGCAGCAAAATCCCATTCACTAAACTGAAGATGGCTGAGTTAGCACCGATGCCAAGGGCCAGCGTCAACACAGCGACAGCAGTGAAGCCGGGATTCTTGCGCAGCATCCGCAGCCCAAAGTGCAAGTCCTGTAACAGTGTCTCGATTGATCTGAAACTCCACATCTCGCGACTCTCCTCTCTCAGCCAGGTTGGATTGCCGAATTGTCTCCGCGCGGCTTGGCTCGCTTCTTCCGCCGACATTCCGTTGGCGAGGTTTTCCTCAGTCTTCATTTGCAAGTGGAAGCGCATCTCCTCTTCCAGGTCTGCATCGACCTCGCTGCGCCGCCGGTAGTAAAGCAAGCGCCGCCAAAGCTGTGCAAAAAAACTGATCACGTGGCGGCTCCTTACGCGGTCTGCAAGACGCGCATAATCGCTTCCAGCACCATCTCGAAGTCGGCGACTTCCTGCAGCAATTGTTTTCGCCCGGCGGCAGTCAACTGGTAGAAACGGGCGCGGTGATTCTTCTCCGACATGCCCCACTCAGCTTCCACCCAGCCTTTCACGGCCAGCCGTTGTAGCGCAGGGTAAAGCGAGCCTTCCTCGACCTGGAGCACGTCTTGGGATATTTGCCTGATATATTGTGCGATGCCATAGCCGTGCAGCGGTTGGGCATTGCGCTCCAGGGTCTTCAGGATCAGCATCTCTAAAGTCCCCGGCATCATTTCGGTCTTCTTTTGCGTTTTGCCTTTAGTCATAGATTACCTTTTACATAGATTATCTATGCAATAGTGCGATGAGTTTGAAAAGATGTCAAGCGATGGAAAGCATGAAGTCCCATTGACAGATGTAAAAGGATCAAGGCAACGCAGGATCGTGAAGCGTCCGGCGGCAAAAAAGCCACGCCTTGCCGAGTCTACGGCGCACAGTTAGTATGTGGTAATCTGAAACGATGTCGATAGGAGAACCTGATGACTATTTTTGGCAAGCGTCTGTCTGAATATATTGACTTCTCGAAGCTGTTTCTTGGTTTGATTCTTGTCGTCGGGATTGCCCGACTGGCGCTGTCTCTTGGTGGCGCGCCGAGTTCGATAGCCAAGTGGATCAGCATCACGGCGGTGATATGGATCGGCGTTTTGTACTACTCGATCCGAGTTCACACCAGCGGCTTCGGCAGCTACAAACACCTCCTGCCAATCTGCGTCCTCCAGAGCTTGGCGGCCCAGTTGATTATCGTTCCGGCAATCGTCTTAGCGATCTTCACAGGCAAGGACAACATCTACAGCGTGCCAGAGTACAGTTTCGGTGGCGACGGAAAGACCTGGCTTCATGCGGGAGCCCATCTGATAGTGGGAACGACCATTGGGCCCTTGATCAGTTGGCTGGTTGGATGCCTGATTATGTTTGCAACCAAAAAGCTGGCGCCCAGAGGCAAGGACGCAAAAGCGGCGACGAGCGCGTGACTTAGAAATCTCTGCACTTGAATCGCATCAGGAAGAAACTGCCGGCGCAATGCTATGTTTGCCGATTCGACAGGGCGGGTGTTCTTACAGTCCGTAAAAATCCTGTGGCTGGCAGATTGGCATAGCGGCAAGTCGCGCCAAAATTCAGGCTAGTCAGGACAGGCTTGCTCATACACTTAGCGCCCCAGGCTTGAACTGCCTAATTCTTGCAAAAGCCATGCGATGCCAAGATCATCTTTGACGCCGCCGCCAAACCTTGTACAATGTCACTCCTTGAGGCCCCACAGTCAGTCGTTTTAGAAAACAAGAAAAATCGTTTCGCGTCTGTCCGGTCTTCGTTGAAATGCTAAAGGGCCATCAGGCGTTGCCTCCCTCACACATGGATTTCAACCGGCAGCAAGTCAGTCTGCTGCTCGCAGTTCTGCGGTAGGTGAGGTATGCCCGCAGTGAGCCATCGTCTACTTGCTTGATGATCATGTGGGTCGAACTTTCTATGGGTAAGGGATGAAAAAGACGAATCTATTTTGCCTGGCGCTGTTTCTCATCGTGCTCTCCGGCTTACTAGTCTTTCCGCGCGCCGCCGAGGTGCAGGCAACCGGGCCGGAACTTCCCCGCGTGTTTCTCAACACAGCTTACGTGCCGCCGACCGGCGCGACGATCAACGTTCCGGCGGGCGGCGATTTCCAGGCGGCCTTGAACGTCGCCAATCCGGGCGACACGATTGTGCTGCAAGCCGGCGCGACTTACACGACGCCGCCCGATGGGTTTGTTCTGCCGAACAAACCGGGCACTGACTGGATTGTGATTAGAACTTCAAATACCGGCGGCTTGCCGGCGGAAGGCAACCGCGTGTCGCCGGCCAGCGCTGCCGCGATGCCTAAGCTCGTCACCCCAGGCTTGTGGCCGGCGCTGAGGACTGCCGCAGCCGCGCATCATTACCGCTTCATTGGCATTGAGTTTACTATCGCGCTGGCGCAGTTGCAGAACTATGGCATCGTCACACTGGGCGAAGGGTCGAGCGCGCAAAGCTCGCTGGATCAAGTGCCGCACGACCTTATCATTGATCGGTGTTACATTCACGGCCATGCCATCGTGAATGTGCGGCGCGGCATCGCGCTTAATAGCGCACGCACAGCGATCATTGATTCATACGTCGCCGACTGTCACGACGTCGATCACGACACGCAGGCTATCGCCGGATGGAACGGGCCCGGCCCCTTCAAGATCGCCAACAACTATCTCGAAGGCGCGGCGGAAAACGTCATCTTCGGCGGCTCCCCGCCAAACATCCTCAACCTGATTGCCTCTGACATCGAGTTCCGCCGTAATACCTGCTACAAACCGCTTTCGTGGAAGCCCGATGACCCGAACTATGCCGGCATCATGTGGTCTGTGAAAAACCTCTTCGAGTTGAAGAACGCCCAGCGTGTTTTCATCGATGGCAACGTCTTTGAAAACATCTGGGTGTCGGGGCAGAACGGCTTCGCCATTCAATGGACGCCGCGCGGCGAGAATGGCTTGACGCCGTGGGCAGTCGTGCAGGACATCACCTTCACCAACAACATCCTGCGCCACGCCGCCGCCGCCATCAACCTGATGGGCTATGACGACAGCGGGCCGAGCCAGCAGTCTCGCCGTGTTCGCATCGCCAACAATCTCTTTGAAGACATCGGCGGCACGAAGTGGGGCGGTAACGGGCGATTCTTACAACTCCTCGATGGCACGGCTGATGTGACGGCTGAGCACAACACGGTCTTGCACACCGCACAGGTCGTCATCGTCGACGGGCGTCCGCACACAGGCTTTGTCTATCGCAACAACCTCTCGCGGCACAATGATTCCGGCGTGGCGGGCACAGGAACTTCGACGGGACTCAACACGCTGAACGCTTACTTCCCCGGCTACGTCTTTGCGAGGAACCTGCTGGCTGGCGGCCCTGCGCAAGTTTATCCGAGCAGCAACTTTTTTCCTGCCAGCCTGAATGATGTGGGCTTCGTCGATCTGAGCGGCGGCAATTATCGTCTGTCGGCAAGCAGTCCCTATAAAGGTGCGGGCACCGACGGCAAAGACATCGGCGCGGACATTGACGCCATTGTAGCTGCCATCACAGGTGGCGGTGGCGCTAAGAAATGGTCTGATTTTGATGGCGATAGCAAAGCCGACATCGGCGTATGGCGACCATCAAATGGCGGCTGGTACATCATCAACAGTTCGACAGGCAGCGGCAGTTCGCCGAGTTGGGGGATAAACACAGACGTGCCAGTGCCGGCAGATTACGATAACGACGGCAAGACCGACCTGGCCGTCTGGCGACCATCGACCGGCCAATGGTTGATCGTCAACAGTTCCAACGGCTCGATCAGCAGCGCCAGTTGGGGCATGACGGGCGACTTGCCTGTGCCGGCAGACTTCGACGGCGACGGCAAAGCCGACATCGCCATCTATCGCCCCTC
>JBBWZK010000177.1:0-8282 GCA_039648975.1 Blastocatellia bacterium
CTAACGCTCACCATCACGTGGCGCGTGAACGGCACTCAGGGAACTATATGAAGTTTGCTTCACGCGCTCACGTGCATGGTGTTGTTAGACCGTCGTCCTCACCTTGCGCCAGCGTCTGCCGCCCTTACCTCATAGCCTCGCCGTGCTGTGCACCGCCGGGTCGCTGCCGCCAACGGCGGCGGTTATAGCGCGACCAACCGCTGACAACCCGCGACCCGGTTTGGCGAGGCGGACAAGGAAGTCGGATCTCACAATGCGGCTTCGGGCGGCCTTGTGCCAGCCGTTGTCTTCGCTTGCTTTGCTCCACAAAGGTCTAACGCGCACCATCAGGCGGCGCGGGAACGGCACGGCAAAGAACCAAGTGAAGTGCGCGGCCCGCGCTCGCCTGCATGGTGTAGTTAGGCCGGCGTCCTCGTCTTGCGCAAGCGTCTGGCGCAGCACCATCATAGCCTCGCCGCGCGCCGCGCTGCCGGGTCGGAGCCTATATCAGTCGCGAGTTCTTTTATCAGTGTCTCGCTCATCGGTCAGCATCTTACTGCGTAGGTCTAACGACCAAGCTCAGCGACCCGAACCGCGAGGGGGCACAATTGCAATCAGAGCGCGATTGCCGGGCTCACTGCAGCGCACGGTTAGGCCTGAAATTTACACTACCCCCATCTTCTCTCCCGCTTTCCCGATTTTTCACCGATTTTCGATTAGTTCACAGCCCCGCGTCGGATGCCGCCAAACAAAACTCCATCAAGCCAGCCCCAGTATCTTTCAGGTTCGCATGGTATTCGGGCAGTGTGGGGTAGAAGTTAGTCGGATAGCCGAATTCCATCGTGAAGCCATGAGTTTTGTTCAGCTTCGCGTTGGCTCGGTAACGACCGTAGACATAGTCGTCGCTCGCTCCGGACGTGGGATACAGACCCACGGCCTGAAGTGGCCGATAGGATCGTCCGCCCACCGTTTGCATGGCTCGTGCGACTCGGTTCGATGCATTTGAAACCTTTCCATAGTCCACTTCCTCAATCCATTCCCGATATGCCGTATCGCCGACAATTCCCCGTTTTCCGTCCCAGGCAGGATTCAAGAATTGCATTGATGGGTCGCCGAACTGGTTGTTGTCGTCGCCCCAATTGAATAGGATATCGCCCACCGCGGAATGGATATCCATATACCAGCGGACGCGCGGGAACTGATCCAAAACCCAAGCTACGTTGCGCGTTTCCGCCTCGGAAAACGCGTGTCGCCCATGATACGTTTCATCAACCGGTTTATCGGAGGCAAGGCTCGTCGCACTTATGGTTGCCGGATGGAAGTGCCTCCGGAAATCCCATAGGAAGTCGTAATTGCGGTTGATATCGATACCAATGGTCGCGTCGTTGCCGGGGGTGGCGTCTGCGGGGTTGCGGTTCTTCCGCCAAAGCGCATCGGTTTTTTGATCGTACCGAACGCCATCGGGATTCACCAAGGGAAAGAACACGATGCCGGTATTCAATGCTTTGATCACGTCGGCATTGGAATAGGCTTTGGAACCGTAGGTCAAGCCGGTGGAGTGTTTTTGCGCGAACAGCAGGTCGGCGATGAAGTAGATCAAATTATCGGGGCCGCCGCGTTCCCTGGCGTGGACGCCGGCCGTAAAATAGACGTGGTAGGCGTCGCGCTTTATGGGTCCGGTCATCCCGCCTTTTCCACCCGATCCCTCCGAGGTGGTGTTGGGAACGTCGAACGTTGGGATGCCGTATTCGTCGACGAGCCCTTGGATCGCTGAGTTGATTTCGTCGACATTCATTATGGGCCCGAGATCATCGTCCCGGACGTGCGGCTGCGAGCCAACACCTTGGGGTGGAATACGGCCACCTTTGAACCGATCGCCTTTACCGATTGTGGTTTTGGCGGTCCGGTCCTCGCTGGTTTGGTCGAAGAGATGGCGAACATCCAAATCCTTCTTGCGGAGTTGATCCAACTCCGCTTGCGAGACCAATGCAGTCGTATAGTAGCTCCCCGTCGGATCGGAGATGGCATGTGGTCTGCAGCCATAATCTAACGAATGGGTTCGAACGATTTCACTGAGGGATTTGAGGTCGGCGGCGTGGATAGCGACGGTCAGATGCTTCGAGATACGCCTGGGATATTTCCTCCTCGGTTTGGTCTGCGCCATACACTTATTCTCCTTTCTTTGTTGTTTGTCTTTGGTTTCTCCTTCAGCTTTCACACGAAAACCGAAAATTGAATAAAGCCTAACGCTCGCGTTCAGCGGGGCCGCGTGAGGCACTCCAATTTTGATGAGAGTTGCGCGGCGCGGCCTCCGCTGCAGCGCCTTGTTAGGCGTCGCTCGGCTATCATCCTCTACTTCGCTTCACTTTGCTCCCAACTCGCCGGCTCTATCTCTATGTTCGAGAACATTTCTTTCCCCAGCACCTCTTTGATCAGGCCATCGATGGTGTTTGCGTTGGGGGAATATATGAACGCCCTCCTCGGATAGATCCGATCATTCACCCAATACTTGCTCCAGTCTCTGGTTGACTTCAAGAACAGCTTTGCAAACTCTGCTTTCTTCGCCTCAGGGTATTTTGCCTCTAACTCCAGGCAGCCGTTCAAACATATATCCACATAGGATTGTACGATTGGAAACTTTGGCGAAGCGTAGCGTTTCTCTCTACTGGCATAGAACCATATATCTCCCTCTGGAGGAGCCTCAGTCCCGTCAAGCATGGTGATATTGTTCTGGTCGATACTTTTACGCGTGTAACCGGCCTCACGTTGGTCAAACGCGTCAAGCTGCTGTTGAGTCACCTTAAATATCACCCCATTGCACTCGAAGTCTGGGTCAGAGACTGCTCCAAGAAAGGTCGTGCTCAAACTATAACCGGGGGTCTGGTCAAACCAACCTCGCTGAATACCTACGACGTTCACAGGAGAAGCGTCCTTGGCAGTAGGCGAAGTCCTTTCCCTGGATTTAGATTCGACTAAAGAGCCATAACCAAAAATGAACTGATTTGCATTGGACATACTTTCCTCCTTAGGTCAATCATTTAGCGATGCCTAACGCCGGCGTTGCAGCGGAGGCCGCGAAGCGAGCTTCTCATCAACATCGTAGTTCTTTACGCGGCCCCGCTGCAACGCATTGTTAGACCGCATCGTTTCACTCAATCTCTTTCCTACAAGCATTTTCTCCAACGATTGCCTCAATCTCTTCTTCGTGGTTTGTGAAATCGAGCAAGTCAACGATTGACTGGTTTGCTATTATACAGAATCTCTTTCCATCCTCTTGCTGAAAATGACAGCTTGATCGTATATGACTGATTCTTCACCTCCCGGATCGGACCATTTAGCCTCATAGATAGATATTTTTACGATTCGAGAAGCTGGTTGTATATGAATACTGCTTACGGGGAACTGCATAATCTTCTCAATGCCTTCTACTATCTCTACTTTTATGTCTTTCGGGGGGGTGAGCAATGCGCTGATATGGACCAGTAGTCAATATATTCTTTGGGCGTTTCTAGCCAGCTATTCTCTATGACCAAGTAACCGTCGCCACCGAGTGATATGGAGAAACTGGGAGAAGAGACAAAGCGATCATACACCTCCAAAGCTGGACTAATTAATTGTGAGACAGATATACTTAGGAGTTTGCGCAAGGCTAAAATGCCTTCCTCAGATACTCTCGCTTCATACAGTTGCGTGTTAGCCATACTCAATTCAGCAGTCTAACTACTAATGGGCCTCGTAAAAGACGTGATGCTTTACGTCTCGGAAATAGGTCTCGTAAAAGACGTGGTGTTTTACGTCTTTTATGACGTATAATCCCGCTCACGCCGGGCCAAGTTACTGGGGCGACTCGATTTTTATCATGCGATTGCGCCGTATATTTCTTTCGAAGGGCGGTTGTCATGCCAAAACTGCTTGAACAAGTGCGAAATGAAATACGCATGCGACACTACAGCATCCGAACCGAAGAAGCTTATGTGCGCTGGATCAAAGAATTCATTCTCTTTCACGGCAAGCGCCACCCTGCCGAAATGGGCGAACGCGAAGTCAACAATTTCCTCTCGCACCTCGCCGTCAACCGCAATGTTGCCGCTTCGACACAGAATCAAGCCCTCAGCGCCATCCTGTTCCTTTATAAAGATGTTCTCAAACAACCTCTGGACTGGCTCGATGGCCTTATCCACGCCAAACGACCCGATAAATTGCCGGTCGTCTTCACCAAAGCCGAAGTGCAGGCGATCCTCAGCCAGTTGGACGCGCAACTATGGCTGATGGCCAGTTTGCTCTACGGCTCCGGCCTCAGATTGATGGAATGTCTGCGCTTGCGCATCAAGGATATCGATTTTCACTATAACCAGATCACCGTCCGCGACGGCAAAGGCGCTAAGGATCGTGTGACCATGTTGCCGCAACCCCTGATCGCACCATTGCACAGACATCTTGATCGTGTCAAAGCCCTCCACGAAAACGATCTGAAGGAAGGCTTTGGTCAGGTTTATCTGCCCTTCGCTCTCGAAAGAAAATATCCTAATGCCAATCGCGAATGGGCCTGGCAATACATCTTCCCGGCTGCCAAACGCTCGGTCGACCCGCGTTCAGGCGCTGTCAGAAGGCATCACCTCGACGAGCAGATTTTGCAAAAAGCAGTAAAAATCGCTCTGCGCGCCGCTGACATCGCCAAGCCAGGCAGTTGCCATACGCTACGCCATAGCTTCGCTACACACCTGCTTGAAGAAGGCTATGATATTCGCACCATACAGGAACTGCTCGGTCACAAAGATCTGCGCACCACCATGATCTATACACACGTCCTGAATCGCGGCGGCAAGGGCGTGCGCTCGCCTCTGGAACTTTAGCCCTCAGAGTATAGTGTGGAACCACGGGCCGGCTCTCCCCATGGCGTCAGGCAACCAGGTACTGAACAGTTTTCTCCCAGAATCAATTAAGCCCCAAAGGGAAGCCGCGCGACGGCGACAGGAGAATTGCTGACTGCCTTTTGCTTCGACCGAGTGCTTTGCCACTTGAACGTTTTAACGAGAATCAATCACGCTCCCAGTCTTTTATGAGCGAATCGCGGTTTTGATTTCGTTCTCATCACTTTACTGATGCGGGCCATTACTTTCGACCGCGCCATCCTACATCTGCCGACTTCCGTAATCAAGTCGACAAATGGCGTATGCTTAAATTACCTGTTTCCGTATAAGTGTGCGATTGACTGGATGACCGACGGCGCAATTTGGCTTGCAGTGAGCGGATCACCGCTTGGCGTCTGAAGCCTTCAACAAGGCGGCGGCTGCCGCAGATGAATGATCAGCTATTTGGATTCTTCCTTCGAGCCGCCGAAGGCGTGCGTGATGTCCGTGAAGAACTCTTTCAGGCTCTGGCCTATGCTTGCCGGCATGGCTTCGCCGCGCACCACCAGGACGGGACATTCGGCGCGATTGACGATCTCGCGCGTAATGTTGCCCATGATGTATGTCCGCAGCGAACCGCCCTCCGGTGAAGACCCTGTGACGATCAGATCGTAATCGCCGCGTCGCACTTCCTTGAAGACTTCGCTGATCACCAGTCCGTGGCGCAAGCGCACTTCGCTGCGCACGCCCTGCCGCGCCAGCTCTTCCTGTTCGCGGCGCAGGTTCTGCCCCAACACCGAATTCGAGTGCAGCAGGAGATTGACATCTTCTTCCATCTTGATGAGGTCAGAGTAAACCGGCGGCGGCTCGGCCATGACGTGAAACAGCGTCACCGCTGCATCGGTTGCGCGCGCCAGCGAGGCCGTGAACTCGACGGCCCGATCAATGTACTTTTCGCCGCCGCTGCACACCAGAATGCGTTTCAGCGTCACGCGGTCGCCGATGACCACCAGCACAGGCGGCGCAACCGCTTTGATGATCTTGTAGGCCTTGGCCGACATCAGGAACGGCCCGCGCGTGCCTTTGCGCGCCGCGCCGATGACCACCAGATCGTAGCCGGTCGCTTCTGTGCGCTTGACGATCTCTTCTATCGGCTCGCCGGCTTTGATGACGATCTCTGCGTTGACGCCCTTTTCGCGCAAGAGTTGCTGGGCGTTCTTGAGCGACTCGAAGATGCGGTCTTCTTCGCCGCTTTTTTCGTTGATGCCAAGAATCGTCGTCTCCGCCTTGCACGCCCCGGCAATCGTCGCCGCAAAGCGCACGGCGTTCTCCGCTGGTTGGGATGCGTCGCTGCAAATCAAAATCTTCATAACTGAATTTCCCGCCTGCAAATCTCGCCGCGTCGCCTTTGCCTTATTTCATGTGCTTGCCGGTCAGCAAGCTGTAAATCACAATCGCCGCGCCGATCAGCGGCAGCGGCACGAACGCCAAGCGAATCTTCGGCCCGCGAAAGTATTCCGTCGAGGCCGCGCCGATCTGCGCGCCGATGGCCGCACCTGTGTGCATCACCAGCGCAATCAGTATGTCGACGTTGCCTTTGAGAGCGTGCGTGAAGGTGCCGTAGCTTGCCGAGATCACCACTTCAAACAGGTCTGTGCCGACCGCCACGTGTGTCGGCACGCCCAGTAAATAAACCATTGATGGCATGCGTATGTAACCTGCGCCACCACCGAGAAAGCCGCTGAATATGCCGCCGACCAGCGCCACCAGGAGAATCGACCATAAGGAAATTTGCTCGATGCCCGATACAGGCAAGCTGATCATCGGCGGCAGCTTGATGCTGTGTATACGCTTGGCGATGTGGGCTAACGCCGATTCGTCAGCTTTCTCAGCCGGCAGGCTCGCGGCAATGCCCGACTGCTCCGCCTGGCGCTCGCGCTCGCGCTGCATACGGATGGTCAGCACGCTCTCCCAGGCGACGAATGCCGAGATCGAGATCAGCACAATGACAAATGTAATCCCCACCACCTGATCAATGTTGGTGCGATGTTTCAAGGCTTCGATGCCTTGCGCACCGATTTCAACGCCGACAATCGTGCCGATGACCATGATGAAGCCGAGTTTGAGATCGACATTGCCGAGCGCACGATGTTTCTTTGCCGCGACGATGGATTTGCCGACGATGTGAGCCAGGTCTGTGCCGACAACGAAGTTCATCGGCACGCCCAGAGCGAACAATGACGGGCCGGCGAGGAAGCTGCCGCCGACGCCAAAGAAGCCGCCGAGCACGCCAATGATGAAGCCGATGACGATGAGATAAAGCGAACTGATGTGCGTGTTGGAAACTAGAAAATCCATTGGTTCTCCGTCATTCGGTCTTTGTGCGTATGAAGCGCAATAGGGCGCTGGTCACGGTTTCGAGCACGATGCCCTGGCCGATAATCAGCAAGAGGCAAATAATCGCATAGCGCGTCTTGCCGGTATCGTAAAGATTCTTCAGCCAGCCGCTCAGAAAATTGAGCACCAGCAGCACGTAAGCGGTGACCAACAGAGTATAGATGGAGAGTTCGAGAACGAACGATCTGAGACGCTTTAAGCCTTTACCTTTCACATCTCTCCTGCCGATGCTTTGCCGTTGAGAGTCCGGCAAACGCTCTACAATCAGCCTACAGCAGCAGTGATGATACCCCAATCCGTAGGGGACAGAAAGCAAGGCGCGCGAACCCGTGAGGCAACCCAGAAACATTTACCTGAGCGAAAAAAAAGAATTCAAGCAAGCCATAGAATCACAGGGCGCGAAACACACACAGAGATTTCTCTGCGCGTCCAGCCTGCTTCTTTGATTCTATGGTTAAGTTCATTACAAATCTGATTGAACGGATCAGCCTTCTGCTAAGGCAGGCTGTCGGGCGAACTCGTATTGTCGTTTACCGGATTGGTCTTCGGCGGCGTGCGATCCTTGCGCCGGTTGGCGTTCTGCGGCGTGGCATCGGGCGATTGCACAGGCTCGACGGCGGGCGGTTCAGCGCGCCGTCGACGATTCGCATTGGCGTTATGGTTCTCCGCCTGCGCCTCCGCGTCGCTGTCTTCGTCTGTTGCATTGATATTATCGTTTGCCGATGCCGCTCGCCGATTCGCATTCGCAGGCGATAAGCCGGCGGCAGGCCGATTCTCGTTTGCGGTTACAGGCGCATTGACATTCGCAGGCACTTCACGGCCAAGCGCCGCCAGCGCCACGCGCGCCTGTCCGGCAATGTCATCGGCTTGCTGGCGATAACGCTCGGCACGCTGCGTCACCTGCACATTGTCGCCGCCGACTTCCTGGTAAGCTTTCAACTCGCCCTGCCATTGCCGCAGGTTCGTCAGATAGGTCGTCCTGAGCGGATGATCCTTCGGCAGCGAATCCACCAGCGCAATCGCTGTCGTCACAGACTGCTGCGCCTCTGTGACGGC
>JBBWZK010000052.1:0-45269 GCA_039648975.1 Blastocatellia bacterium
GGTTTAGAGTTAGCGGTATTGTCACGCACCACGCACCACGCACCACGTTTCATTTCTGTTTTCAGTTGCTGACGTAGGTGAGGGCGAGCGGCTGATCTTTGCGGACGATCTTCAGAGTGACCGTCGATTTTTTGGCATTGAGAAGCTTGATTAATTGTTCGACCGAGATCAACTCCTGTTCCTGGGCGTTGATGATGACGTCGCCGGCCTTCAAGCCAATGCGCTCCGCCGTGCTGCCTGGCGCGACACGCTTGACCAGCACGCCGCCTTTGACTTTGAAGTAACTGGCGAGTTGTTCGTTCAGGTCGCTAACCACAAAACCGATGATGTTGTCTGTCTGATCGGGCTTCGGCGACGGCGGCATCTGATGACTGTCGGCGTAAATCAGGCGCAGCGCTTCATTGATATTTCTGATCTCGTATTCGATTTCATTGAGCGATTCACTGGCGGCGCGCGAAGCGCCGCGCTTAATCTCTTCCTGGAATTTTCGGAATTCCAGGATAAGCGCCAACCGTCTTTTTTCGAGTTGCGCGCGCTGCACATCAAGCGGCTCCAACTGATGTTCAGGGATGAAAGGCGGATCAATCCATTCGCTTTCAGGGCGCGCGCCGAGCGTCGCGGTGAATTCGATCTGTTGATGATTGCGGAAGGCGCGAATCGTCACCTTGCGGCCTTCGGACGACATCGATAACAAGGCGATCAAATCGGCGGCGCTGACAATGTCGAAGCCATCGACGCTGAGAATGACGTCGCCGGACTGCATGCCGCTCAAGGCCGCAGGGCTGTCGGTCGCCACCTGCCGCAACACGACGCCGGCGCGATTCGACAGGCCAAAGCGGCTGAACTCCTCGTCGCTCAACTGCGCGATGCTGTCGCCGCGCGCGCCCAGCCAGCCGGCGGGCACGAAGCCTTTCTTCTCCATCACGCGGCGCGCAACCGTGTCGCGTATGAAGGAGACGGGGAACAGATAAGCGCGACCGAAGCCGGCATATTGTGCGATGCCGACGATTTGATTCTCCTCTGTGACGACGACGCTGCTGTCGTTGCGTGACAGCAAGCTGCCGGAATAGATGGTCAGCGCGCCGCGCGCTTTTGCATAGATGCTGCTCTCTCCCAGGCTGCCTGGCGCAATCGTCATGGCAGGCGAATAGACGACGCGCGAGCCCTGCGGCGTCGTTTGCAATTGTTGCTGCACATCTGTGCTGAGAATACGCACCCTGGTGCCGGCTTTGAGGGCGTCGGCAAGCGCGATGTTTGGCGTGCCGCTTTTGAGCGACGCGACTTCGAGCAAGGCAAAGCCTGTCGCGCCATCCATGCCGATCAGTCTGGCCGTGTGGGCCGCGCCATCTGAAGAGGTCACGTTGATGATGGGCTCTTTGTCGAGCGGCGTGAGATTGACCAGCCGCGTGATGACGTGACCCTGATCGTCGATCACCATGCCGGTCGCGAAGTTATAAACGAAGGCCGGCGGTGATGCAGGAACTGCGAGGCGCTGGTTGCCCTGACGCTTCATCCACGCAACCAGCTTCTGAAAATCCACCGTGTGAACGACGGATACCGTCCAGGGGTTGGGCGGTGCGGCTTGCGTCGGCGGGGTCTGCGCCGCGCCGGTCAATGCGCAGAACAGGACAAACAGGAGTGTGAAGACTTTACTCATGGAAAAACACGAAGAATAAACATGGCCGCTCATAGACGAGCAGACCCGGCGACGCCGCATTAAAAAGATACCGAGACGGCGCGCGCCGATTGCTGCTGCCGGCCTGAGTTGACATAGATCAAGGGCTGCGCGCCGACGCTTACGGTCGGGACGGTGATGTCATGTTCGCCGTTTCTGCCGGGGATGAAAATCGCGCCGCCGTCGCCTATGCCGGCTTCAGCCGCCGTCACCAGCGGCACCCCTGCATTGCGTCTGCCGGTATTTGTCGCGCGCAGGCGACGGCCTGTCACGCCATTGACTGCGATGGTTGACTCCCTATGAGTTAACTCGGCAGAATAGGTCGCCGCACCAGCTCGCGTGTTGTCGTCAACGGTTGATGTGACTGACGACGGGTTGGTTGACGGCGTGACCACTGCAACTGGACTTGTCGGGTCTGGCGCATTGGTTTGTCCAGCCGGCGGGCCGCTAAACAGGCCGTTATATTGCGCGACGAAGAGCGCCGCCACCAGCGCCGCAGTAGCCGCGCCGGCGCGCAGATAAAACGCCGCGTTGAGCCAGGCCAGCGACCTGTGCGCCTTCACTTCAGCCAGCCGCGCCTGTAGCACCGCCTCGAAGTTGAGCGGCGCATTGACGCGCGCCGTTGATGCGATTAATGCTTTAAGCGCCGCGCGCTCGCCGGCAAAGCGGCGGCAATCGTCACAGACCGCCGCGTGCCGCGTAATGTCGAGGTCGAACGACTCAACGTTGTCGGCTTCGTCTATCCGCCTCTTGATTTCGTTACAGACTTTCATAACTCTCTCCAACTGATTAATCCTTCAAATGTACGCGGTCAATTTTTCCTTCAGCAGATTGCGTGCGCGATTGATGCGCGACTTCACCGTACCTTCCGAGAGTTGCAGCACTTCGGCGATGCGATCATAGCTCAAGCCTTCGACATCGCGCAGGACGATGGCGGCGCGATATTTTTCGGGCAGCGAAGCGATAGCCCGCGCCACTGCCTTGCGTCGCTCGTCGCGGATCAAGGTTTCGTCCTGCAAGGGACTGGCATCGGGCGGATCCATCTCGACGGCTTCGCCATCGTCGTTGGTGAACGGCGAAAACAGCGACACGAACTTGCGCCGTTTGCGGCGGCGCAACTCGCTGATGGCGAGATTGGAAGCGATACGGTAAATGTAGGTCGAGAAGCTGTAATTCGCCTGATAGCGCGAGGCGCTGGTAAAAATTCTGATGAAGGTTTCCTGCGCAAGTTCCACGCTTCGCTCGTAATCGTCAATCATCCGATAGATGAAGTTGGTGATGGGATTGCGGTAGCGGCGGACGATCTCCTGGAACGCCGCCTCGTCGCCGTCGCGAATCACTTCCAGCAATTCATGATCGCTGGCCGCTTCAATCGACCGGCTGCCGCTGAATCCTATCGTTTGCGCCTGATAGATGACTGTGGCCATTCAGTCCGCGTTTCCTCTTTGGGTTAATCCTCCATGATTATACCCTTTCTAAACAGAAATCGCAGCCGCGTTCTGTTTTCATCAACTTGAACGCGACCAACAGCCCCCGGTTCACTTTTATTCGCACGAAACTGTGAGTTCTTCGAAGCAGCGATTGAGAAGCGCAATATGTGCAGGCGGCGCGCGAGCTACGTGATCGCATCGAAGGCAAGTCAAAGCAAACGGTTGAGCTTACATCTCTAACGCTTGATGCCATTAACGAGATACGTTACGCTCCGAAGGTGATAAAGAGCTATCGCGGGAAGGTGGCGCAGCAAATCCACAGCCGCCAGCGTGCGCCGCGATTCTCGGCTGACGTTTACCGCGTGGCGCAAAGGAAACTGCTGATGCTCGACGCGGCGACGGCTCTGAACGATTTGATGGTGCCGCCAGGCAATCGCCTGGAGAAGCTGCACGGCATCCGTGAAGGCGAATATTCGATACGCATCAATGATCAGTGGCGCGTGTGTTTCAACTGGCGCGATGGCGATGCGCATGATGTAGAGGTGACGGATTACCACTAGCGGGGTGAAGCAATGGGGAGCAAGAAAAAACGTGAGCCGATTCATCCAGGCGAAATTCTTAATGAGGAATTTTTGAAGCCGATGGACATCAGGCAATATCGCCTGGCTGTGGATATTGGCGTGCCGCCTCGTCGCATCAATGAGATCGTGCATGGCAAGCGCGGCATCAGTGCGAATACGGCGCTGCGTCTGGCATTGTACTTTGGCACGTCTGCCGAATTTTGGATGAATCTACAAAGCCGGTTTGATCTTGAAATCGAGCGCGACAAGTCTGAAAAGGAGTTAGCCAAACAGGTGCGGGCTGTCGCTGCTGCATAGCAATTAAGGTTTACTCTTTATCGGCGGCGGATTTCCTGATGAATGCGCAGCAAATCGCTCAACAGCGCGTAAGCCGTCTGCTCGACGCCCGGATCGATTTCGATGACGGTCAACTCGCCCATCAAATCGGTCTTCAGCGTCAGGGCGTTAGACGAACCGCGCGCCGCGCCCAAGGGCGACGCCAGCGGCACCGCTTCCGGGGCAACGCTGAGACGGACGCCGTTTGCGGTTCTCTCGCCGCGCGCGAGCAAACGAATCGCCCTGCCTGCGGCTGAAGCCGCGCGCAATTCATCAACGCCAATGCCGCGAATGCCGCGCCGCGCCACCTCAGCCGGGCGCGCGTCCGTCTGCATCAAGACATTGGCGAGCGCCACGGCTTTCACCGCCGCGTCCCATCCATCAATGTCGAAATCGGCGTTGGCTTCAGCGATGCCGCGTCGCACGGCGTCGCCAAGCGACTCGTCAAACGATGCGCCCGACTCTATGCCACTGAGGATGATATTAGTCGTGCTGTTGAGCAGACCTGCGAAGCCGAGAACCTGCGCCGCAGGCAGACAGGATTCCACAAGGTTGAAGACCGGAGCGCCATCCATCACTGTGCCTTCAAAACGGAACTGCACGCCTCGCTCAGAGGCAAGCGAGCTTAATTCACGATAAGCAAACGCCAGCGGCCCTTTATTCGCCGTGACGACGTGCAGCGTGCGCGACAGCGCGCCGCGAATGTATGCGACGGCGGGGTGGCCCGCGAGCGGGTCGAGCGGCGTCGTTTCAAAAAGAATATTCGCATCGCAGTTAGCGATGAGGCTGAAGGCATCCGGCGCGGCGATCACCTTGGTCAGTGTCGTCAAAGACTGGCCGCGTTCAACACATGCGACGGCTTCATTGAGATCAATGTCGTTTGAAAGAATGCACCCGTGACGCGCCGTCGCTATCGCGGTCGTGCGCCACGTCAAATCAAATTCCTCGGCAAGCCGCGCGCGGCGCTCCGAGAGGATACGCGCAAAGGCGCGCGCCACGTTGCCAAAGCCGATGAATGAAAGTCTGCGTTCCATATGAAGTGGTGCGTGGTGCGTGATACGTGAATCAGCGCCAGTGGTGGCATCATTCATTGCATTCTGGTCACGCACCACGCACCACGTTTAAGAATTCCAGCCGCGCAAGTCGGCTTCCGAATAATCGCAGATCAGCCGCTCAGGGTCTTTTGCGTCAAAGGCTTCCTGATCGAGCCATATCTTGACGCGGCCATCAATCATTTCGCAGATGATGCGCTCGGCATGCACATAATTGCCGGTCAACTGGCCATATTCATTAAAGGTGTATCCCGGAATCAAATGACGGATTTCGCTGAACGGTACGATCATTATTTTCTCCAACATTGAATTGACGTGACAGCATAAGCGATGGCTACAGGGTCGGGCAACCTGAAGGCTTGACGACGGTCTCTCTGTTCGTCATCATCGCTTTCTTATAGCGCAAGGCGGTCAGCTTGCGCCGACCATTGCAAGCAACGGAGGCTGGATGAAACTCTTATCAATGAAACAGGGAAATGAGAATCGCGCCGGCATCGTCATCGGCGAGGAGGTGCTTGATGTCAGCGCCTACCTCGATTCACGCGGCGTGCTGATTCAGAATAAACCGCATGAGATCATGCCTGATGTGTTTGAAGATGCGCTCGCCGTTTATCGACTCGGCATTGAAAAATTCTTGCCGCTCGTCTCGCGCATCGAAACTGACCAAACACATGCGGATGAGTGCAGGGAGGCAGGAATGCTTCTGCCGCTCAACTCCATCGAACTCAACCCGCCTGTGCTTGTGCCGGGAAAGATACTGGCGGTCGGCTTGAACTACGCGGCGCACGCCGCAGAGCAGAATATCAAGCCGCCCGAAACGCCGCTGATCTTCTCGAAAAACGTCACGGCGCTGATTGCTCCGAATCAAGCGATTCAGTTGCCCCACGCCAGCGAGCAAGTGGATTACGAAGCCGAGCTGGCCTTCGTCATCGGCAGGGAAGCCCGTTCGGTCAGCGCCGCACAGGCTTTCGATTACATTGCCGGTTACACGATTCTCAACGACGTGACGGCGCGCGATCTACAGGCACGCGAAAAACAGTGGGTGCGCGCCAAGGGCCTGGACACCTTCGCGCCGTGCGGGCCCTGGCTGGTGACGCAGGACGAGATCAGCGATCCGCACGCGCTCGACATCGAGTTGCGGGTCAACGGCGAACTGCGCCAGCAATCGAACACCTCAGATTTGATCTTCAAGATAGCGCAACTGGTCGAGTTCATCTCGCAGGATTTGACCTTGCGGCCAGGCGACATCATCAGCACAGGCACGCCATCGGGCGTCGGCGTCTTCATGGATCCGCCGGTCTACTTGAAAGACGGCGATCAGATTGACATCAAGCTTGCCGGGGTTGGCGAGTTGCATAATCCGGTGAAGGGACGCGCAAGGCGTTAGCCCGGACTTCAGGGCTTCGGCTCGCGCTCGTCTTTGAGCTTGCGGTAAAGCTCTTGCGGGTTGGTCGTCGCGGGCATGGTTTCCGACACCATGTAGTCAGGGATTTGAATGTAGATCACATCGCCGAGCGAATTGATGCGCGGAATCTGCCAGACAATGCCGTTCCAGGTAGCGAGATCGAACGATTCGGGATCGTCCGGCGCTCCACGCACTCTGATCCATACTTGCTGACCCTTGTTCATTGCCGTATGCCCACACCTTTACTCTAAATCAGCGATACCAACGCTGCCGCGAGATCGGGGCGAAAGAGCAATTACACAGTGCCACACACGGCAAACGATTTCAAGAGCTTCAATCGGCGCTCTACGGGAGCCTGGCGAAAGCCCGCGATAAACCACGCATTCTGATGAGCAGGCAAACCGCAACGGATGACAAACAACCACTCGAACGGGCGCTGCGGCGGCACGGCATCGAAGGCGAAGCAGCGTTTCATCTGCTCGCCGCCTGCTATCTGGATAAGCTAAAAGGCAATCTCTACAAGCCCTCGGCTCGTTTCCTCAGACGCTCAAGACGCGCCCTTTCGATTCTGCGCCGCGACACGGTGCTCGCCGCAGTGCTTGACTCGGTGAGCGCTTCAGACCCGCGCGGCGAAAGGCTTGCAGACTGGTATCAACATTTCATCGGTCGCCGTTTCCGCGCAGGCTCAGGCAAGTTCTTCACGCCGCGCCCGGTCGCCGAAGCGATGGCCCGCTTGCTGCCACGAGTTGATAGGGCGGTGATTATGGACCCGACTTGCGGCGGCGGCAGTTTTCTGATTGCCGCCGCGAACCTCTGGGGCGATGCGGCTTGCCATCTGGTCGGCAACGAAATCGAGCCGTCGCTGGTTGACCTGACGGAAATCGCCCTGGCGCTGGCTGCGCCCGCACATCACCAGCGGACGCTGATCGAGGCGAATCTTTATGAATTCAGCCCGCCGCTGAAACGCTGGCGTGGTAAAGTGGATTACATTCTGGCGAACCCGCCGTTTTCGCTGCCGCTGGAATCGGTCAAAGCCAGCCGCAGGCTTTTCGGGCTCGGTTATCACACAAGCGACGCGGTCTTTCTCGACATCTGTTTTGAGTTACTGCGACCGGGCGGGCGGCTGGTCTGCCAGCTTCCGCATTCGCTGATCGTCAATGCCGAGTATCACAAGCTGCGCGCCGCCGTCGAAGAGGTGTGGCGGCTGCGCGGCGTCATCGCTTTGCCTGAAGGACTCTTTCAGCTTGCGGCGAACACGACGACGCGCGCAGACATTCTCATACTCGACAAGCCTGCGCTGTACGGAGCGCCGCCAAGCTATAAGACCATCTTTGCCAATGCGCCGACTGCCGGCGTGCCACTCAACCGGCGAATGAAAGACGACTCTAACGCGCTGGCCGAGATCGTTGCCCGCAAGGATGTTGCCGAGGCGCTCGGCTTGAATCAAGGACGATGATGAGCAAGCGCGGCACAGCCTTCGTCTGCATTGTTGAAGACCAGCAACGGCAGCCGGCGATCTGGGAGCCGCACGGCTATCGCGGCGCTGAGGCAGGCGGCAAGCTCGGCGATTATATCGAGGTGCGCCGCCTGCGCCGCTTGAGCAGCGTGCCGTGTTCGCTATTTCGCGCCATCGAATACAGCGACATCAGCAGCGGTGATCATCTGACCTTCACGCTCGAAGACAACGCGCAGAAATTATCATTGAAGCTCTGCGCCGTCGGCGAACAGGAATTGTTGATGGGTACGATGCGCGCTTATCTCGGCAACATCATCGTGACGCCGCGCGCTGAATGGCTGGCGCGCAAAGGGCCGCTCGCCTTTGCCGTCAAATCGGAATTCGTGCAGGTCGTGCCGCACGATGGCCTGGTCTATTTCTGGTGGGCTTATTTGCGCTCGGCGATGTTGCTTACCAAACTACCGACGGGGAGCGGCGGCACGCGCCCGCGCTTACAATCCGAAGCGCTCGCGGCAACGACTGTGAGCGTGCCGGATATGAAGAAGCGTGCGGCGATCAATGTGCAACTCGAAGCCTGCGCCGCACGCGAATGGCGCGAGATGCTGCGCCGCCGGGCGATCATCCATGCCGCCCGGCTGGCAGTTTAGTCGCGTCGGTCAATTATCCGCCCTGTTTTTCAGTCGGCTTCAAGCTGATGTACGCGCCGCTGCTGATGCCCATCAGAGCTAGTAGCGTGCCGTCAAAATTCGGCATCAATAGCGTGTTGATGACGGTTATGCCAAAGATAATTCCCAGCACGATGGTCCAGGCGACGATTTGAAAGCGATGGATCGTGATGCCTGTATCGTCGCTCAGTATGTCCTTCCAGAACCCCCGCGTCGGCCCCGGCCTGAAATCCTCGATCCTCTTGATGGCGTCCTGAGTTTCCTTAATCTGCCGATTGATGGAAGCCAGTTTGGTCGCGTCCGTCTCACTTGTTGCTGCGGTTTGCAGTTGCGTTAATTGCGCTTCGAGTGCGTCACGCTCAGACTCTGACCCCGTGCGCCTGCTGGAATCAATCAGAGTCGAGCCCACCGCCGTTGCTGAACTGATCCCAAGTATCCCTAAAACGAAAGTGGGAAGCGTTTGCCGATCCGTCGTCACTATCCAGATGAAGAAGAAGGAGGCGAGAGTAACGAGCACCCAGAAGGCCAGTTGCGACCGCGCCAGGCTATAAGTCTTCATGACTGGTCGGACCTCGCTGCTAAGAACCAGGTTGCCATTTTCATCTTTGAAAGTGACCTTGTCGTCGCTGCCGACTTCGCGGATGACGGGTTTGCCCCGCCGGTTTCGGTAGAGCCGATTGCCCTTCGGGTCGACCGGGTCAGGCCCTATGTCGCGGATCAGATTGCTGCGGCGCGCCATGTAGACCAGCAGGCCGAGAGTGAAGGCCAGACCGATTAAGAAGAGCCAGGCGGTCCACCGACGTATGGGGCGCAGTCGCGTCCAGGCGCTGGTTTTAAGCGGCTTGTCGCCATAACCCACACCGACCGACACAACGCGCCCGTAGGGATGATCGGGGCTGGCCGGCTCTGTGTCCATCCGCGGACTAGACTCTTTGATGCCGCCCAGAAGTGCGCTCCATGCTTTCTGCGTATCCGCGTTTTCCGTGCGCTCAAGGCGAAAGATAATCTGGTTTTCTGCCGGGCCATAGCGAGCCGGGATGCCCCTCATCGGGTAGCCATCCAGGTAAAGAATGAGGCTAGACAAGGAGCCGGCACACTCGACTAACCCTTGGGCCGTCTGATCGCTGACTAGATATATAGAAAGGTCGACTCCCAAATCGACCGGCGTAGACGCGCCGCCGACGGCGTATTGATCGCAGGGAAGCTTAGGCGGCGGCTTCTGTTCGGGCGGAGGTGGAGTATCAGCTTGTGCGCTCGCGGCGTTAGCGAACATCAGCACGAGGATGGCGATGGCCAGACGCCACGCCAGGGGGCAATTGGGTGATGGTTTCATAGTCTTGGTCTCCTCAACCTGATATGGGGGTTTACAGCAATCCATTTCAATTGCAAATGGAGTCGCCATGTGACGCGCGCCATTGTATCACCGGTGTCAAGCTGCCGTGTGATCAAACACAAAGACAGCGGAAGGCTAATATCTATCAGCGGGAGGTTGGAGATAAACCACGAAAGGACGGACAGCGAAGAACGTGCAGCACGCGCTTCGCTGCGTCGCGGTCAGATGACCGTCGTGACGATTTCGCGCATGCTGCGCTGAAGCTCGCGGTCGTCGGTGATGGGGCTGATGATGGCGACTTCGCAGGCGATGTGCGGCGCGATGCCGCTCGATACCAGTTGCGCTGCGTAAACCAGCAGGCGCGTCGATACGCCTTCTTCGAGGCCATGACCTTTCAGGTTGCGTACCTTCTCGCCGATCAATACCAGATCGCGCGCCGTCTCTTCATCGACGCCGCCTTCGTGCATCAATATAGCCGCTTCGAGCTGCGGCGGCGGGTAATCGAATTCCAACGACACGAAGCGTTGCCTGGTGGATTGCTTCAAATCTTTCAGCACGCTCTGATAGCCGGGATTGTACGAGACGACGAGCAGAAAATCATCGGTCGCCTGCAAAATCGTGCCGCGCTTTTCAACCGGCAGAATGCGCCGGTCGTCGGTCAACGGGTGAATCAAGACAATCGTGTCTTTGCGGGCTTCGACCACTTCATCCAGATAACAGATCGCGCCGGCCTTCACCGCAGTCGTCAGCGGCCCATCGTGCCAGACGGTTTCGTCGCCTTCGAGCAGAAAGCGCCCGACGAGGTCGGTTGACGATAAATCTTCATGACAGGCGACCGTGACCAGCGGGCGCGAGAGCCGCCACGCCATGTGCTCGATGAAGCGCGTCTTGCCGCAACCCGTCGGGCCTTTCAACATCACCGGCAACTTGGCTTTATAGGCCGCTTCAAAGAGCTCGACTTCATCGGCGACGGCCAGGTAATAGGGCTCGCGCGCCAGTGTATATTTCTCTATAGCTTGTTCAACGGTCTTGTGTTTGGTGATCATCGTAGATTCGTTAAGACTGCGAAATTGGCTCTCATCCAACTGCTCGTGTATAATTTCAAACTTTAGAACTGCTTGCGTCCTTGAGTGTGCGCCCTGTGAATGAGGATGATAGCATCCGCTAACGGCGCGGGCAAAGTAGAAGCGTTATGGCAACCATCGCAGTAGCAATGAGCGGCGGCGTCGATAGCTCGGTCGCCGCCGCAATCCTCAAGAATCAAGGCCACGACATCGTCGGCTTCACGATGCAGTTGTGGAATCAGCGGCGCCGGCTCGCGCCCGGCGACGAGCCGCAGCCGAGCCGCTGTTGCTCGCTCGACGATGTCTACGATGCGCGCTCGGTCGCGCACGATCTGGGATTCCCTTTTTACGTCCTCAACCTCGAAGATGAATTCGAGCGCGCCGTCGTGCGCCCGTTCGTCGAAGACTATCTGGCGGGCCGCACGCCGATTCCGTGCGTCTCTTGCAACACCAAGCTGAAGTTCGCCAAGCTGGTCAGCACGGCCAAGCAGGTCGGCGCGGAGCGCGTCGCCACGGGCCATTATGCGCGCGTTGAATACGACGAACAGAGCGGGCGATATGTGCTGCTCAAGGGGCGCGATCTGTCGAAAGATCAAACCTACTTTCTGTTCGAGATGACGCAGAAGCAACTGGTGCACGCCGTCTTTCCGCTCGGCGATATGACCAAAGCCGAAGTGCGCGAGATTGCCCGCTCGATTGGCCTTGAGACGGCAGAGAAGCCCGAAAGCCAGGAAATCTGCTTCGTGCCCGACGGCAATTATGCGGCGTTCGTTGAGAAGTATGCGAAGTACGAAATGCATAAAGCCGCCGATGACCAGGCGCTGGCGGCTGGCGAGATCACCACGGTTGAAGGCAACGTCGTCGGCGAACACGGCGGCCTGCATCGCTACACCGTCGGCCAGCGGCGCGGCCTGCGAATCAGTTCGCCTGAGCCGCTGTATGTCGTCAAGATCGACGTGCCGCGCAATCAACTGGTTGTCGGCAAACGTGATGAGCTTTACAAATCGTCGTTCATTGCCAACGGGGTGAACTGGCTGGCGATAGCGCCGCCGGCGGAGCCTGTGCGCGCCGCCGTGCGTATACGCTATCGCGCCGCAGAAGCGCACGCCCTGATCACGCCGCTCGGCGAAGGCCGTGTGCGCGTGACATTTGATGACGCGCAAGCCGCCATCACGCCCGGCCAGGCAGCGGTCTTCTTTGACGGCGACCGCGTAGTCGGCGGCGGCTGGATTCAAGTCGTTGAAGAATGAGCCGGTGAAGCGCGACACGGAGACACGGCGACGCGGCGACGCGGGGAGAAGAAAACACGCCTATGGGTCGAATGTTTAAGCCATCAACTTTGGGGATCGATTTCCGCGTCGCCGTGTCGCCGCGTATCCGCGTCGCCGCGTCGCTCCTGTTTCTCGCTTTTTGCTTTGCGGCCTGCGGGCCTGATCACCGGGCGACGGTGAAGGCTGACGCGGCGAGCGGCTATTGTCCTGTCTGCGGCATGAAGGTGAACGCCGCAGACGAATGGGCAGCGGAGATTTATTACAACGACGGCACGAAGCTGATGTTTGAATCGCCCGGCGATATGCTGGCGTTTTATACTGCGCCCAGTAATTACAAAGTGACGCCCGCACAGCAAGACCGCGCCAACATCACGAAGGTTTCACTCAAGGATTATCAAACGAAACAGGTGATTGACGGACGACAGGCGGCGCTCATCTACGGCAGCCGCCTGGAAGGGCCGATGGGGCCGGACTTCCTGGCCTTCAACAAGCGCGCCGATGCCGATGCCTTCGTTGCAGCAAACGGCGGCAAGGTCATCGGCATAAACGATGTCACACCGGAGATGGCGCAGAATCTCAGGCATAATCATTAGACGGCTATCGGGTGTAGCGCAAGGCGGGTAGCTTGCGCGAGTCACAACGTATGCGGGATTCTTTGCGCAAGCTAACCGCCTTGCGCTACATCGGAAACTTACTCATCAAGAGTCGAATTATGATCAGAAAACTATTCTTCGGACGGCCTGGATTGGCGTTTGCAACCGTGCTGCTGGTTTCGCTGATCGCATGGGCGCAAACCGATAGCAGTGTGGCACAGCCGAACGGCGCGGCGGCATCAAGCGTCAGAGGCAGCGCCGGCGTCGTCAAAGCGCAGGGCTTTGTTTCAACTGCTGGCATACGGCCCGGCGATAAATTCAAGATCGCCATCGCGCTCGACATCGCACCGGGCTATCACATCCAAGGTCACATTCCATCTGATCCCAATCTCATTGCTACTGAAGTGAAATTCCAGCCGGTTGCCGGCATGACGATCAAAGAGCCGACCTATCCCGCGCCCAAGTACCAGAAGCTCGAATCGCTCGGCGCAGAAGAATACGCGGTTCACGACGGCACGATCTACATCACGGCGGATGCCGAAGCCGATAGCTCAATCAAGCCAGGCGCACTGACGATTCACGCGACCTACACCGCGCAGGCATGTAATGACAAGGTCTGTCTTGCGCCGGCAAGCGACATCGCGCTGGACATCGCTGCCAGCGTGGTTGCCGCTACACAGCCGGTCAAAGAAGCGAATGCCGATGTCTTTGCAAAGGCCGCCGCGCAGCCCGCGCTCAATGCTTCAGCACAGCCGCGCGCGCCAGGAGAGCTATCGCAATTCGGTAGCGGCGGCAACACCTCGCGTTCGAGTTTTTTTGACAAAGGCATTGTCTCGATTCTCATCGGCGTCTTTTTCGCGGGCCTGGCGCTCAACCTGACGCCGTGCGTCTATCCGATCATTCCCATCACCATAGGGTTCTTCGTCAATCAGAGCAGCGGCGCAGGCAAGCCACGACTGAGCCGCACCTTTGCGATGGCGTCGATGTACGTCATCGGCATGGCGATTACTTATTCGATTCTCGGCGTCATTGCCGCAAAATCCGGCGGCCTGTTCGGCGCGGCGTTGCAGAGCCCTCTCGTGCTGATTGTGCTTGCCGCCGTAATGGTGGCGCTGCCGCTGTCGATGTTCGGCGTCTATGAAATCAAAGTCCCTGAATCATTGAACCGCTTTGCCAACACCAGCACGCAATCGACCAGCGGGCTGGTCGGCGCGTTGATGATGGGATTGACGATGGGCATTGTCGCCGCGCCGTGCATCGGGCCGTTTGTGCTGGCGCTGCTCGTCGAAGTCGGCGCGCGCGGCAGCGCCGCTTACGGCTTTTTGCTCTTCTTCGTGCTGGCCCTCGGACTGGGCATGCCTTATCTGATTCTTGGCACGTTTTCGGGGGCGATCAAAACGCTGCCGCGTTCGGGCCTCTGGATGGTGACGGTGCGCAAGGTCTTCGGGCTGGTGCTCATCGGCATGGCGCTCTACTTTTTGATGCCGTTGATGGGCCGCTGGACGAACCTGGTCTTTATCGCCTTCTTTATACTCTCGGCTCTTTATCTGACGTTTTACGAATCGGGCAAAGCGAAGCCGAAACAATTCGCCTGGGTGCTGCGGGGGCTCGGCGTCGGCGCGGCAGTCGCCGCCGTGTGGCTGGCCTTGCCGAAGAAGGTCGACGCGGAGATCGAATGGCAGCCGTATAGCGAAGCGGCGGTGGCGGCGGCGCAGCGCGAAGGCAAGGGCGTCATCATCGATGCCTATGCGACGTGGTGCATCCCTTGCAAAGAGCTTGACCAGATCACCTTCACCGATGCCAACGTCAAGCGCGAGGCCGAGCGCTTTGTGACCTTGAAGCTCGACCTGACCAGCCCTGCGGCGGGTTCGGATGCGGCACGGGCGAAAGATAAGTTCGGCATACGCGGCGTGCCGACGGTGGTCTTCATTGATGGCGCAGGCCGCGAACGCGAAGAGTTCCGGCTTGAAGGCTTCGAGAAGCCGCCGCTCTTTCTGGGCAGAATGAAGCAGGTGCCGGCTGCCAACTCGCCTGGCAGCGCGACGCCAATCGCCAAAGCCATCGCGGATGACAAAGCCTCCGCATCGGACGCCACAGCGAACGCGGCAGGCGAAGCTTTGCCGGCAGTCAATCTCAGTTTATTGAATAGCGGCACGCTCAATACAGAGGCGCTGCGCGGCAAAGTGACGGTGATCAACTTCTGGGCAACATGGTGTGTCCCGTGCAAAGCGGAGATTCCCATGTTCAATCAATTCATTAAAGATTATAAAGCGCGCGGCCTGGAGATTGTCGGCATCTCGCTTGATGAAGAAGGCGCGCCAAAGGTCAAGCCGTTTGTCAAAGAGAACCCGATGAACTATACCCTTGCCGTCGGCGACAAGCAGACGGCGGCAGCCTTCAACGTCGACGATGGACAACTACCTGTGACCTTGATTGCCGACAAACAAGGGCGCATTCGCTATCGCCACATCGGGCTGCCGAAGTCGAAAGATGAGTTTGAAGCGAAGATCGCCGAGTTGTTGAACGAATGACGTTGCGCGCCGGCGATGCCCGCAACGATTCGCCTCCTGACCTGAACATTCTGTCCATGTCCCGCAGTCTGTATTGACTCATATTTATCATTGCGTTCACACCCCTCAGTCTGTTTGACACGCCGCGAACACCACCCCGCTTTTTGTAGGTTAAATTAAAATTTTCACTTGACTTCTGATAATCATTGGCATAATCTAGCAGCCTCTTCATGATGTTTACTCACCATCTTGGATGCTACATATGAGGATGGAAAGTTCACCGACATTTTACATAAGAACGTTGCGCGCCCATGTTTCAGGGCAATCCTCTTTCCAAAGGTGGAATGCATTAAGCCGGAAGGTCGGCAATCAGGTTGATTGGCTTTGCTGATCGTTGCCTGTGAAATTGATCGAGTTTGAAAAATCATTGCGTGGTTATGGGCTTTTGACAGCAGAAAAAGCCCAATGCAATGTGTCAACGTCGAATCTACCCGTTCTTTTCCCCGATGACTATCTGAGCCTGCGATGAGCTACCCCGAAGTCTCAATCATAAGGCTTTCTTCCAGGATGATTTGCGAGATCTCCTCGATCTCATGGCTTTTCCCAAATGTTGAGCTTTAGGCCATAGACCATCACTCGCGCAGCTACACCCTAGCCGGAGGTGAAATATGAAACCCGCTGTCTTGTTCATCAACATGCCATTTAGCGGCGTTGACCGTCCACAGATCGGCATCAGCCTGTTGAAAGCTTCTCTACAGGCGCGCGGCATTGCTTGTGATATTCGCTACTTCAATCAT
Organism: Blastocatellia bacterium; assembly: GCA_039648975.1. Lineage (GTDB taxonomy): Bacteria > Acidobacteriota > Blastocatellia > UBA7656 > UBA7656 > DATENM01. Next base: position 16,148 of record JBBWZK010000052.1, read on the forward strand.
CTGCTGGCAGAGCGCATCGGGCCGCTGCTTTACCAGGAATTCAGCGGGCTCATCGATCACACGATCTTTGCCGGCGAGTGGCTTTTCGCGCACCAGTTCTTCGGCGATCTGCTGATTGACGGCAACGGCTATCTGCGGCATATCCAGAAGGAACTCAATGCGTCTGATGAGACGGTCAGCAAGATTCTTTACTTGCGCCGCTTCATCGCGCCGTTTCTCGATGATTGTTTGCGCAGCGTCGATTGGCAGCGTTACACGATCATTGGCTTCACTTCGACTTTTGAGCAGAACATCGCTTCGCTGGCGCTCGCCCACGCGATCAAGGAGCGCTATCCCGACAAAATTATGGTGATGGGCGGGGCGAACTGCGAGCACCCCATGGGGTTAGCGATCCACAGATGTTTCCCTTTTATTGATTACGTTTTTTCAGGAGAAGCGGACTATAGCTTCCCTGAGTTTGTCGAACGGCTGGCGCGTCAAGAGCCGGTCAAAGACATTCGCGGGCTGGTCTACAGAGAGGGGCGAAAGAGTGTGTTTACAGGACACCCGGAATCGGTCAGCGATATGGATGCGTTGCCGTTTCCAAACTATGACGATTATTTCGCCCAGTTGAAGGGGACGTCGATTCCCAGGCACGTGCTGCCGACGTTGCAGATCGAAACCTCGCGCGGTTGCTGGTGGGGAGCCAAACACCACTGTACGTTCTGCGGCTTGAACGCCATGACGATGACGTTTCGCGCCAAGAGCCAGGATCGCGCTCTGCAAGAAATCTTGTATCTGGCGGCGCGCTATCCGACCAATCAACTTGCGGCGGTCGATAATATCATCGACACACACTACTTCCGTGAACTCCTGCCGGAATTGAAGCGCCGCAAACTCAACCTCATGTTGTTCTATGAGACCAAATCTAATCTGCATAAAGATCAGGTGAAGTTGTTAAGCGATGCCGGCGTCAAGATGATTCAACCGGGCATCGAGAGCTTGCATGCGCACATGCTGCAATTGATGCGCAAAGGCGTCTCGCCGCTACAGAACGTGCAACTGCTCAAGTGGTGCAAGGAATATCGTGTCGATCCGAGTTGGAATCTGCTCTATGGATTCCCTGGCGAAACCGCCAAAGACTATGAAGAGATGCTGCCGCTCATCGAGAGCCTCATGCATCTGGCCCCGCCTACAGGTCATGGCCCCATACGGCTCGACCGTTTCAGCCCTTACTTTCAAACCCCTGAAGCCTTCGGGCTTGCCAATGCGCGGCCCATGACCGTCTATCGTTACCTCTATCCTTTAACCGACAAGGATATGTTCGACATCGCCTACTTCTATGAATATGAATTCCCGAACGGCAGCGACCCCAATCAATACATCGGCACGACGCTACGCCAGCTCGATGTATGGCGGGCAGCCGCCGGTCGCGGCGCTAGCCTGTTGGCGCGCACGCCTGCGAAAGATGTTCTAGTGATCGAAGACACGCGCCCGAATGCCATCAGGCGGCAGACGACGCTCAAGGGCTGGCAGCAAGCGTTATACGATTATTGCGATCAGGCGCGCTCCTGGAAAGCCATCGCCAGATGGCTCGACGAACACGCGCCGAACGTGTTGCCGGAAGCGGCGCAGAGTTTCTTAACCCAACTCGTGCAAGCCAGGCTCATGGCGCGTGACGGCGATCAGTACCTCAGTCTTGCCGTCGCCGCGCCAATGCCGAATAACCCATATGCCTTTTTCCCTTATGCCACGCAGGTGGCGGAACCTTTAACAATCGGTGCCTAGAGCGATTGTCGATTGGCAAAACGCTCCGGGCCAGGGATAGATGCGAGCACTGCTGCGGTAAGGTCAGCCCATCATATTGAAAGGAGGAAAGTAGATTATGGCTGATGAATCGCCTCCTACGGGCGAAGAAACTGGCAGTGAAAATAGGCCGCAAGAAGGAGAGGGCCCACAAGAAGCTGCTCAATTGAAACAATACGTTTACACCGTAAACGAAGCCACGAGCCAGGTCGTCAAGGTTGAAGAAATTCATCCTGAGACCGGCGAAAGAAAGGAGTTGCCCATGAGCCAAGGTGGATACGAATCGTATGGCGCTGATCCATACGGCGGTGGATATGGCGGCGGCTATGAAGGCTATGGCGCTGATCCATATGGTGGTGGACAGACCGGCTATGAAGCCTATGGCGCCGATGCTTATGGCGGCGGCTATGAAGGCTATGGCGCTGATCCATACGGCGGCGGCTATGGCGGTGGTTATGAAGCCTACGGCGCTGATCCGTCTGGCGGGAGTGGATATGGGTCGACTGCTGCGGCAGCGCTTCCTTATCCATGTCATATTTACCCCAGCCCGTGCCGGATCGCGCCGCCGGGGCCATGCCGGATTGCTCCGCCGGCCCCGTGCCGCCGCGAGCCATGCATCGCAGCGCAAGCGCGTCCACAACCGTGTATTGCGGCGCAATCGAGCGGAACAGGCGAGGCGGCTGCTGCGCCGTGTCAACCTTGCGAGCAACAAGCGACGGCCTATCCCGCACCATGCCCGTCACCATGCCGAATCACGCCACAGCCCTGCCGTATTCTGCCGCCAGGGCCGTGTCGGATCGTTCCGCCGAGCCCGTGCATTCTGACTCCACGTGAGCCTTGCATAGCGGCGCAGGCGCGACCACGTCCACCTTGCATCGCAGGCGAGAGCGGGCAGGGAACTGAGGCTGCTGTTGCGCCTTGCGAGCAACAAGCGACGGCCTATCCCGCACCGTGCCCGTATCCCTGTTATCCGCCAGGCCCGTGCCGTATCACGCCGAGGCCACAACCGTGCATCATCACGCCGCGCGAGCCGTGCATCGCGGCGCAAGCGCGTCCACAACCGTGCATTGCGGCGCAGTCGAGCGGAACAGGCGAGGCTGCTGCGCCGTGTCAGCCTTGCGACCAACAAGCGGCGCCTCTTCCGGCACCGTGCCCGTCGCCGTGCCGAATCACGCCGCAACCCTGCCGCATCGTTCCACAGCCATGCCGGATACTGCCACAGCCCTGTCGGCGTTTGCCGTCACCATGCAGGGGGCCTGATCCGTGCATCGCGTCGCAGTCGGGCGGGGAAGCCCAGGCCGCCGTGCCTTGCATTGCAGCAGGCGCACAGGCGGCGATTCCACCGTGTCCGGCGCCATGTCACGCGTGTTATCCGCCGCCTCCATGTCACGCGTGTTATCCGCCGCCTCCGTGTCACCCGTGTCACCCGCCGTGCGATGCGCCGCCGCCATGTCAGCCGTGCCTTCAGTCACAGGCGGCTGTACCATCGCCACCGCCTTGCGATCCCGCTCAGGGCGGCACGGGACAGTAAGTAACCTTAGCCTGGGGATGGACGCGAGCACCTGCTTGCGTCCATCCTCAGTTTCGATTATAAATGCCGCGCTGCATCCTTGTTGGTGCGGTCTCAGACGATTGGAGAACTTGTGAGCGAACCGATTACGCTGAAAACCAAGAAGAAAGTTCACCTCTCTAAAGCCGACTATTACGGCGATCAAATCCGTTTCTTTTCGCAATTCTCATCTGATGGCCAGGCGGCGCAAAAGCTGCTCGCAGGGGCGCAAGTCGTCGTCTTTGGGGCCGGCGCAATCGGCTCGCAAGCGATTGCCGCGCTTGCAGACGCCGGAGTAGGGAAGCTTCGCGTCATCGATTCGGCAGAGACCACCAAGCCCGACATTGCCAGCAATGCGCTGTTGCAACTTCAGGACATCGGGCAAGCGCGTGCCGAGCGCGCGGCGCAACGCCTCAATGAGAAAACGATCCCTTCGCTAAGCTGCGAGGCGGTACAGGCCGATAGCGAATCGGATGAGAAATTGAAAGAGATCATTAAGGGCGCTGCCACCGTGCTCGTCTGCCTGGATTCGCCCGCGCCGGCGCTTCTCGACGCGGTGAATCGAGCGGCGCTACAGGCCAATGTGCGATGGCTGGCAGGTCAAATCTATCGCGGCATCGGCATACTTGGGCCGACGGTTATTCCCTATCAAAGCGCCTGCTACACATGCTATGAACTGCGGCGCAACGCCAACCTGGAAAACTATGAAGAGATTCTGCAATTCGAATCAAGGCTGCGACAGATGCCGGCTATTCGCAGCGAATTCGTCGCGCCCAAACCGCTGGCCCAGACGCTGGGCGGGCTGCTGGCGCTGGAATGCTTGCGATTGATTACGCAAACGGCGATGCCGCAAATGACCGGGCGCATCCTGCTCATCGATCTGTTCGCGCCGGAAATGACTTATCATCGTCTCCTGCGCCTGCCCAATTGTCCGGCCTGCGGAGGCGAGCAGCGAAGTTCATTGCCCAGCAAACAGGAATTGAGCCGATGATCAGCGAAACCTTTCGGCTGCAAAACCGTCAACGCAGCGACCTGCAACAAACTCTACAGACCTTGCCCTATCTGCTCGACCGGCAGGTCGGGGTGATCCAATCCATCGAATATTACCCTGTACGCTATAATGATCCGCAGTTCGTCCATTGTCATGCGATGATGGCCGACGTATCTCGTTTCACAGGGCGTTCGAGCAATCGCAGCAACGGCGGCACGGCGTTGACTGAAGATGCCGCCATGGCAAAGGCCATCGGCGAATCCGTCGAGCGCTATTCGGCGGACGTTTACTTGCCGGAGGTTTTACGCGCGGCTTATCGCGACGTCAAAGATCGCGCCATTGATCCGCGCCGCTTCGCTCTCTTTCATCCGAGCCAGTATGGCACAGCAAATTTCCCCTTCGCGCCGCTCAAAGAAGATACAGAGATCGGCTGGGTAGAAGGCTTTTCTCTCAGCCAGAACAAGCCCGTGCTGGTGCCTGCGTTGCTGGCCGATATAGGCTATACAGCGCATTCGCACGAAGAGATTTTCGAGTTATCGCCGGTGAGCGGATATGCCTGCGGCAACACCCTGGAAGAAGCCATTCTCAACGGCCTTTATGAAGTGGTCGAGCGCGATTCCTTCATGGTCTTCTGGTACAACTGGCTGCCCGTCCCGGCCATCGATTTGCGCTCATTCGCCGCGCCGCAGATCAAACAGGTGCTGGATCGTTATCACAGCGCGCCGGTGCGCATCTTTTGCTCAAGCATCACGACCGACACACAGATCCCTGCGGTGCTGGCCGTCATGACCTCGCGGCAGCCCGGCTGGCCCGCCGCCATCGTCGCGACCGCCGCCGACCTGGATATGGAGCGCGCCGTCATCCGCGCGTTGTTTGAGCTGTCGGCCAATCATCTATTCATTCGCTCGGTTTTCGAAGCCGGCCACCCTGTGCCGCGCACGCCTCAGCAAGTCTCGACACAGGAAGATCACGGGCTGTTCTACTGTACGGCTGAAAGGCTTGCCGGTCTCGATCCTGTGCTCAGACCGCGTTGGCAAAAACGGGCGCAGGATTTTACCCCTAAAGCCTCTGCGGACGTGAAGACCAACATAGACACCTGCGTGCGCCAACTAGCCGATCTCGGCTTAGAGGCGATTGCGGTTGAGATAACCGCGTCGGATGTGAGCGAGCTTGGCTTCCGTGTCGTCAAAGTCCTGGTGCCGGGCATGCAACCGATTGACTTCGGCATGCAGTGGCCGCATCTGGGCGGGCGGCGGCTCTATGAAGCGCCGCGCCGCGCCGGCTACAAGCAAATCAGAACACAGCCGTGGGAAATGAATCTCTTCCCACATCCATTCCCATGAATTGGCAGAGAGGAACGGCATGTAAAGTTTGCTGGAATGTTGTGTCTCAGCCTTGAACCAGTCCCGTAGGGACGAAATGTTTATAGTTGAAAGCATCGACGAGAACACAAACCCCGTAGGGGCGCAATGTCGACATTGCGCTCCTGACGGAGCTTGGTTCGCTTTTGTCATGCGGATCTATAAACATTTCGCCCCTACGGGGCTGATGACTCCAGCAATCCTTACCTGCTTCACGAAGAGAGGAAAGGCATGACGAGCAAGGAGACTGATGTCGGCGAACTCTTTCACGAGAACACCAAGGTCGCGCCTTATCAACTCAAACTGGATCGCGCCGTGTTGCTCGATCCGCTAGAGCCTGGGACTGCGCTGGCGCGCTTCCGCCTCCCCAAAGTCGGCCCTGCAAAAAGTCTGGGATTGGAAGAGGCCATCAGCGGGCGAGTCTCGGCGCGCGAATTTAATCCGCGCACGCCGCTTTCGCAGGCGCTGCTATCGCGCCTGCTATCCTTCTCATGCGGTTTCACGACGCCTTTATATTTTGAAAATCGCTACAGCGTCGTGCATCGCAGGGCGCAGCCGTCGGCGGGCGGCAAGTATCCGATTGAGACCTATCCGATCATCCTGAACGTTGCCGGATTGCCGCAGGGCGTCTATCACTATGATCTGAACGATCATAGTCTTGGCCTGCTGCGCTCAGGCAGATTTCATCAGGCGCTGGCCGACTGGACGCTCTTCCAGCCTTACATGGCCGAGGCCAGCGTGCTGTTGGTCATGGCGGGTTTTTTTGACCGTATACGCCCACGCTATGGCGAGCGTGGTTATCGTTACATGCTGCTTGAATCGGGCCATATCGCACAGAACCTCTATCTGCTCAGCACGGCTTATGGTCTGGGCGCGGTTGCCAACGGCGGCTTTGTCGACACGGCGATCAATCGACTGCTGGGGCTTAACGACGCCACGCAGGTGGCGCTGTATATCGTTGCCGTGGGCGTATTGAAGTCTTGAGGTGAGGCGGCGATGCGTGTCTCATACGATGTAGCCGTCATCATGAGCGATGGCGTTCGATTATCTGCGGACATCTATCTGCCGGATGCAGGCGGCCCCTTTCCAGTCATTCTTCAGCGCACACCGTATAACAACAACAGCAAAGGCGTCGTGATGGAAGCCGAGTTCTTCACCAATTCCGGCTATGCTTATGTGGCGCAGGACTGCCGGGGCAAATTCGATTCCGAGGGCCAGTGGTATCCCTACCTCAACGAAGCAGCGGATGGCGACGCGACATTGAACTGGTGCGCCGCGCAGCCCTGGTCGACTGGGCGCATAGGCATGTCCGGCGGCTCATACTGTGGCGCGGTGCAGTGGTACGCCGCCGCTACCGGCAATCCCTTTCTCAAATGCATCGTCCCTCTGGTGGCTTATTCAGACCTCTTTTTCGATCATGGCCTGCGCCGCGATGGCGTCTTTCAAACGTTTTACATTTACTGGACGGCGGCGATGGCCGGGCGCGGCTTCTTCGAGATCGATAGGCAAAAGAGCGAGGCCGTGATATGGGAAGTGCCGCTTGCTGAATTGGATCAGTTCCTGGGTTTCGACCTGCCGCACTGGAAAGATTTCGTCGGTCACGAGCGCTATGATGAATTCTGGCGCTCACTGAGCATACGCGAAAAATATGCGTTGATTGACGTGCCGGCGCTCAACATCGGCGGCTGGCATAGCCCCTGGGAATTGAAAGGGACGCTGACGCACTTTGTTGAGATGACCGGGAGCGCCCGCTCTGCTGAAACGCGCCGGCGTCAAAAACTGGTGATTGGGCCGTGGACGCATGGGGTGAACCTGAATCAGCGTGTCGGAGATTTTGATTTCGGCGCGCAAGCCATCATTGATTTGCAGCAACTGCAACTTCGCTGGTACGACCGCTGGCTGAAAGAAGAAGAGAATGACGTAGAGAATGAATCGCCTGTGCGCCTCTACGTGATGGGCGAGAACGCCTGGCGAGACGAATCGGCATGGCCGCTTGCGCGTGCCGTGCTGACGCCGTTTTATTTGCGCAGCGACGGCAGGGCAAATAGCCTGTTTGGCGATGGCCTGCTCAGTCCGCAGCGGCCTGCGGCAGACGAACCGGCAGACCGCTTCACCTACAATCCAGAAAGACCCGTCCCGTCAATGATCAACTCAACCGGCGATGACGAAGCGCTCTATAGTGATCAGCGGCCAATCGAGAGGCGCGACGACGTTCTGGTTTATACCAGCGAACCGCTGGCTCAGGATACGGAAGTGAGCGGGCCGATCACCTTGAAACTTTTCGCTTCGACCAGCGCCCGCGACACCGATTTCACCGCGATGCTGCTCGACGTTCAACCCGATGGCTATTCAAAACCCCTGACCTGGGGAATCGCGCGCGGTCGCTATCTGGCATCTTTCGCAAACCCGCAATTGCTTGAGTCGGGTCGCGTCTATGAATGGCGCATCGATCTATGGGCGACCAGCAACGTCTTCAAAAAAGATCACCGAATTCGTGTGGATGTGTCGAGCATCTTCTTTCCTTTCTTCGGTCGCAATCACAACACCGGAAATCCAATAGCCCAGGATGTAGAATTCGTCATCGCGCAGCAGACCTTGCATCATTCCAGCCAGTATCCCTCACAGATCATCCTGCCTCTTGTTACGGCTGAAGCTGGGCCAGAGAAACAGGAATGATGTAGCGCAAGCTGTTAGCTTGCGCATGGACTCGCGCAAGCGTAATGACTAGCGCAAGCTAACAGCTTGCGCTACATCCGAAAGCATTTGCGATCTGCGCTGCCGTGTGGCCGCTCAAGACGGCGCTCTCGATGGTGTCGGGCAGGCCGGTCGCCGTCCAGCCGCCGGCAAGAATCAGATTCTCAATCGATGTGCGCGGGCCGGGCCGCAAGTCGTCGGATTCCGTCGTATGCGAGAGCGTCGCTTCGCGCTCTTTAACGATGCGACTGTGCAGCAACGCGGCCTTGCGGCTCTCCGGCAATAATTCGTGCAGTTCACCAAGCGCCATCTCGACAAGTTGCTCTTTCGTCCAATCCACAAAGGCGTGCGCCGCGCTGATGATCTCGGCGATTTGATTGCTTGATTCAGTAGGCTTGACGATCAGGTTCTTATTGAACAGCCACTGGCTGCGCGTGCCGATCAAGCCGGCGAACTGCCGATCAAAGACGCTGCGATCAAACCACAGGTTGATCGACACAATCGGCGCAGCGCGCAGCTTGTCAATCGCGGCAAACTCGCCCTTGCGCAAATTCTCAGGCAGCAGCTTCACAAAAGCCGCGTGCGGCACGGCGCTGATGACGGCATCGGCTTCGATGCGTTCGCCGTCTTTCAATTCAACGGCGACGATACGCTTGCCTTCAATCAACAGCCGCTCGACCGTCGCAGAGGTTCGCACACTGCCGCCGCGTGATTCAATGAACACGCTCGCGCCTTCGGTGTAGAGTTCGCTGAGGCCGACGCGGGCGATGCCGATGCTCGTCGCCTGGCGTCCCGCGCCGAAGGCTTCTTTAAGCACGACTTTGAGCATACGCGCCGAAGCCACCTGCGGGTCTTCGTTGAGCGTCGCTATGGCCATCGGATACCAGAAGCGCTCGCGTATGCGCTCCGACTGGCCGAGACTGGCGAGCCATTCTTTAACCGTCAGCGCAGCGGCTCCCGCCTTGCCGTTCTGCTGAATCGCCCGCCCGACTTTGGCGACCCGCAGCTTGTCGCCGAGCGTCAGGCCGCGCATCCTTAGCAAGCCGGCCACTGCGTGGAGCGGCGCAGGCAAGCGCGGGCATTCAAACGAAGTGTAGCCATGTTCACGATCCAGAAAATCGACGCGCGGGCGATCTTGAAACATGAGCCGATCAAGGCAGCCGATCTTTTTCAGGAAGGCAATCGTGGAATGATAACAGCCCATGAACAAGTGCTGGCCGTTATCCACGACATCGCCGGTCTGCTGGTCAATAAACGAATAAGCGCGACCGCCGAGATGGCCACGCCGTTCGAGCACGACGACCATCGTGCCGCGCTCGCTCAACTCAACGCCTGCCGCAAGCCCGGCGAATCCGCCGCCGATGATGACGATGCGTTTCGCGTTCATGACTTCTTGAGCTTGCTCCTGAACCAGATTTCCAGAGCGATCTTCAGGCGGCGCTTCTTCGGCACGGTCAGCCGGTTGCGAAAAACGTCGAACTGCGCGGCAGGCATGGCTTCGAGAATCTCTCGATAAATCGCCGCCATGATCTCTGCCGCAAACATCGACGGGCGATCCTGCTCAGGCAGCGACGCGGCGGCTTTCATAAAGTAGGACCGCGCACGCTGATGCTCGTACTTCATCAACTCGATGAACGGTTGATTGTAGCGATGCGCCCGCAGGTCGTCCGCCGTGTAGCCGAAGCGTTCGAGGTCTTCGAGCGGCAGATAGATGCGATCCCGATGGATGTCTTCCTTGAGGTCGCGCAGGATGTTGGTCAGTTGCAGCGCCAGGCCGAGATTGACCGCATACTCGCGTGTGCGCGCATTCTCGTAGCCGAAAATTTCGATGCAGATCAGCCCGACGGTCGAGGCGGCGCGATAACAGTATTCGCGCAGGTCGGCGAATGATTGATAGCTGTGCCACTGCAAATCCATCTCCATGCCGTCGATCAAATCGAGGAAGGGCTGCTTCGGCAGCTCGAACTCTTCGACGGACTCCATCAAGCGGTCGCCGAATTCCGTCGCCGGTGTGCCACGATAGATGAACTCGATTTCATCGCGCCAGGTTTGTAATTCGGCAAGCGGGTCGCGGCCCTTCGGGTCTTCATCGACAATATCGTCAAGCAAGCGTGCGAAGCGGTAAACGTCGGTGATGGCGCGGCGCTTGGCCTTGGGCAGCAGGAGAAACGAATAATAAAAATTCGAGCCGGCAGCGCCGACCAGGCGGCGCGGCGCAGCAAGCACGCGGGCAAAGGTTGTTGGTGTGCTTGAACTCATCGGCGGCGGCGAAACATCCCTTTGCTGGCGGCGTTGATCATCACGCGCAGCTTATCCGTAGTCGTAATCACGGGCCTGCGCGTGAAGACATCGTAGCCGCTTGCTGCAATGCGGTCGAGGATGCGCGTGCCGCCCATCCACACGGCGCGCAGTTCCAGTCCGAGTCGTCCGCTCGCGGTCAGGCAGAGCGGCTTGCCGTGGGTGAACAACTCGCGCGCCCGTTTGACTTCAACCTTCATCAGCGCGATGAACTTCTCGGATGCGACCTGCTGCTGCACGTCCGTGTAAGTCAAACCGAACTGCGCGAGGTCTTCGGCAGGCAAATAGATGCGGTCTTTGGCCAGATCGACGCGCACGTCCTGCCAGTGATTCGCCAATTGCAGCGCCGTACAGATGTCATCCGACCAGCGATGCAACTGTTCGTCCTGGTAGCCGAACAACAACAGGATCAACCGCCCGATAGGATTGGCCGAGCGGCGGCAATAATCCAGCAACTGCGCGAAGGTTGCGTAACGCCGCATCGTCACGTCCTGTGAAAAAGCCGACAGCAGGTCTTCAAACAAGTTGAGCGGCAGAGCGAATTGCCGGCGGGTTTCGGCAAGCGCGATGAACACAGGGTGGGTCGCCTGACCTTGCTCGGCATCGCGCAACATGCGCCGCCATTCATCAAGCAGCGCCAGCCTTTCCTGCGCGCTGTGCTCTTCGTCGTAGCCTTCATCGGCGAAATCATCCGCCGTGCGCGCGAAGGCATAGATCGAATAGAAGTGCTGGCGTAAAGGTTTCGGCACAAGCACAGAGCCGACAGGGAAGTTCTCGTAATGCGAGCGCGCCAGCCGCTCGCAGAACTGATAAGCGGCGGCAATCGTCCACTGGCGTCCGGTGATCTGCGCGCCGTTGATCGAAGCCGCTAGCTGACTCGAAGCCGTCTTGATCGTTGTACTCATCGGTGAATTGAAAGCGGGTAGCCGTTCATCAATCTCAAGAAGTGATTATATTGACTTCGGAGGTATGAAGAAAGCCATCTGTGAATTCCCGCTAATGAACAGAACTTCCATCAGAGCCATTCAGGTCTCAAGATTTCTGAGGGGCATTAAACACGGAGACACGGAGACACCGAGATTTTCTCCGTGTAGCCTTCGTGTCTCCGTGTAGCCAACATGAACCGCCAAGGGACAAGCGACTGGCCTCAATGTCCCCCGATCAGTTCATCCTTCTGGCTAGGGGGCGACGGCCTGTTGGCGGACGCCGCGTGTTTGAACGTTGTCAGAAAAGAGCACTTGCCCGGTGGCGTCAATGACTTCAAACACGGCCTGACCGGTAAAGCCCTGTTGATTTGAGTCCATCGTGATGGCATGGCGGAACCCTATGGTGCCAAAGGGCGCGAACTGATCGGTATAGGCGTAGCCACGGTACGAAGCGATGAACTTTGTGCCCCCGGCGTATTGCCACACGCCTTGCTCAGGCAGCGTCGGATTGGGCAGCGTAAACGAGAGTTCGGATGCATGAATAACCGAGCCTCCGGCATCTGAGGGGCCAGGCAGAACTTGAAGTGTAGATTTCACCTGCGAGCCATCACTAAAGGTCACGGTGAGATTCCAGGTGCCGAGCAAGGCACTCTTCTTGGGGAAACCGGCGAGTATGCCGACCGATTGAGTTGCCAGTGGCTCGGCGGCCAGGGTTTCGGCTTCGACGATCATATCGACAGGCTGCCGGTGCGTGCCTGAAGCGATCTGCTCAAAGATGCGTTTCTTGAGTTCGACGACTCCGTTGGTTTGCGCGTCGGCGCTGGTCGTGGCGATGATCATCAACCCGCTGAAGATCAGGATTGAAAAGATTCTCTGTATTCTCATAATCGTTTCTCCTTCATTTTTGAAATATAGACTTTGCGAATCCAACGGCTGCGACTATAATCAACTCCACTTTTCCGGTAATGATGGAAGCCTGTTGAATCTGTGATCTTTCCCTGTTGCGTAGTTAAATCGTTATGATCCGGTGATGAAATGGCTGCGCGCGAAGAACCCAGCCGGTCGGTTTACACCTTCGACGACGTTGAGGTTGATCGAGAGAATTTCCGCGTCCTGAAATCGAGCCAGCCGCGCACGCTTGAGCCAAGAGTCTTCGACCTGCTGATTTATCTGATCGAGAATCGCGGGCGCGTCCTTGAGAAGCAGGAACTCTTCGAGCAGGTTTGGAAGCAGGCATTCGTCACCGACAACGCCCTGACGCGAGCCGTCAAAGAGATTCGCCGCGCGCTTGGCGACGACGCTTCTGCGCCGCGCTACATTGAAACGATACCGAAGCGCGGCTATCGCTTCATCGCTGAAATCCGAGCGTCGAAAGAGATCGAGCCTGCCGCGCCGCAAGCGAGCGCCCGCCGCGCCGAAGACATCGTCACCACGCTCAATTACAACATCACGCCTTACGTCAGCCCGCAGCGCCACACGCTTGCAGCAATACTCAAAAGTGCGGTGCTTGGCGGCTCTCGCCAGCAACGCATCGCATTTGCTGTGATTGCCATAGCCATTACCGTGGCGGCAGTCTGGTTGATCTGGCGCAACGCAAATCTGCGATGGGCGCGAGCGCAGATGCCGCGCATCGAGCAACTGGCGCAGGCGCAGAAATATTTCGAGGCTTACGACCTGGCCGCTCAGGTGACGAAATACCTGCCCGACGAGCCGACCCTCGCGCGGCTGCTGCCCGTCATCTCGGACACGCTCAACGCCACGACTGAGCCGGCGGGCGCCAGCGTCTACCTCAAGCGGTTCTTGCCGGATGAATCGAGTCGCTTTCCGCAGCGCGAACTGCTCGGCACGACGCCCATCAGCAATCTGCGAATCGCGCGCGGCGACTACATTATTTATATCGAGAAAGAAGGCTACGCCCCTGTTGCAAAACCCATCTCGGTGACGTTGAGCCGATTTGGAAGCGCGCTGCTGCTGGCTTCGTACACGATGAGCCGCATGGTGGATGGCGTAGTGCCTATTGATGAGCCTTCGGCCATCAAACAAGAATTAATCGAAGCCGACCAAGTTCCCCTCCGCATGGTCTATGTCCCTGGCGGTAAGTACAGAATGATTAGCTGGGGAAGGCCGACCGATGCGAAGGTGCAGCTTGATGATTACTTCATTGATAAATACGAAGTGACCAACCGCGAGTATAAAGAGTTCATTGCCGCAGGCGGTTACCAGAAGAAGCGTTACTGGAAATATCCTTTCATCAAAGATGGCCGCGAGATTTCGTGGGAAGAAGCCATGCCGCAGTTCAAAGATCGCACGGGACTGGCAGGCCCGCGTCATTGGACCGGCCAGAATTTTGCGGAAGGCCGAGCTGAGTATCCGGTCACCGACATCACCTGGTACGAGGCGGCGGCTTACGCTGAATTCAGAGGCAAGCAACTACCGACTATTTTTCAATGGGAGAAAGCGGCGCGCGATGGAATCTTCTCTCACTATTCGGCGACCATCATGCCTTGGGGACCGGTTGAGCCGGGCGGCACGGTCGAGCATCGCGCGAACTTCAAAAGCAGCGGCCCTGTGCCGGTTGACCGCTTCGAGTTCGGCATGAGTCCTTATGGCTGTTACAACATGGCCGGCAACGTTTCTGAATGGTGTCTCAATCAGATGAACGAAGGGCACGCCACCGCAGGCGGATCGTGGGATGATCTTTCCTACCTCTTTAACTGGACAGGGGCGTTTCCAAACTTTCACAACTCGAACAGGATTGGCTTTCGCTGTGTCGTCAACGCGCCTTTGCCCACAGGCGATCAAGGCGCGATGCGGATTGACACGGCTGGCAATGTTCCCGATTACACACCGACGAGCGAGGCGAGCTTCAACGCGTGGCTCAGTCATTATCGCTACGACCCTGTGCCGCTCGACGCGCAGATCCTCGAAGTCGCGGAAACCGATGACTGGCGGCGCGAGAAGATCGCTTACGCTGGCGCAGGCGGCGAGCGCGCGATTGCCCACCTTTATTTGCCGAAGCGATTTCAAAAACCGTTCGAGCTTATCCAATTTGTTCCCGCCGGAGACGTTTACGGCGGCTACATTCCAATTGAAGAATCGGTTGAGATGATTCTCCCGCCGTTCATTAGATCGGGCCGCGCCGTCTTTGCTGTGGTGTTCAAAGGTTTCAAGGAACGAGAGCGAGCGCCGGATTACGTCTCGCCACCTGCGACAACCGTCAGGTTTCGCGATGAAATCGTCGGCCATGCCATTGATCTCAGTCGCGGTCTCGATTACCTGGCAACGCGTGACGACATAGACAGCAGCCGCATCGCCTACTTCGGATATAGCGAAGGGGCAGAGGAGGGGCTGGTTTACACGGCGGTTGAAAGTCGTTACAAGTCTGTTGTCCTGGTCGCCGGCGGGCTGCCGCATTCGCGCGCCAGGTGGATTGCTGAAGCCAGCCCAATGAGCTTCGCATCGCACATCCGAGCGCCGAAGCTGATGCTCAGCAGTCGCTATGATGAAGCCTATCCGTTTAAGACGGATATTGAGCCGCTTTTCAAATTGCTCCGCGACCCGAAGCGCCTGGTCGTGTACGAAGCCGGGCACACGCCGCCGATTGAAACGGCAGTCCCGGTTGTCAACAAATGGCTTGATGAAACGCTTGGCCCGGTCAGACCTGATTGAAAAGTCTCAGAGCGTGTATCAGAATTCCAAGCTCCATAGGAGCGCAATGTTTATAGAACGCCAGTCGTCTATTTCATCAAGCTGCGTAGGAGCGTAATGTTGACATTACGCTCCTACGCAGCTTGGATTCAATCACCCACTTCTATCTATAAACATTGCGTGCCTACGGCACTGCGGATTTCAAAACGCGCGCTCACCTAAATCCATTCCTGAATTTCGACTGGCTTCCTGCATAGCAACGCAACGAGAAGCTCATCCACCTGTAATCACTTGGGTTGAAACAGCGGCGAGTTGACGGTGGCCGGCTGGCCTTTCAGGTCTTGCGCGCGTATGCCGTTAAGGTCTGCGTAAAACGACAGCCGCCCGGTCTTGCTGTAGACGACCGGCACTGCCGTGGCCGTGAATGAAGATTGATCGGCGCTCAAGGTCATGGCGTAGCGGTAACCGTTGACCACGCCGGTTTCCATATCCCTGGGCACGCCGCCCAGACGTATCAATTCGGCGAGCGGCGCGCAGCGGCCCGCATAGTTGCGCCCATAGATGACTTCTGCGCCGATAATGTGCTGAAGCATGTCGATCACTTCGTCTTCGTTGGCGAGCATGCGTGCGTTGAAAAAATAAGCGCGGCCTTGCTGCTTGACCTCCGCGAGCGCCGCCTGATCGCCCACCAGCCATTCGCCGCCGGCGTGAATCAGTGTGACGGTTTGCGGCTGCTCGGTGCCCGCGAACTTCAAAGTGACGACCGCGCTGTCGCCGTTGATCTGTTCGCCCTGCGCTTCGATCTGGTCGGGAATCTGCGCGAAGGTGCGCGCAAAGTCCGGCTCAAGCTCTTGCAACTCGGCGGCTGACAGGCCTTCGACCGCGCCGCGATAGACCGAATGATGGAAGCCTTCAACGTAGCGTTTCTCTTTCAATGCGCGATAAAAGCTCAAGGCGGCAGCGCTCGGCGTTTGCGCCTTCTGGGCATAAGCAGAGCCCGCGCTCAATATGAATGTGATGAAGGTTATGGCAATCCTTTTCATCTGAATACTCCAGCGATGGGGTGGGTTAGGATTGTGCGACGCCAGCCAATGCAACCACCGACAACCCGTCATCGCAGCTAGATGTTTTCAAGGGCTTGCAATGCGCCTTAGCGGCTTCGAGGTTTGGGGGAACGGCATAGAATATACAATCCATCGCCGCCCCTTACAAGAACCAATTGCTTCCTTTGCGCCCTCTTTGATTCACTCAGTCGCGCGGCCTTTCGGTCGTTGATTCGACGCGAGAATCTTTTTGCGCATGCGAATCGATGCCGGCGTCACATCGACCAGTTCATCGTCGCGCATGAACTCAAGCGCCAGCTCAAGCGACAACTCGCGGAACGGCACCAGACGCATGGCTTCGTCCGCCGTCGACGCGCGCATGTTGGTCAGCTTCTTTTCCTTGACGACATTGCAATCGAGATCGACGTCGCGGGCGTTCTCGCCGATCACCATGCCTTCGTAAACCTCTGTGCCCGGCTTGACGAACAACTCGCCGCGCTCTTGCAGGTTGTATAGCGCATAAGTCGTCGCCGGGCCTGAACGGTCAGCCACCAGCGCGCCGGTGATGCGCTGCGAAATCATCCCCTGCCATTCATCCCATCGCAGGAAGATCGTGTTCAGCAAGCCTGTGCCCTTGGTGTCTGTCAGAAACTCGCTGCGAAAGCCAATCAAGCCGCGCGACGGCACTTCAAATTCCATGCGCACGCGGCCCGTGCCGTGATTGACCATCTTCATCATGCGCCCTTTGCGCCGGCCCAGCGCTTCGGTGACGACGCCGATAAACATATCGGGACAATCAATCACCGTCAGCTCGATGGGTTCGAGCTTCTTGCCGTCTTGCGTGCGTGTGATCACTTCCGGCTTCGACACCTGAAGCTCATAGCCTTCGCGGCGCATCATCTCGATGATGATGGCAAGTTGCAATTCACCGCGCCCCGACACTTTGAAAGTGTCCATCGTCTCCGCATCCTCGACGCGAATGGCGACATTGGCCAGGGCTTCCTTATCGAGGCGCTCGCGGATTTTTCTTGAGGTGACCCACTTGCCTTCGCGCCCTGAAAAGGGCGAGACGTTGACGCCGAACATCATCGAGATGGTCGGCTCATCGACGGTGATGCGCGGCAGCGGGCGCGGATCGACGGCGGCGGAAACGGTTTCGCCGATGTAGATATCTTCGATGCCCGCGAGCGCGACAATCTCGCCGGCTTCGGCGCGATCAATCGGCGCTTGCTTCATGCCTTCAAAGGCATAGAGCTTCGACACGCGCGTCTTCTCGATGCGCCCGTCGAGCTTGCAAATCGCTATCTGATCGCCGACCGCGACCGCGCCTGAAAAGATGCGGCCTATCGCCAGGCGACCGACGTAATCATTGTAATCGAGATTCGCCACGAGCATCTGCAAGACCTCTTCGCGCGGCGCTTGAGGCGGCGGGATCGTCTTGATGATCTCATCGAACAGCGGGCGCAAATCCGTGCTTTCATCAGCCAGATTACGCTTGGCAATGCCGTCGCGCGCGACGGCGTAGATGACAGGGAAATCGACCTGCTCTTCGGTGGCGTCGAGATCGATGAAAAGATCGAAGACTTCGCTGACCACCTCTTCGGCGCGCGCGTCCTGGCGGTCTATTTTGTTGATGACGACGATGGCCGGCAGTTGCAGCGCCAGGGCTTTCGATAAGACGTAGCGCGTCTGCGGCAGCGGCCCTTCGCTGGCGTCGACAAGCAGCATGACGCCGTCGACCATTTTTAGAACGCGCTCGACTTCGCCGCCGAAGTCCGAGTGGCCCGGCGTATCGACGATGTTGATCTTGAACTCGCCGTAATGCACCGAAGCGTTCTTGGCCATGATGGTGATGCCGCGTTCGCGTTCGAGATCCATCGTATCCATCATGCGCTCGACCGTGGTTTCGTTCGAGCGAAACAGCCCTGATTGTTTAAGCATCGCGTCGACGAGCGTCGTCTTGCCGTGATCGACGTGAGCGATGATTGCGATATTGCGTATGTCCTGTCTTGCTTGCACCATGTCCTCCATTTCGCGCTGAGGCGAAACTAGCATGATAACAGACTCGACCGGCGTTGTCAGGCAGTCCATTCTGCTGCAATCGTCTCTTTAATTTCTTTCCCTTAAGCTTATAAAAAAAACATCTCGCATTGATAGTCAAAATCAAGTTGCAAGGGCTGGATTTATTGGTATAATCCTGCCGGTCACAGCGACTGCCCCTCAGTCGCAGCGACCAAGGATCGCCACATCACGCACAGGCAATTGCTGAATGCCTGCGATGCCTTGTCCGAGTGGTACTCTCAAGCTCTTTTGACATGTTTGATCAAGGTAGGCGAGGGACGTTAGCTTCTACTCATCTACTATCACTGTTCCGCGTAAACGGTTCCTGGACACTATCAAACTATCCGCAGTTGCTGTGATGCATTTGAGGTTGGCCTATGAAAGCCGTGCAAAAGGTTCGAGACTACATTTTAGAGGATCTGATCGGTGAAGGCGGCATGGGGGCGGTTTATCGCGCCCGCCATGCTTTGCTTGACCGGCCCGTCGCTATCAAAGTGATGTCGGATGGGTTGCTCGCCGATGCGGAATTTGAGGCGCGCTTCTTACGCGAAGCGCAGGCGCAGGCCCGCCTTCAACATCCGTATATCGTCGGCGTCAGTGAATTCTTTGCCGAAAACGGCAGATACTATCTGGTGATGCCGCTGATCGAGGGCCACTCCCTCGATGATTATTTTCAAATCAGAGGCAGACCCTTGCCGCTTGCCGAAGCCTTGAGCATCTCGGCAGATGTGTTGTCGGCGCTAGACTACGCCCACCGTCACGGCGTCATTCACCGTGACGTGAAGCCATCGAATATTATACTTGATGCTTTCGGCCATGCTTACCTCGTCGACTTTGGCATCGCTTTGATGGTCGGCTTTGATCGCAGAACGCGCACCGGCACCACCATCGGCACGCCGTACTACATGAGTCCTGAGCAGATTCGCCGTCCGAAAGAGCTCGATCATCGCACGGATGTTTACAGCTTCGGTTGCGTGTTATATGAGATGGTGACGGGTCATCCGCCATTCGAGGCGAACGAAGAAGAAGGCGATACGGACTTCGTCGTCAAAGAAGGCCACGTCGGTCGCCAGCCCGTCGCTCCGCGCCTCAAGAACTCCGCCCTGCCGGAAGCGTTAAACGCGATCATCTTGCGGGCGCTGGCCAAGCAACCTAACGACCGCTTCTCCGGCTGCGGCGAATTCGCCCGCGCCCTGGTGCAAGTGCCAACGGCAAACTCGCAAGACAAACCGAACACAGCATCTTGGACCAACGACGCACGCCTTTCGTTGGCTGCGCGGTTTAAACGACCTGCCTGGCGGTTATCTCTGATACTGGCCGTTGTGGCCTTACTGGTCGCCATCGCGTTGATCGGCCTGGGACATCAAAGTGATCGTCAAAATGCTGAAATTAATAATAGTAAAGGTCTCACCCTGTTTGAGCAGAAGAAATATGCCGAGGCCGAGGCCGCCTACAAACAGGCGGTCGCTCTCGATCCGAAGAATGCGCTCTACCACGATAATCTGGGCCGGGCGCTGCAATCGCAAAATAAATACCCCGAAGCGGAGGCAGAATGCCGGCAGGCGCTCGCGCTCGACCCGAACAGCGCCGATTACAACAATGACTTAGGCAAGGCGCTGCTGGCGCAAGACAAGCAAAAGGAAGCCGAAGCCGAGTTCCGCAAGGCCCTGGCGCTCTTGCCCAATGAAGCGCGCTATCACAACAATCTCGGGCTGAGCCTGGAAAGTCAACAGCGATACCCGGAAGCCGAGACCGAGTACAAACAAGCCATCACGCTTGATCTGTATGATGGGCGATACCACAACAACTTCGGAAATTATCTAAAAAATCAGAAAAAATACCCGGAAGCCGAGGCCGAGTACAAGAAAGCCATCGCGCTCGATCCGAAGAATGCCCAGTACCACAACCTTCTGGGGGTGGTGCTGGAGTGGCAGAAGAAGTACGTCGCTGCCGAGTCGTCGTTTAGAAAAGCCATGACGCTTGAGCCGAATGAAGCGCGCTACCACAACAACGTGGGAATCGTTCTATCCGACCAGCAGAAATATGTGGAAGCGGAAGCCGAAGATCGCCAGGCCGTGGCGCTTGATCCGGATGTCGCCAAGTATCACAACAGCCTGGGGTTTGATCTAAAAAGCCAGGAGAAATACGTCGATGCCGAAGCGGCGTTCAGGAAAGCCATCGCACTTGACGCGACTGAAGCGCTCTATCAATACAACCTGGGCGATGTGCTACTCAAGCAGCAGAAATATGCCGACGCTGAGGCGGCGTTCGATAAAGCCATCGCGCTCAACCCGAATGAGGTACTCTACTACGACAACCTGGGCTATGTACTAATTGAGCAGCAGAAGTATGCCGATGCCGAGGCCGCCTATAAGAAAGCCATCGCGCTGAGCGCGAATAATGGCGGCTACTATAACAACCTTGGGGTTGCTCTAAAAGGCCAGGAGAAATACGCCGACGCCGAGATCGCCTATAGAAAAGCGGTGGCGCTCGGTCCGACTGAGGAGCTGTACCACACCAACCTGGGAATTGCGCTAGAAAACCAGCGAAAATACAGCGAAGCGGAAAAGGAATTTAAAGCCGCGTTGGCTTTGAATCCTAATTATTTTGTTGCTCAAAGCCATCTTAAAGATGTGCAGGAAAAGATGAGAAATACTACGCGGTGAGGTTCTGATGACCTTTCCCGATAAGGATGGCGCCCCGACAACGGCGGCAGGCCCTACTCCGATGGTTTTTGCCATGCTCGCGCCGGGATTGCTCAGCCATTGTGATAAAGGCAGCAGGAAGCCAGCCGGCTGAAGCGCCTGCGTAGCCAATCGCTGCGCTCGTTGATGTGTGCAGGGAATATGAATGACGTGGAGGCCCCCTATGCGTCAAACCGTGATTTACCTCACGCTCGTTTTGCTCGCGCTCACCTTCATTATCGTCGTCTCAGCCGATAACCACCTGCGCATCGGCCCGATCTACGCCGACAAGCTGCCGCAGTTGCAGATCGTCATCGAGCGACCGGGCCGTCTCGCCGAGTCGGTAGCGGCCCCGAATCCGCAAGACCTGACGCTCATCGAAGACGGCATCGCCACCGTCACGGCCAGCACCGTTTCGCGCTTTGGCGATACGGCGCGCGGCATGGCCATCGTCCTCGCCGTCGACGTCAGCCGCTCAATGCAAGGCGAGCCGCTCAATGACATTAAGAGCGCCCTGATGGCCTACATCGATAAGATGAGCGGCCAGGATCGTGTGGCGCTGGTTTCATTTGCCGATGAGTGGAAGGTCGAATCGCCATTCGACGACTCGCGCGATCACCTGCGCGCCGCGATCAATAATCTGACGGCAAGCGGCACCTACACGCGGCTCAACACCGGGCTTTATAAATCGCTGGCGCTGTTTGACGGCCAGGGATTGCCGGCGCGCAAGCGCGTGCTGGTGATCTCCGACGGCCACGACGAACGCTCAAGTTTCACTGAGGATGATGTCATCAGCGAAGCGCGCAATCGACGTGTGCCGATAGATGCCATCGGATTCACGCAAAGCGACAGAAAATATCTCGGCGACATGGAGCGATTCGCCAGCCTCTCAGGTGGCAATTACGTCGAAGCCGAGAACTCGGACGGGCTCGTCAATATTTTCCAACGCGGGATTGAGCGCCTGCAAGCAACCCCGGTCGCCACCTTCAGCGCACAGAACCTGCGCGGCGACGATCAGAAGCATCGCCTCGGCGTGCGCCTGAATTCGGCAAGTCAAATAGTCGGCGAAGACGAAACCTCGCTTGTGCTGCTGCGCTCGCCGGTCGAACCAACTAAGCCCGTAGAGGTAAGCAGTCTGCCGCCAAAAGCAAGCCCGCGCCGCTGGCCATGGTTTGCGGCAGGCGGGGGCTTCTTGTTGCTCGTCCTGCTGCTCGTCTGGTGGTCACGAAGATCCGGGCAGGTCGCCGCCGCGCCGCCGCCATTCGAGCCTGCGCTACCTGCGCCTCCCCCTGTAGTTACTTCGCCAGACCCTTATGCGGCGAAGCCGATGTATCCCGAAGTCGCCTCGATCCCGGTTGCGGCCGCAACCGAAGGCGATCTGGCCACGCCCGTCGCGATTGGCCAGCCGGAGCCTGCGGCGGCACGACCGCAAAGACGCAGGACGAAGATCCGCACAGAGTTCACTGCGCCAAGCGCCGGTCATCCCACTGCCGTCCTCGTGTTTGAAGACGGCCCGCTGCGCGGCACCCTATCGCCGATTGAGTCAGCGACGTTTTGGATAGGGGCCGAACCGGGCAACAGCCTTTGCGTCGAAGATGAACGTCTGTCGGGATTTCACGCTTGCATACAATTTCATGAAGGCTCGCTCTTTCTTCATGACAATGGTTCGACGAACGGGTCTTTCGTCAACAATGAGCGCGTCGAGCAGGTGCCGAAACCGTTGACGGTTGGCGACCGCATACGCGTCGGCGCGACGGTGCTCGTGCTGATGTCGAGCGAGATCAAGTGAAATATTCGTTCGCCTTCGTCATAAGATAGTGAGAATACCGAGTTGCGACTGATGAATCAGCCTTCAACGAGGACGTCGTATGGTAAATGTTACATGCCCCGTTTGCAGCGCGAAGAATCTTACGGAAGCGAAGTTTTGCGATGATTGCGGCACGTCTCTGATAGCCGTGTCGCCGCGAGAGCCGAAGCGCGGGATCATTGGCAGCGCCGCCGATAAGTGGACCATCGGCAGCGCCGCCGACTGCGATATTCGCGTGGAGCAGCCGGCGGTGTCAGGCCATCATTGTCGCCTGAGTTACAAAAACGATCAGTTCCTGCTTGAAGACCTGGGCTCGACAAACGGAACCTTTGTCAACGGCTTGAGGATCGAAGGGAAAGTGCAGGTCACCCCTGAAGATGTCATCACGCTCGGCATGAGCGCGCGGCTTCCGTGGCCGCCGACCGGCAACGGCGCCAGCGGCGCGGCGGCGCGGATCATTCGCATCGGACGCGATGCAGACAACGATGTCGTGCTTGATTATCCGATGATCTCTGGCCACCATGCGCGAATCCTGCTGTCGGGCGGCCCGGCAGTAATCGAAGACCTCGGCTCAACCAACGGCATTGCCATCGGCAACCCCGAGAATAAGGCTACCCGCAGCCGGTTGTCAGAAAGCGACACGGTTTACTTCGGCTCGTTTCCCATCCCCGCCGCCCGCCTGCTCGGCAAAGTTTCTCTGGGCGAAAAGCCGCATACCTCTTTGAGCTTCAAAGGTCTGGTGATGGTGTTGGGGCGCGACCCGGATTGTGATCAGGTGCTCGATCATCCGATGATTTCCTGGCACCACGCGCGGCTGACGCGCTCGCACACGGCCTACACGGTTGAAGACCTCGGCTCAACCAACGGCACCTATGTCAACGGCGAGCGCATCTCTGGAATCGTGCCGGTCAGAGTCGGCGACCGCATAGGGCTCGGCAGCTACACTTTCGTCTTCACCGTCGAGGGAACGATTGAACAGCGCGACTATCGCGGCAACGTGACGATTGAAGCGCGCGACGTCACGGTCGCGGTCGGACGCCAGCATAAAAAATTGATCGAAGACGTCTCGCTGACCATCTACCCTTCTGAGATTGTCGCGCTAATGGGGCCGAGCGGTGCCGGCAAGACGACGTTGATGAACGCCCTGAATGGCTACACCCCACTTGCCAGCGGCACGGTGCTGATCAACGGGCAAAACCTCTATCAAAACTACGGACAATTCTGCGGCCACCTCGGCTACGTGCCGCAGGATGACATCATGCATCGCGATCTGACGGTGAAACAGGCGCTCTATTACACGGCGCGATTGCGCCTGCCGTCCGACTATAGCCGCGCCGACATCGAGAAACGCATCGCCGACGTGATGGAAAAACTCAGTCTCAAAGGCACTGAAGACGTGATTATCGGCTCGCCTGAAAGGAAGGGCATCAGCGGCGGTCAGCGCAAGCGCGTCAATCTGGCGATGGAGTTGTTGACCGATCCTTCGGTACTGTTTCTCGACGAACCGACCTCCGGCCTGGCTTCGGAAGACGCTTATAACGTGATGAAGGTGCTGCGCAACCTGGCCGATGCCGGCAAGACGATTTTGATCACCATCCATCAACCCAGCCTGGAAGTCTTTCGCATGATGGATAGCCTCATCCTGATCAACAAAGACGAGGGGGCCGTTGACCCGGGCCGCATGGTCTACTTCGGGCCGGCCTATCCGGACTCAATCGAATTTTTTAATCCCAATGGCACCGTCAGCGACAGTCGCCGCCTGGGGCCTTCGCCCGACGCGGTGTTGCACGCGCTGATGCACGGAAAGACCGCCGACTGGCTGGCGCGCTACCACGCCTCGCGCTACAAGCGAAAATACGTCGACGAGCGCGCCGGCAAGCGGCCCGCCGGTTCGGTCAATCAGGTGACTCCAAAAATCAAGCGCGAGATCAATCTCTCGCAATGGTGGACGCTGGTCAGGCGCAATTTCGCCATCAAAGTTAAAGATAAATGGAACACGGCGCTCTTGCTTCTATTAGCGCCGCTCATCGGCAGCCTGGTGGTTTTCACGCTGGGCAAGAAAGCCGGGACGGAAGCGATCAGTGCCATCGCGCCCGAACCTTTTCTGAAGACGACCTACACGATATTCTTTGTCATCGTGTCGGCGATCTTCCTCGGCTGTTGGAATGCCCTGCGCGAGATTGTCAGCGAATGGGCAATCTATCACCGTGAACGCATGGTCAACTTGAAGATCCCCTCTTACATTGCCTCCAAATTCACGGTGCTGGGCGGGTTGCTGGGGCTGGTGCAATGCCCGATCCTGCTGGCCATTGTTTATTTCGGCTCAGGGTTAAAAGGCCCTTTTCTGCTCATGCTGGGCGTGATGATTCTGACGGGCCTGGTGGCGCTGGCCATCGGGCTGATTATTTCATCCTTGGTGCGAACCTCTGAAGCTGCCACCACCGTCGCCATCTTGATCATGATTTTAATGATCCTGATGGCCGGCGCCATTGTGCAGGCGCATCTCAAAGGCGAGGACGCACGGCCCATCACTTTCATTGTCGCTTCAAGGTGGGGATTTGAAGCACTGTTGTTGTTGGAAAGCGATGCCCGCGGCGCATGGCAACAGACGCCGTACAGTCCAGACAACCAGCCGGCAGAGGCCGAGACGAAGACCATGGCCGGGCGGTTCTTTCCCGATGATCAGAGGGCTGGCATCGTGACGAGCGTAGGAGTCCTGTTGGTGATGCTGGCCTGCCTGACAGGCGGAATGATGCTGGTGCTCAGACTGCGCGATGTGCATTAGGGGAGCTTGGTTCATCTCGATGGCAATCCATATCAAAGGAGCACGGACGTGAATCAAACAGTGAAGATGCCGGCCTTGCGCGTCGGCGCGAAAACCCATGTCGGAAAAGTGCGAAGCGAAAATCAGGATCGCATGGGGCGCTTTCCTTCGCCGCTTGGCGAGTTGTACATCGTCGTTGACGGCATGGGCGGCCACAAAGGCGGTGCCACGGCAGCCGCCATGACGATAGATGGTTTTGACGCTTACCTGAAATCGTTTCCGCCTGGAATCCCGCCCGACCAGGCGCTTCAGGATGCGGCCCAGAGAACCAACTCCGACATTTATCAGAAAGCCAACAATGGCGACCCTGAGACCGCCAACATGGGAGCGACGCTGGTGCTCGGCCTCGTGCGCAACTGGCAGATCATCATCGCGCACGCCGGCGACAGTCGCGCTTACCGCTTCCGCGCGGGCCGGCTCGAACGCCTGACGCGCGATCATTCGGTCGTCCAGCGCATGATCGATCACAATATGATTACTGAAGAACAGGCGCGCGATCATCCCGATGCCAGCGTCATCACACGCGCCTTCGGGCAGAAGACCGAGATCGAACTGGAGATTTCACCGCCGCTCGAATTAGTCGAGGGCGACGGCATCTTGCTGTGCTCCGACGGCCTTTGCGGATATGTCGATGACCCGGCGATTGAGCAGGTGATTGGCCGCTACCGTGACGCGCAACAGATCACCGACGCGCTTATCGATCTGGCGCTGGCGGCGGGCGGCGAAGATAACGTCACGGTTCAGTTTCTGCAATGCGGTGAAAGAAAGCGGCGGGCGATGAGCGGGCCGGCTGGGACTGGCCGTGAAGCGACTGGCCGCATCGCCGATGAGATTCCCTTGGCCCTGAGCATCGGCCTGGTTTCAGCCATCGCGGTCTTGCTGTCGCTCATTGTCTTGTTTTTTACAGGCGTGATCGGCTGGGGTAGTCTAATCCATTCCCCGAACAACGCCAACAATACGAACGCTCCGGCAAACGAAAATCATCCCGTGAACAACGGGAATAAAGCGCCTGAGAATGCCAATACCTCAAATGCCAACACCTCATCGGCAGGGGTTCAGTCTGAGACTCAGGCGTCATTGCCGACCAATGCTAATGCCAATACCAGCCTCAATGGAGGAAACAATCAGGGCCAGGTCCCGTCGTCCATCACGGCTACCGGCGCAACGGCTACCGGTTCGGGAACCGGTGCTTCGCTGGATTCGATCAAGCCGCCGCCGCCAAAGCCGTTCATGGGAATACTCCTTCCCGCCTCTCCTCCTGATGTGACGGGCAGTACGGTAGAGGCAGGGAAACAGGTTGACGAGATCTATTCCGTCGGCGGACGGAAAATCCTCTATCTGTTCTATGACCCCGACCAATGGCTCGACAAGGGAATCTATTGCCTGAAACCAGAATATGAACCGGACGCCAAAATCCTTGCCCAGAAATTCAAGGGGAGATTGAAAGTGAAGCCATTGCCGAATGACTTTGTCAAAGAGTTTGCCAAAGACTTTGAAGGTTACGAGATCATCATCCATCCTTAGCTTTCCGGCAAAAGTAGGATGGATTACCAGGAAGGAGAACGACGATGAGCAAAAAATGTCCGACCTGCCAGACCGAGAATCGAGACCAGGCCAAGCGCTGCATGAATTGCAATTATGTTTTCATGGCGGAGACGCCGGTGCGAATGTGTCCGGCTGGCCGCCACGTCATGGATCCGGGATGGAGCACCTGTCCTTATTGCAGTGGCGGCCAGGACGAGACAGCGCCGCCACAGGGCGGCGGTCGAGCGGCGACCGTCCCCGAAGGCTCGCCCTTTATGCGCCAGCCCACCATGCCCGAAAATAGCCCGCTGCCGAAGCCGAAGCCGCCGCCGCCGCCGCCAGCGCCAGAGCGGGCCGCCGGTTCATCGCGGCGAAAGACTGCTTTTGGTGATAGCACAGAGCGACCTGATCAATTGCCGACGGCGCGTCATCTCCGGCAACCTGCGGCGACGCGCCGGATGGCGGCAATCCTGGTGACTTATACATGGCGACCGGACGGCGAGGTCTTACCCCTGCGCGAAGGCCGCAACTATATCGGCAGCGATCCCGACTGTGAAGTGTGTCTGCGCGACGATCCGCAAATGTCGAGCCGCCACGCGACCATTATCTATCGCGGCAAAGGCACCTCGTTCATTATCGATGATGAAAAAAGCATGAATGGCACCTTTGTCAATGATGCGAGCATAGACGCCAAAACGGCGCTCACCAACTATGCCAAGATCAAGACCGGCGCCACGGTCTGGACATTTATCATGTTCGATCCGCCATCAACAGAGTGAGGATAAACCATGCCCAAGTATTGCCCGCAATGTGGTCAAGTTTACAGCGAGGCTGCCAGGTTCTGCGATCAGGAAGGCACCGAGTTGGTCCCTGCAAGCGGCCCAACGACGGCGATGTCTAGCCGGCGCGGCGGCTGGAAAGTCTGGGTGATTACCCTGGGGCTTCTGGCCGTCATCCTGGGGGGAACCTTTTATGCCATTGTCACCTATTTTTCCAGAAACATGACGGTCACCTTTGAAGGTTTTGCAATTCCGCAAAAAGCAAAGGAGGATGCGAACGGCTCGCCCGGCCTCATTGATCGCGCCAAAGGGGTGGCGCGCGCCTTCACAGGGACCGGCGACGTCATCGCGCGGGTGAGAGTCAAAAACTCGACGGCGCTATCCGGTCGCATCACGTCGGCGCGCTATAAGATTTTTTTGAATGATCAGGAGGTCGGGCAGGGCACCTGGGCCGCGCCCGAAAGCGGTGCTATCGCCCTCGATTCGGGGGGAGAAGCGGCCTTTGATCTGCCGATGCGATTCAGTCCAGGAAATGCGCTTGCCGGTGCGATTGACGCGATCACCGGCGAAGGGATGTCCTTCAAAATAGAAGGCGACCTTTCGGTCTCTATCGCGATCATCAGTTTCCGTGTGCCGTTCACCGTCAGACATGTACAAGTCGCGGTTCCAGCCAGTGAGGTGCAAGACTTCTGATGATACAGGCCAGAGAGTGCGGCAACTGGACGATCTTATCCCTGCTCGGAGAAGGCGGGATGGGTGAGGTGTTTCTAGCTCGCCACAAATATCTGGGTACGCCGGGCGCCGTGAAAGGCTTATCTCTGTTTCTGACCCGCGACGAGAAATTCCGCGACCGCTTCCTGCAAGAGGCGCAGATGCAGGCGCAACTGCGGCATCCGCACATCGCCCCGGTATTGGACTACATCGTCGAGCACGATCAGTCTTATCTGGTCATTGAATATTTATCTGGCGGCTCGTTTGCCGATCTGATAGAGCGCAGCAACAGCCCCCTGGATCAGGGACAGGCGCTGACCTGGATCAGGCAGGCGCTGGCGGCGCTCGATTATGCGCATCAGCGGGGCGTCATCCATCGCGACATCAAACCCTCCAACATCATGCTCGATGAACATGGCAATGCGAAAGTCGTTGAT
>JBBWZK010000054.1:0-30440 GCA_039648975.1 Blastocatellia bacterium
AGATCGCCTCGCAAGTCGGCCTTGGCACCGTCGTCACGATAACCAAATGGCTCTAGGGTGATGAAGCAATTCGACTCCATACCGCTGACCCACGAAACACAGATCGGCCTGGCGCGGCGCAACATCAATCGCCACGCCGTCGAACTCGGCTTCAACGAACGCCAACTCGCCGAGATTGAAATCGTCGTCAAAGAACTCGGCACAAATGCCTTGAAGTTTGCGCGCGGCAGCGGGCGCATGTATTACGCTTGCGCCGACGAAACGCTTGAGCCGCGCGGCATCGAGATCATCTATCTCGACAAAGGGCCGGGCATTGAAGACACGGCGATGGCGATCAACGATGGATACTCGACCACCGGCTCGCTCGGCGCGGGGCTTGGCGCGGTCAAACGCATGAGTGATGACTTTTACATTTACTCGGCGATGGACAGCGCCACGCGGCGGCTGCCCCTGTACGGGCGAACGACGCACGGCACAGCCATCGTCTTTCGCAAGCGCGCCAACCCTGAAGCTGCCGCGCCGCAGGCTGTGCCCGGACTCTGGGGCGCGATGACGCGGCCCGCCGAGGGCCACACGCAGAACGGCGACGCTTACTTGATTCGTTACGAAGGCAACCGCTTGCTGCTGGCGATGATCGACGGACTGGGACACGGCGAAGCGGCAAGCGACTCGGCCCGCGCCGCCATCGCGACGATTGAGAGGAACATTACACAACCTATCGAAATGATAATACGGGCGACGCACGAGGCCTTGCGCATGATGCGCGGCGCGGTGATGGGGTTGGCGGCGATAGACCGCGCGGCGGGCGTCATCGAATATGCCGGCATCGGCAACACAGACTTCCGTGTCATCGGCGGGCGCGAGCGGCTGCGCTTCATCTCGCTCAACGGCACGCTCGGCTCGCGGCTCGAACGTGTGAAGGTCTTCAAGGAGAACCTGCCGAAGGTATCGACGATGATGATGGCGACCGATGGCATTTCGGAACGCTGGGATGCAGACAATTATCCGGGCCTGATGGGACTGCACCCGCAACTGCTTTGCGCGACGGTGATGCGCGATTTCTCCCGCCCAAACGACGATGCGACGATTCTCTGTGGGAGGCTGCAATTGTGACGGCAGAGATCTTCGACAGCGCTTCCGATATCGCCACGCGGCGCGATCAGATCGGCTCGATCTTCATACGCCGCGAAAGCGATTTGCCGCGCGTCCGCGACCGCGTGCGGCTGGCGGCGCGCGAACTGGGTTTCGATAACGTCACGCAGATCAAGCTGGCGACGGTCGCCTCTGAACTGACACGCAACATCTACGAGTATGCGCAGACCGGCAGCCTCAACGTTTCTTTGATCGAGCGCGGCGAGCGCCGCGGCCTGGAACTGGTCTGCGAAGATGACGGGCCGGGCATTCAGGATGTCGAGCAGATTCTTTCTGGTAATTTTCAATCCAAAAGCGGACTCGGCAAAGGACTCGCCGGATCGCAACGATTGATGGATGAGTTCCGCATTCAAACCGTGCCGGGCAAAGGCACGCGCATCGAAGCGATCAAATGGTTCGACGATTTTCAGCGGGCCCTGCGTCCGGTCGATGACATCCGCAAGCACTTCTTCTCGGCCAGTGAAGCGAGCATGATCGAGGAGTTGCAGGCGCAAAACAGCGAACTGGTGCGCGTGCTCGCGGAACTCACACGCAGCCGGCGCGAACTGGAACAGGCGAACCGTGATTTGCAGCAAGCTAACGAAAAACTGCGCCAGGTTGACGAGATGAAATCGCGCTTCATCTCGACCATCGCTCACGAAGTTCGCACGCCGCTCAACGCACTGACAGGGCTGTTGATGGTCTTGAGCCGCGACAAGACGGAGCCGCTCGGCCCGCGCCAGCAAGAGACCGTCGGGCGGCTCGAAAAATCAACTCAGATGTTGATTCGCCTGGTCAATGATCTGCTCGACCTGTCACGTCTGCAAGCGCGGCGTATGCAGATCAAGATTCAGGAGTTCGATGCCGCCGAGTTGTTCGACTCCATCGTCACAGGCTTGAAGCAGACCGCCAGCGACAAGGGCATTGACCTGCGCCTGGAGGTTGCGAGCGACCTGCCGGCCATTGTAAGCGACCCTACAAAGGTTGCGCAGGTAGTGACGAACTTCGCATCGAATGCCATCAAGTTCACACCGGCAGGCGGCGCGGTATTGATCAAAGCGGCGCGGGATGCCGGCGAGATGTGGCGCGTCGAGGTGAGCGACACAGGCATCGGCATCAATGAAGAACAGATACCGCTCATCTTCGAAGAGTTCCAGCAAGTAAACATTTCACATCCGCATCACGGCGGCGGCACGGGACTTGGATTACCGATCAGCAAGCGACTGGTAGAATTGCTCGGCGGCAGGATTCATGTCCAGAGCGCGCCGGGCACAGGCTCGACCTTTACCGCCGTCTGGCCTTTAGACGTTCGCGGCTACGTGCCGGATTCAATCATCGCCTCATAAGCCGGAAAACTTCAGTGGTTCGGTAAAATTTATTTGTCTGCGGCCATGCGGAATGAGAAAACCGACGTGGCCTCAGCGCAGCGCACGCCGTTGATTATTGAGTAGTAATGGATGACAGAAGGCTCCATACGCTTGATGGCCATCAGGCGAATTTCCTTGAGACAAGCTTAGAAAACTGTTATGGTCGCCGGCAAGATTAACAATCAGCAATGTCTGAGCAGCAGGCATAAGGTGGCCTATGATGAATCGAATTTTAAGACCCTTACTTCTTCTGTTATCTATGTGTGCCCTGTATGTCTTGTTCGCTTCTACGGCTGAAGCGGGCGCCAGAATCTACACGGATCGAGACGCCTTCATCGCGGCATCACAGAATCTTCAAGCCACTGATTTCGAGGATCAACCGCTTTCACGCGGCTCTCAACCAATCGTCGTAAACGGTATAACTTTTTCGGCTTCTCAGGCGGTTGGAATCAACCTGCGCAACGGCAGCAAGGTGGTTCTTGGCGAAGGGGTCCCGGAAGGCGTCCAAGTAATCGTCACCCTTCCGCCAGGGACGACAGCGGTAGGGTTCGAGCAGTATTCGTTTCCGATGAACCTGGCCGTATCTGTCGGGGGAGAGTTCCATTACACTGCCGGAGGGCCGACCTTTGTGGGCTTCACTTCGGCTACGCCCATCGACCATTTGATCTTTAATTATTCCTATTTCCCCCAACAAGGCATGAGTACTGTGTACCTCGATAACTTCCTGGTCGGGCAGCGGGGGCCGGTCGCTCAACCGCCGACCGCATTCGATTTCACCGGCGATTTCAAAGCCGACGTATCGATCTGGCGGCCCTCAAACGGCACCTGGTATATCAACAATTCCGCCAACGGCTCGCTCAGCCTGTTCGGCTGGAGCGTTGCCGGCGATGTGCCTGTGCCGGGAGATTACGACGGCGACGGCAAGACCGATGTAGCCATCTGGCGGCCCTCAACGGGCGTCTGGTACATCGTCAACAGTTCCAATGCGCAGGTAACGATTCGTAGCTGGGGGGTAAGCAGCGATGTGCCGGCCCCTGCGGATTATGATTTTGATGGCAAGACGGACATCGCCATCTTCCGCGCCGCAACCAGTCGCTGGTACATCATCAGGAGTTCGGACGGCACCCAGAAGGATGTCATCTGGGGAGGCAGTGACGATGTGCCTGTGCAGGGAGATTATGACGGCGATGGCACGATAGACTTTGCCGTTTGGCAGCCGACAGATGGCAAATGGCACCTGCGCAATAGCGACTCGAACAGCACCGTAGATCATTACTGGGGGGTGAGCGGCGACCGGGCAGTGCCGGCAGATTATGACGGCGACGGCAAAACCGATCTGGCGATCTGGCGACCGTCAAACGGGACGTGGTACATCATCAACAGTGCAACGAATACGGTCAAGACGTTAAGTTGGGGAATCGTCAGCGGCGACGTGCCGGTGGCGGCAGACTATGACGGAGATGGCAAAGCCGACGTCGCCATCTGGCGACCGTCGAACGGCACGTGGTACATCATCAACAGTTCGGATGGCGTGTCGCGGGTGGTCGGTTGGGGAGTGAGCGGCGACGTGGCGGTGCCTTCCGTCTATGTCAGATGATTCATCATAGAGAACAAGTAATACACTGGCTCACCTGGCAATCTGCCAACGCCACATGGCTGATTGGCTTCACTCTTCACTCATAGCGCAGGGCGACCATCGGGTCTACCTTCGTCGCGCGCCGCGCCGGGATGTAGATAGACAGGAAGGCGATGAAGGCCAGCAGGACTGGCGCAACCGCGAAGGTCGTCAGATCGCGCACGCCCACCGTTTCAAACAACAAACCCTTGATAAAATGTGCTGCCGTGAAACTCAGCAACAAGGCGGCCACCAGTCCGAGCACTACGCCCAGCAAAGCCATGCCCATGCCTTGCCCGACGATCATCTTCAATATGTCGCCGCGCTGCGCCCCCAGCGCCAGACGTATGCCGATTTCGTGTATACGCTGGTTCACTGTATGGTTCATTACACCGTAGATGCCGACGCCGGCCAGTACCAGCGCCACCACGGCAAAGATGCCCAGCAGCACGCTATACAGGCGCGGTTGCGACAGCGAGTCGCTGACCACTCGATCCATCGTCTTTACGTCATAGATGGCCTGGCTGGGATCCACATCAAGAATCGCCTGACGCACGCTCGACGTCAGGCTGGTCGGCTCGCCAGCCGTCCGCACAACGAGATTCATGACGTTTAAGGGCTTCTGCTGATAAGGCACATACAGTTCCCATCCCGCATCGGCGTCGAGACTGGCATGCTTGACGTCACTGACGACACCGACGATTTCGCGAGAGACGTTGCCGATACCCGGAAGCGTGATGCGCTTGCCGACGGCCTCTTCGTCGGGCCAGAAGCGCTGCTTGAACGATTCGTTGATGATGGCGACGGGCGGCGATTGTTCGCTGTCGGCTTCGCTGAACGTCCTGCCGCTGCGCAGATTGATACCCATCGTCTTGAAGTAATTGTAATGAATCCCACGAAAGTTCGACGTCAGGCGTTCGTTGGCGGAAGCCGGCGGACGCCCGTCAACCGTGAAACGAAAGCGGACGATGAAATTCGACGTCAGCGGCAGGCTGGTGACGCCGCCGACCGATTCGACGCCGGGCAGCGCCTGCATGCGCATGAACGCCTGGTTGAAGAAGCCAATGATCTGTTTGTCTTCGGAGTACATGGCCGGCGGCAGGTCTACCCACATCGTCAGCAGGTTCGACGGCTTGAATCCGGGATTGATCTGTTGCAATGACGAGAAGCTCTTAATCATCAAGCCTGTGATGATCAATAGCATCGTCGTCAAGACCATCTCGATGACGACCAGGGCGCGGCGCAGGCGCTGGCGATTGCCGCCCACCGATGAGCCGCGCGCCCCTTCTTTCAACGTTTCGTTGAGATTCGGCTTCGACGCCTGCAATGCCGGCACGAGGCCGAAGATCAGGCCGGTCAACAACGAGACGAGCAGCGTAAAGCCGAGCACGCGCAGGTCAATGTTGATCTCTGTGAGGCGCGGGATGTTCGGCGGACTGATCGACAGCAGCAGCTTGAGGCCGGCAAACGCCAGCACCAGTCCGAACAGTCCGCCCGCCAGCCCCAGCAAAATGCTTTCGGTCAACAACTGGCCGACGATGCGCCCACGCGATGCGCCGAGCGCCGTGCGAATGGCAATCTCTTTCTGACGAGAGGTGGCGCGCGCCAACAGCAAGTTGGCGACGTTGACGCAGGCGATCAACAACACCGCGCCGACGGCAAGCAACAGCAACTTGAGCGCCGGGCCGATGTCGCCAACTATCTCCTCTTGCATGCCGACGACGTTGACGCCGATGTTGGCATTGTCATTCGGGTACTGGGTTTCGTTGCGCGTCGCAATGGCGCTCAACTCGCTACGCGCCTGCGCGATGCTGGCCGTCGGCTTGAGCCGCCCGAACGCATAAATGAAACGCAGATTGCGCATCTTCATGATTTCAGGCGGGCCGACCGGCGGTGTACGCTGAATGTCGCCGCCATCAAGAGCCAGCGGCACAAAGAGTTCATCGCCCGGATTGACCGGCTGAAATCCCTGCGGCAGGATGCCGACGACGGTGAAGCTGGCGCCATTGAGTTGAATCGGTTGATCCAGCAGATTGCGGTTGCCGGCAAATTGTCTTTGCCAGAGCGCATCGCTGATAATCACCACGCGAGAAGCGCGCGATTGATCTTCGCCATCGCTGAAGGTGCGCCCATAGCGCGCCTGCACGGCGAGCGTCGTGAAGTAGTTGGCGGTGACAAATGCGCCCTGAACATGGACAGGCTCGCCGACGTGACTGAGATTGAAATCGGCTTGCGAATAGGCGGCGATCTGCTCAAGCGTCGAACTCTGCTCGCGATAATCCAGCAGATTGGGCACGGATAGGCCATCCTTCATGAGATTGCTGCGGCTGTTCGTGCCCCAGACCATGACGAGTTGCTGCGGCGTTCCATAGTTGAGCGGGCGCAGTAGAATGGCGTTGACGACGCTGAAGATGGCGGTATTGGCGCCGGTGCCGAGCGCCAGCGCGATGATGGCAACAAGGGTGAATCCGGGCTGCCTGCCCAGCCCGCGCAATCCATAACGAAGATCTTGCCACAGGTTTTCCATAATCTCTCCCCCGCCAGGCTGTTCCGAATGAGCAAGTATGATGATCGCTTTGACCAGGTGTCAATCAGTTGCCTGCACATCCGTCGGCGCAGGCAAGGCGTCTTGCGCCACCTCAGTCAGGCGCTGACAATCTGCCATATGACGAGTCGAGGCAAACTCGCGGGCGGCCTGTTTTGTATAAGGATTTACAACCTGCCTTTATCACCTACTCGGATGAATTCTGTCAACCGTAACTTGTCAGCCGGCTCGCAGGCTTGCCTCAAGGCTCTGTGGGGAAGGCGGCGGCGCGTTTTTGACTGCCGATCCAGGCAAAGAAGGCGATGACCATCATCAGTCCGCTGAGTAAAAAGACAACGCGCAGGTTCCAATCGGCGAGCACCCCTGCGAGCGCGTGGGCCGCCATTTCGACCAGTGAAATGGCGAGCATTAAGATGCTCATTACGCGACCGAGCATACGCTTATCGGCAGTCATTTGAATCCTCGCTTGAATGATGATGCTGACCGCGCCGCTGGCAAGGCCAAAGGCGAAAAGACAGGCGCACGCCGGCAGCAGCGTCGAGGCGAAGGCGAGGGAAGTCAGGGCGCAGGCCATCAGTATAGTCATCAGAGTGGCCACGCGATCCTCGCGTTTGAAAGCGTTCAATGACCCGGCCAGCACCATGCCGATCAACAGACCGGCGGCCAGCGATGAGGCCATCGCGCCAAAAGCTATAGAGCCATCCTCCTGGCCGAAATGCAATCGGGCAAAGGCGGGCAACCCAACGTGATCCGTGCCGGCGGCAGCAAACTCGAAGGCGGTAAGGTATGCAAATAGCGAGCGCAGTGTGCGATTACGCAGGGTGTAGCGGAAGCCTTCGGCGATGCTCTGCAAAAGCGGTTGTCGCGGTGCCACGGCTGCCGTCGCGGCTTCAGCGCCTGGCGTCTCGGCAACTGGCGGTGTGCGGATCATGCTGATCATGCTGAAGGCAAAGACGAAGGACAGGGCATCGAAGGCGAAGGCGGCGGTGAAGCCCGTCTTCTTGAGGACGATGCCGGCAAGGGCCGGGCCGATGACGCCCATCAGCCTTACCGCGCTGCGCAGCAGGGAATTGC
The DNA here is from genome assembly GCA_039648975.1 of Blastocatellia bacterium. Classification (GTDB taxonomy): domain Bacteria; phylum Acidobacteriota; class Blastocatellia; order UBA7656; family UBA7656; genus DATENM01. The sequence goes on from JBBWZK010000054.1 coordinate 7,733, forward strand.
CGGCGACCAGTTGCTCGCGGTTAATGATCAACGGCGTCACCGACTGGTAAGCCGGAAAGAAGGTCGCCTCAACCAGCCCAAAGCAGCCGCCCAGACAGAACAGGTGCCAACGCTGCGTGACATTGAGTTGCACGGTCAGTGCCGTCAAGCTCGTCACCAGCGCGCCCAGCGCATAGGCCGTCAACATCAACACACGCGGCGAGAAGCGATCCGACAGCGCTCCGCCCATCAACAGGAAGGTTGAGCGCACGGCACCCGCAACCAGCAGCACCGAGCCCAGCATGAGGCTTGAGCCTGTGAGACTGTAGACGAGCCAGGGCAGGGCAATGAGGTAGAACTGATCGCCGAGGATAGAGCCGCAGTGGCCGAGGAATAACAAGCGGAAATTGCGCACCGCAAGGGGCTGGAGCAGTGGCCAGCGGCGGACTTGTTTGATCTTGACCGCTCTCAAGCTGTCTTGCGCCTCCTTCGACACACCGAGTCAATAATAAATCGGAGCCGGGATGGTTGCATCATATGGTGCGATCTGAATGATGAAAGGCGCGCCCAGTCGAAGCCAGAACCCATCTTCTCTACCCACGAGGTTACTGTGCGCGCTGCCCATTTGCAAGAGTAACTTTTCAACGGCCATGTCCTGGCCTTTTGGTCCTGCCAATGGTCCATCTTTGCCCTCAATCAACCGAACCCGCGTCCCCTTTATCTGACGAATGACTTGGGGGCGCTGCGCTGATTGGTCAGCGGATTATAGACGGTCACCTGCACGCTCTGGCCCACCGGCAAGCGTTGTTCGAGTTGCGTATCGCGGCTGGTGACCTGCCTCGTCGTGCCGCCGTCTTCTCGAAAATCCGCCGGGTAATCCAGCCTACCAAGCGGCACGCCATTGATTTCGATCACCGTGTCGTTGGTGATCATGGCCGCGCCGTTGACGCGCAACTCCAACACGTCCTGCTTGCCTTTGAGCTTGATCTTGGTGATTTGTGGCTCGCGCGGCTTGGCGAGAAACACGCCGAGCGGCTTGCGACGGTCTTTCTTGCCGTAAGCAAAGAATGCCACTTGACCGTGATCGTTCAAGGCAAAGGAATCGATTAAGCGTATCGTTTCGCCCGATGATAACTGGTCGCCGGTGGTGGCGACTTTGAGCAGGGCGTTAGATGAAGCGAGAAACAACCCGATCCGCGCGCCATCGACTTTGGCTTTGAATAAAACGGCGCCGTTGTGGTTGAGGCGTGGGCGAGCGAAGAGGTAGCGGTCGATCAGGTCAGGATCATTTAGCGTCGAGAAGGTGCCGCCGATGGGCGTTGGGTCGCCCTGCGCCATGATCTTGTGGATCGTCTCGCCCGATTTGAGGAAGATGCCGGTATCGGCTTTGCCTTGCAGCAGGACGGTGAAGACGACTTCGGATTTATCGTTGATATCGCCGATGCCAAGCGAGCCGGGAAAAACAATCGTCTCATTAGGCAGCGGATCGCCGTCGACGACGACTTTCTTGATGCCGTCGCTGGTGGCGAGAAACAGGCCGTATTTCTCCTTCACATTGGAATCGAGTATAACCCCCGACTGGAAGAGCACATCACCTTTATCATTGATGAATCCGTCTAAAGCGGGAAAGAAGTTCAGTACAAAGAAGCCGCCGATTGGCGAAGGATCGCCGTCAAGGACGACCGGGCGCAGGATGCTGCTGGAATACAAGAAGATTCCATCCGCGAAGCGGCCATTGTCGTCGTCGCTGCATGCGCCGAAAGCAATTTCTCCCCGGTTGTTAACCACCGGGTCGCTAAAGCCGCAGCCCTTGAAAATCGTGCCCACAGGAGTGGGATCGCCAGTGGTCGCTATTGGGGTCAACTGGTCCTGCGAATAGAGTATGATTCCTCCGGCGATGGACCGGCTTCCATGGAACGCTGCTTGCCCGGAATCATTGAGATTCGCATAGTTGCCTCCATTATAAGCGGTTGAGGAAGGATCAACACAACCCGGTGCAAGTAACTTGGATGTGGATGAAGAGACGATGAAGAGGCCCTGAATGCAAGCATCCCCGGTCGTCTCCGCCCAGAACACCAGGCTCCCTGAATTATTCAGCGCGTGTGCCCCATAGATGCGCCCCGAACAATCGTTGCAGTCGAAGAAACGCCCGCCACCAGGAGTGGGATCGCCGCGTTTGACCAAAGGACTGACCGAAAAGCCATTGCCCTGAGCGAGTACGGGAACTGCCTGTGTGATCACGACCAGGAAAATCAATAGCCGTATTGCGCGAGATGTCCCTTTCATAAATCCTCCTGGATATGTGAAGTCCGAGAAGGGGTGGCAATATAATTGCCAGCCCCTCCCGGTTTATTCAAATCATTGCCACCTGCACATTGCTAGAAGGGCCCTGTGCAAGAGCCGATGCCTCCGTAACTGATTTTCACATGGCTCGTCACCAGCTTCTTGAGGCTTTCGTTATTCATGGCGGCAGTGTTCAGCAGCTTGTAGGTTATGTCTCCTTCATGGGTGCCTGCACAGCCAGTACAGGTAAAAGTCCCGCCGTTATCTCGGGCTGCTGCTACATCAAACGGCACAATAACCGGCGGCGGGACCGCTACCACGGCGACGCCGCTGACGTTGGAGAGGCAGTTGAGCGTGTTGGGTATTTTAACGCCATTGACCGTGTCATAGGCTATGCCTTCACCTGGCCCAACAATATAAATATTAAGGTACGGCACCGGCAATGCCGTCACCGGGGTGAGATCGTAGCGAAAACCGCCGTTGGGGACAGGCGTGCCGGCAGGAGCTGCATTGTCCACGTCGAACAGCACGATAGCATTGTTTTGCCCTGCGGTGTGCGGCGGCGTCACTATCGTGATCATCGATGCGCTTCGAGTCGTGATCAAGGCAGGAGTTCCACCTACCGTCACCTGGTCAACGAAGTCAAAGTGAGCATCCCCTGAAGCCCCGAAAATGATTACTGTCGTGCCGCCGATGGACAGGCCGTGGTCACCAGACCGACCTTGCGGCAGTGGGACGGGGCCGGGTTTCAGGTTGTAGATCGGAATGGCGCTTGCGACTTTGTCCTGGTTCTTGCCGCCGGGATTCTTCACCCGCACATTCAAACAAGGCGGGCCTCCACAAGACTGGACATCTCTCGGCGCTCGCAAGACGAGTCCATTGATTTGCGTAGCATTGATAGTATTGATATCGAAATCGAGACCACCAATGTTGACGCTGGGAAGGATGGTTCCGAAGGATTGGAATCCATTGCCATTGATGTTCAGTATACCGCCCAGCCGGTTGAACCCATCCGGCGTGCCTGCTGCGTTGATGGCTTGCACACTCGTTACCGCCGTCGGCGGATCGGTCGCGTAGTATGCGGCCCCCGATTTATCTTTCGAAATCTTGATGTTGTTTTGCAGCACAATGATTTGCGCATCTCCAATCGTGGTGCTGCCAGGGGCTGTCCCGGTCAACACTTTCGGGTTCAGTGGATCCTTTGTGACGTTGACGGTTCCAGTATCTTCGCCCTCGATCCTGAATTTTACAGTCAGCACACCGTCGGGCCAGGCATTTTTGCCGGTAATGGTGAACCGCGTTCCGTTACTCCCATTCGCGTCCGGTTTTAACCTCCCATTCGTCGCCTGACCCTGTGCATTGTTCGTTGCAAAGCCGATGACCTTGACCTTTGCCAGCGTGATGGTTCCGGTCTGGATAGGCCCGCCGCTTGCCGTCGCGTCTGCCGTGAGCGTTACCGCAACCGTATTCGGGTCCGCCGAAGAAACATAAGACGCCGGGTAGACATACGTATCGGTTGACGCACCTGCCGTGATGCTCCCGGGCTTGCCGACATTTGAACTGACGCTCCAGTTCGGCGCGCTCAAGGAGCCGCCGGTGATCACCGCAAAGCTGCTGCCTTCTCCCGGCAGCAGTTCAACGTTGTTCGGAAACAACTCCATATCTTGCGAAGCAAACACCGGCCCGGATACCAGCGGCACGACGAACGACAGATTATTGCCCGCGCCGATGGCCGAGAAGGTCGCGGCGACCGTGCCCGGCGTGCCGTTGTGAATCAACTCAAGGCAACCCTGAGCTTTGACGGTATCGTCGACGCGGCTGAAGTAGCTCTGCAAATCCACCGTCGCCGTGCCGTGTGCCGGAACCGTGATCAAATCCGTATTCAGCGACGGCAAGGTGCTATCGGAGAATTCCATCTTGGCGCCAGCCTTTATGTCGCTCGCGCCAGTGTTGGAGATTTGCAGAATGCCCGACGTGCGCTCGTCAAAGTAGAAGAACGGCGATAACGGTTGCCGGCCCGTGCCCGGTAGCACCTCGACGACCTGCGCTGGGATGGCGCAGCCATACGCCGGTGCCATCGACACCGCGCCGGCGACGATGTCCGACGCCGCGCCGCTGTAGCTCAGCGTCACGTTTGCCATCGTGCTTGTGCCGGCGGCAAGCAGCGACCGCGAATCCAACTCAATCATGTTTTGCTGCCCCGGCCCCAGTGTGACTTGTTGTGAAGGCAGCAATACGCCGTTATCGGTTTTGAACGTTGCCGTCACCGTGCGGGTGTCGGTGGGCGACGTATTGCAAACCATCAAGCAGGCTTTCATGGCCATGTTGTAATCGAGCTTCAGTGTGCTGGCCACCCTCGTTGTGCCTGTGTACATCGCCGGATCAATGAACGGCGAAGTGAACGCCAGTTCATTCGCATGCGAGATCATCACCGTTTGCGCGATGACCGTCTGCCCCGGCGCATTGAGCGTGATCGAACCCCACTCCGCGCCCTGCATCTGGCCGGCATAGGTCGACAGATCGGTAATCAAGGTTTGCTGCGCCGCAAGGGTAAACAGCGGCAGCGAGATGATGCCGCCGGGCGTGCCCGGTGCGCCCGTGCCATAATGCAACGCCCCGCCAATCGTCACTGGCGCATTCGTGACGTTCTGCAATGAAAGCAGCGCGCTCGTCGCCTCGTCGATATAGAACAGCGGCGAGCATTGCATCGTACTCGCCGGCGATTGCGTCGTTGCCGCATAGGTCAAGGGCACGATGAATGAAGTCCCTTCGTGATTGCGATCTACGGCGACTGCGCCGAGGACATTGTTGTCTTCAGTGCCGTTGTGCCGCAGGCGAATGCTGCCCATAGAGATATTCGGATCGCCTACCGGTGGCGGCGCGCCCGGCGTTAGCAACGTGACCACATCAATTGCTCGCGGGATGTCAGGTGCCATGGTGAATCGCGCCGGCGGCGCGGCCAGCGCCGTGCCATAGCGATTGCGCACCGCCAGTTCGACGGTCACCGGACTGGCTGCATGGATGCACAGATGAATGATCGACCGGAAGCCGCCTGACGACATGAAGATCGGTGATTCGGCGACGTGTGGCAACGCGCCGCTATTGACGATCTGGAAGCTGGCGTCACTGTCATCGCGTGCCGCGTTGCAGGCGTTATCGTAGGCGACGACGCGCACGCGCAGGTTGCGATTGTTGACCGTGGCCAGCGCAAACCAGTTGTATTGGTTCACCGTGCCCGCAAGCCCGGTGACGATGGGAGAAAAGGATGTGCCGCCATCCGTTGAAAGCAAGACATCCTGTTTGCTGATGCCGCCATCATCCGTGGCGTTCCAGGTAATCGTGAAGTTGGTGTCGGCATCGATGAGTTCGCCGCCATTGGGGGCTGTAACGATGACCTGCGGCGGGGCCGCATCGCTTGCGCCGGGATCAGGCGTCGTGCTGCGGTCAGTGATGGTTTGGGTTGTTGAGCCTAGCGGATACTGGATGGTTGCTGTGCCGCCATGCTGCGCGTTATCGAGCGTCGCCTGGACGCGGCGATCCGTCGGGTTGTGGGTCAGCGTGTAAGTCGAGCCGTGAGAACTGACTATGCCCGTGCCGGTCAGGATGAAGCCATCGCTGCACCGGCTGTAAAGATACTCACCTGTGGTTGAGTTCCACCTGAGCATGCTGCCTGTGCTGTCGTCCTGAAGCAACAGGTTGTAAGTCGGCGCAGATTGCATGACCAAAGGTGCGACTGGTGGCTCTGGCGGTGCCGCGCCCGCGCTGCCAGTCGCCGGAACCAGGTTGACGCTGCCGGCAAAGCTGACCGGCAAACTGTTTGTAACCGCCACGACAATCAAGAGAAATACCGCCAAACGAGATTTTGGGAACCGCATTGTATCAAACATACTTTCTCCTTATGGTGAAAGTCGGATTGACTTTCGGTTTGGGTGTTTGATACAAGTGCGCTTGGAAGGGGGCGCACTTGCGTCTTCTGCCGCAAGGCGCGGATGGATCGCACTCGCCAGTGGCCAGATCCATTCGCGTCTTCTTGTTATTGCAAGGCCCGGCTGAGGAACCAGGTTGAGCCGGTTGCAGCGACCTCGCTTGAGTTCGCCGCGCCTGGTTATCGCAATGCTTGTGCCGCAGAAACGCAGACCCCTAAAGGCCAACCAAGCGAGTAAGCGCCCCGTTTATCGTGCTTTATTCATTTCGGCGCGGGCGATCTGAACTGGGTGATGCGAACAGGGCTGCGAATGTAGTGCGAACTTCGCACCCGAAGTTCGCAGTTGCCGCCCGTCGCCGTTGTTAAATTCATTACACGCGATTGGCAGACGCGTCTTGCCATTTGCGCCGGAGCTTCTGAATTGTCCGGCGCGAAATGCCCAACTGTTGCGCCGCCGTGCTCATATTGCCGGCGGATTCTTCCAGCGCCTTACGGATACGATGGTGCTTCTCGGCTTCGCTCAGTTCGCGCCACGCCAATTCCGCAGATGCCCCGGCTGGCCGCAGTGCGGGCACATCGCCGAACAGGACGCGCTGCCTGATATAGTTTTCCAACTCGCGCACGTTGCCCGGCCAGTCATAGTCAAGCAGCCGCGCCAATTCGGCTTCGCTCAACAGCGGCGCCGGCAGGCTGAATTTCGCGCAAAAAAGCTGAACAAAATGATGCGCCAGTTCACGCACATCTGCGGGTCGCTGCCACAGCGGCGGCAGGTTAAGGGTTACCGCGTTCAGGCGATAGTAAAGGTCTTTGCGAAAGCGCCCGGCAGCGACTTCAGCCGGCAAATCGCGATTTGTAGCGGCGATTACACGCACGTCTGTGTGGGTCGGAACGCTCGCGCCGACAGGTTGCACCTCGCCCGATTGTAGAAAGCGCAGTAGCGCGCCCTGCACTTCGAGCGGCAAGTCGCCGATCTCGTCGAGAAAGACGGTGCCGCCCGCCGCCGCGCGAATGACGCCGGCATCGTCGCGGTCAGCGCTGGTGAAGGCCCCCCGACGGTGGCCGAACAAACGGCTTTCGATCAGTTCTCGCGACAGGGTTGAACAGTTGAACGGCACGAACGGGCGGTTACTGCGACGGCTCTCGTTGTGAATGGCGCAAGCCGCCAGTTCTTTGCCGGTTCCGGTTTCGCCAAGGATCAATACATTTTCATTCGTAGCGGCGATCACCATCAAGCGCGCAATAGCGGTTCTCATAGCGTCGCTGGCGAAGACGATACCATGAAAAGGGCTGCGCGAATCAATCGCCTTGTAGCGCGGCACCTCGATGCTGGCCAATTGCTGTTGCGCATCGCGGCGCAGATGTTCAAGTTGAATCTCCGTAGCAATCTGTAGCGCGCGCCGGGCTTCATCCTGTGCCGCCTGCCATTCACGCTTTCGCTCATGCAGGGTACTGCGGTGCAGCAAGGTGCCGATAAGTTGCGCCTTATCTGGTATGGCTTCAAAGATATCGGCTGACTGATCGAGGCATTGCTGCGCTTTGTTGTAACGCCCCATCAGCGTGTAAGCATGGCCGATTGAATCGAGTATCCCCGCTTCTGTATGTGGATGTGGTTGTTTTTCCAGCAGTCCCAGCGCCCGCAGCAACCACCCTTCGGCCTCTTTCAACCGGTGTTGTCGGAGTAATACATATCCCAGATTGTTGTAAGGCACTGTCGCTCGCCATAGATCGCCAGCTTTTACTCGGAGACTGGCGGCTTGTTCCCACTCGGACAAGGCCTCGGCGATAGCCCCCATCTCCCAAAAAGCCCAGGCTCTGATCTCCTTTAATCTTGCTTTCTGGCATAGATCTTCAGGAAAAAGACGGGCGGCCTCTTCAGCTTGGCCCAACGTAATGAGCGTGCGAGTAAAGTGAGAAAGTCTGACTTGATGAGCGGCGAGCTGGTATAGCGCATGACTGCGCTTGAGTGGGTCGGCATGAATTTCAGCGGCGCGTTCTGCTGCTGCGCAGCCTTCAACATACTTGGCTCGAAGGAGAAGCGTGTAAGAGAGCCGGCGGAGCCATGATCCGACGCTGTCGGCACTCCCCTTTGCTTCGTGCCATGCCACAGCGCGAGTTGCGATGTTGAACGCTTTGGGAATGTGTCCACCTGCAATTGCAGAATAGAACGTGGTTTTATTGGATTCGTTGGTAACTGAATGCACTTGATCCTCCAACGGTGGCTTGATTTTTAGTTGGCTTACTGGAGCCGTTGCAAGTTTCAAGCACAATGATTGACGGCGGTATCTTAACTCACGCTCGTATGGATTGCATCAGAAAAGCGCAGTGGACCAATTCACAAGCCAGGCGGATCAAACAACGGGTGCCAGAGCAGATAAACCAGGCCGTTGCGTATAGTGTAACAAAGGTTATACTGTGCGCAACGGCCCGGCAGGTGCTACTTTAGTGGAGCGACGACCTCTTCAACGCCAAGTTCGTCAAAGATCACTCCAAATTCTGTCAGTAGGCCATTCCTTAACATCGCTTTCTCCTTTGGCGGCCACAGCCCGAAGGCCATCAACGAGCCGCGCGATCAGACAGGAAAGGACGCCATCCAGTGTTGCTTCAGCCTCAACCGTTTACCGCTTGGCGTTGCAGACGGCAACGGTTAAACGACTAGAAACTCGCCGTTGACCGGAAGGTCGCCCGGCATCAGTTCGCCAGCAGGATGCCGTCGCCGAGCATAATGCCGTCACCGAGCATAATGCCGTCACCGAGCATGATGCCATCGCCCAACAGGATGCCGTCGCCCAACAGGATGCCGTCACCAAGCAAAATACCCTCGTTCATTTCGTTCTCCTTCTTATTCGTTGATTTTTTTGCGGTTACTTCCGCTCGTTGCGGCTTTCTCTATTGCAATGGCTGTGCCAGGAAAATCCCGACGACCTGCTCACTTCACTGACAAACAGAATCAGGCATTTAGCCGGCAGCCAGGCGAATGGCGGCGCAGCGCATAGTGTGTAGCTACTTCACACCTGCCGGCTGCAAGAGAATTGCTCTCGTGTTTTCAACTACTTGCAGGAAGTGTGAAGCAGCTACACACTTGTGAAGCGGCTACACACTTCCTGAGCGACGGATGGGCGAGGGTCAATCTGAAGATAGCCTGCGAGCTATTGCTCTAAATCAGAGGGCAAGGGAATGGCAGACTCGCTTATATGGAGTGCGGTGAGTTGTCACCGCTTGGCCTCCTCGCAAGGGCTAAAAGCGGCGACCAGTCGCCGCACTCCAAATGCTGCCGCCCTCCCTTTCTCATGCGGTCTGATTTAGCGCGGCCAGGTTGATGCGGTTCGATTAATGACGACCTGCGGCAAACGGTTAATGGCTTGAAACGCCATGGCAGGAATGGCGGCGCACTAGATTTTGAAATCGAGGCGATCCATTTTCAGGTAGAGTCCTTTGCGCGACAGACCAAGCTCTTTGGCGGCGCGGGCAATGTTGCCTGCTGAACGGCGCAGCGCTTCGGCGATCATCTGCCGCTCCAGTTCTTCGACGGCTTCGCCAAGCGTTGCGCCTTCGGGGGCACTGACAGAGGTTTCCGGGGCTTTGCGAGATAGCGCGGGCGTCTGATCATGCTCGCGGCTCGCCTGGCTGATTTCCAGCGACAAGCCCTCTGGCGTCACCACCGTCGCCGATTCATGATAAGCGACGATGCGGCGCACTTCGTTGCACAACTGCCGCACGTTGCCCGGCCAGTCATAAACCACCAGCAAGTCGAGCGTTTCTTCGGTGAGCTTGATCTCAGACTTGGCCGATTCTTTTTGATAAAGGTCGAGATAGTAATTGACGAGCGCCGGAATCTCTTCGCGGCGCTGGCGCAAGGTCGGCACCTGTATGCGTATGACGTTCAGGCGATGGAAGAGGTCTTCGCGAAAGCGGCCTTCTTTGACGGCGCGCTCCAGGTTCGAGTTGGTGGCGGCGACGATACGCACGTCAACTTTTAGCGGCGAGGTGTCGCCGATGGGATGAATCTCGCCTTCCTGCAGGAAGCGCAGCAGCTTGGGCTGTAGTTCAAGCGGCGTATCGCCGATCTCATCCAGAAAGAGCGTGCCGCGTTCGGCAGCCCGTATGACGCCTTCGTTGCTGGCAATCGCGCCGGTGAAGGCCCCCTTGCGATAGCCAAACAACTGGCTTTCGATCATCTCCTTCGGCGCGGCAGAACAGTTGAAGGGCAGAAACTTGTTGGCGCGGCGCGACGAACCGGCGTGTACGGCGCGGGCGATCAACTCCTTGCCGGTGCCCGATTCGCCGGTGATCAGCACGGTGACCTCGGACGAGCGAATCTTGTGAATCTGTTCGAGCACCTGACTCATGGCGCGGCTGTTGCAAATGAAGCCGGGCAATTCGACCTGTGCCAGCAGGCGCGATGGATTGAAGACCTGCGTGCGCCGGTTCTTACTGCGCAGGCTGATGGCTTCAAGTCCCTGTTCGGCGAGTTGCAAGAGCGGCGCGAGCGTGATCGTATTGGTCGTGAAGCGTTCAGCCGTCGGCCAGATGATGCGCAGCAGGTATTTCGATTGCTGGTTGTCGCCGAGGCGATAAACGAACTGGCGCGGATAATCTTCGGCTTCGAGCGCCGCCATCATCTCCAGTTCGTCGGCCATTTCCGTATCGTCAAGGCCGACCGCGGCGACCGCTTTAAGGGTCAGACGGTTCTTCAAGGTGAAGTCGGCGGCGACGATTTCGGCGATGAGCGCGGCACGACTGCGAGATTGCTCGCGCACGATGGCGACGATTTCATGCAGCAGCAATTCGCGCGAATGCGAGGCCAGCACGAGCCGCTGGGCGATAAAGCCATCCAACCCCGAAGCCAGATCCAGTGTCATGCCCCTGGCGCTGTCCTTCAACTCGAAGCGCATGCCGGCGACCGGAAAACTGAGCGCCGCCATCTCGCGCCCAACTTCCAGATTGTCCGATGGTTCAGCGGCGTTGTTCAACGATTCAACATAAGCGCGCGTCTTCTCTTCATCGAGGGTTGCGCCGAGTCGCGCAAAAATTTCCAGCGCCGCCTGCGCTTCGCTGATGGCCGCTTCCAGTCGATCTTGCTTTTCATACAATCCCGCCAGAATGACATGGTTCACCGCGCAATCGTAAACGCTGCCGCGCAGTTCATAGACGGAAGTGCTCTGGCCGAGCGACTGAATCGCCGTGGCGATGTGGCCGGAGGCGGCCTGGACTTTGGCGTTCAGACGCATCATGAAGCCCCAGGCCATCATCGAGGGAGTTTCATTCAGAAAATCGCGGATGATCTGGACATTGGCGGCAGCCTGCTCGATTTCACCGAGGGCGAGCAGCGCGTCGGCAAGCAGCAGGTGAACCTCGGCCATGAAGCGTGTTGAGCTGCTGCGCCGGCAAACCTCGACGCCGATCTCCAGAACTTCTTTGGCCTCCTGATAACGACCCTTGATCATCAGGCTGCGGCCCATCGTCATGCGCGTGTTGATTTCGACCCAGAGCGTGTTTTTCGAGGTTTGAATGACTTCCATCGAGCGGCGGGTCAACTCGTCTGCTTCATCAATCCGGCCTCGCAACAGGTGCAGATAGGCCAGTGTATCGAGCACCCCGGCATACTGCGCCACCTGATTGGAGGACTTATAGGTCGCCAGCGCCTCCTTGAGCAGCACTTCAGCTTCGGCCCAGCGGCCAAGCCAGGTCAGCTTGTCGGCATAGTTGTTCTGGTTGAGCGCGAGGCTGGTCTGGTTGCCGGACAAGCGGAAATGCTCGATGGACTTTTCAAATGATCGAATGGCTTTCGCCGTCGAGCCGAGATTGTCGTTGGTGATGGCCAGATACATATGCGTGCGGCCCAGCAGGTCATGCTCTTCGCGCGCGCCGATGATCGTCAGCGCCTGCTTGAGCAGATGCAAGGCGTTGCGAAAATCGCCCTCGTAGGCATGGATGTTGCCGATGTGCAGATAGGATTCGGCGAGCCGCCGCCAGTCGCCTGTATGCCGGAAATGCTCGAGCGCCGATGCATAATGATCGCGGGCGATGCGGATTTCAGAGATGTTGCGATAGGCGCGCGCCAGCCCGAAATAACAAGCTCCCATGCCGGCGTGGTCTTCAAGGTGTCGAGCGATTTGGATCGCTTGATTGAATAAGGCGATGGCGCGCGGCAAGTCGTTGTTGAACGAGTAGCCCCAGCCGAGCCGTATCAAGACTGCCATGCGCGTCGGTTCGGAGAGGCGCTCAATCTCCTGTGGGCGTTCATACTTGGCGACCGCTTCGAGTTGTTCAGTATACAAGCCGCGTTTTTCCAACGAGTCGCACAGATAGTAACGGACGCGCGCTTCGTCCTCGCCCGACCAGCCGCCGCGCTTCAAAGCGGCGCGAAAATAATTTGTTGCCTCCTCAAAGCGACTCTCTTCGAGCGAAACCTTGCCTGCGGCAAACGCTTCCTCGAAGCTCTGAGCGCGGAGGATGTCTCTGGTCGCCATGTCTACCTACACCTTCGGACTGTCCTTGCGCAGCCGACGCGCCGGTCGTCAATTGGGGCTTATGTGTGTGAGGCTACTAATAATAGATAAATGCGTATCCTTACGTCCCCTATGGTTCCAGTGAATTCTATGGGCTGGCCCTTCTGAAGTCAAGCGTATGAATCGCAGCCAACTGCTCGGTTTCTGTAACGCCGCGATACAACGCAAGGCCCGTGCGTCGCGGCAAATGTCGTAAAAAAGGCCGGGGAAATGGCGTTTTTTGCGTTGTCGTGATTTTCATTCGGTCTGGCACTCGCGTTGCACTTCACTGGCGTGGGTAATTTAAGACCAAGGGGGACACCAAAATGGCGATGGCTCGTTTCAGCGTAATGTACTTCGGACACTTTATTCTGTTTTCGGTCTTCTTATTGTTCTATGCGCTTCTGATCGTCGCCCTGATCGCGCGCCTGGTGAAACGTTCAGTGGCCGAAGCGCGCGAAAGCCATTGAGGCAAGCCACGATAAAGAGGAGGGCAAATCATGGAAGTTAAATTTTCGGAGATACAGTCTAAAGACCAACTGTTGATTCAGACGGCGAACAGCGAGTACCGCTTTCGCGTCACCGATGCGGCGCAGCGGCGCGGGCGGTTGACCGGCGGCACGCTGGGCGACAGCGAGCGCGATGCGGTGCTGGCCGGCGCCATTTCTGCCACAGGTGGGCTTGGCCAGATTGCCCTGGCGCTGCAAACGGGTAGCCGCGCCGTCTTCTACCTGACGGCAACGCGCGGCATCGAGCGCTTGATTACTTCAGAGATCACGCGCGTATCTAACGACCACGCCCGCGAAACTGAAAGGCGTGCGGCATGAAAACAGCAAACGCGGGAGGAAACGATTTTGCAATGGCTCGGTTGGCTGGCCGCTTCGATTCTGCTGACGACTCTGTTCGCACAGGTGCGCAAGAATTGGATAGAGCACAAGCTGAAAGGGGTGAACCCGCTGTTGTACTACGGACAGGCGCTCGCATCTTTGTGTTTCGCAGTCTACAGTCTAACGATCAACTCGTGGGTTTTCGTCGTCACTAACACACTTGGCCTGGTGGCTGCTATCATAGGCATCTATCTCGTGCATCGTTACCGAAAGACTGAGAGAGCCTATGCCGCCGATGGTCTCGATCATCATCCCGACGCTCAACGAAGAGAAGATCATCGTCGGGACACTGGTGTCTTTGCGCCGCCTCGACGGTGAATTTGAAGTCATTATCGTTGACGGCGGCAGCCGCGACCGCACGCGCGACCTGGCCGTCGCTACCCTCAAGCAATTCCCACAAGGCCGATTGATTGAAAGCCCGCGCGGGCGCGGCCCGCAGATGAATGCAGGGGCGCGCGCCGCCTGCGGCGCTGTGTTGTTATTTCTGCACGCCGACACGTTGCTGCCCGCCGATGCCATCCGGCAGATCGAACAGATAACGAAAAATCCAAAAATCGCCGGCGGCAATTTCGCGCTCCAGTTTGATGGCCCGGACGTTTGGAGCCGCGCCTTCACGCGCATCTATAATTGGCGGCGCAGATTTGGCATTTATTACGGCGATTCGGCGATCTTCGCGCGCCGCGAAGTGTTTGACAGGCTCGGCGGCTTCATCAACGCGCCGATCATGGAAGACTATGATTTTTGTCGCAAGCTCGAACGCGCTGGCGAGACGGCGTTGATCGATAGCCCGGCCATCACGTCATCGCGGCGCTGGGGCGGCTTTCGCACGGCCTATGTGTTAATGATCTGGGTGCTGCTGCAATGGCTTTATCTAATCGGCGCGCGGCCCGAAGGCATGGGCTGGATTTACTACCCGAAATCCTTTAAGCTGCGCTGCAAGCGCGCAGCGGCGCGCTGAAGATTGATGACGAGGAACTCGCTATTGTGAAGAAGCCCGAAGCCATTCAGGTCGTCCACCTGTTTTCGGAAACGCTCGATGCGCTGGTCGCTCTGTTGAGTGATTTATCGGCGGATGATTGGCAGCAGCCGACTGTGTGCGCCGGCTGGACGGTGAAAGACATCGCCGCGCATCTGCTGGGCGGCGAGATCGGCATCCTATCACGCAAACGCGACGGCTACGCCTATTCGGGAAGCCCGATCATGGACTGGCGCGATCTAGTGGCGCTGATCAACGATCTCAACGATTCGTGGGTGAAAACGACGCGCCGACTGAGCCCGCGCCTTTTGTGTGATTTATTACGTTTTACCGGCGAGCAGACGAATCTGTATTTTGCATCACTCGACCCTGAAGCGCTCGGCGATCCGGTTGACTGGGCGAGCGCCGCGCCTGCGCCGGTGTGGCTCGATCTGGCGCGCGAGTACACGGAACGCTGGCATCACCAGCAGCAGATTCGTGATGCGACCGCTCGTCCGGGCTTGAACGGGCCGCGTTATCTTGCGCCGGTGCTTGATGCCTTTGTGCGTGCCCTGCCGCGCGCCTACGCAGAGGTGCAGGCCGAAGACGGCGCGCTCATCACGCTAGAGATCACCGGCGCGGCGGGCAATCGCTGGCACCTGCTGAGAGAAAGCGGCGTGTGGCAGCTTTATCTCGACGCCGATGCGCCGTCGCTTGCGACCGTGTCACTTGATGAAGACATCGCCTGGCGGTTATTCACCAAAGGCATTAAGCCGGAAGCGGCACGGGCGCGCGCCGTCATCGAAGGCGATGAGCGGTTGGCGCTGCCGGCGCTCGGCATGCTTTCGATTATCGGCTGAAGCGTAAGGATAAACGATGCGAAGATTCACACTCAGTTTGATACTTATTCTGGCCATCATAACCACAGCGGCGGCCCAGAAATCGGGGAAGGTTTATCCGAAAGTTGTCGTCAACGACATGGCGGCGAAGCAGAGGCTTTTAGGCGTGCATAGGCTTTCGCTGCAATGGATCAGTTGGGATTATTTCGGCAAAGCCACGGTCACCGAGAAGAACGGCTCGCTAGTTATCAAAGGCGAACAGCGCGGGCGCGGTAATGATGATGTGGTGACGATGGATGGCGTCATCACACGGGTTGATGCGAAGGAGTTTACCTTTGAGGGCGAGATTGTCACGCGCGTCAGCCACATCAACAAGGGCGAGCCGTGCAAGCGCACAGGCGAGATGATCTTTCGCATCACGGGCAATCGAAAATACTGGCGGCTACAGCAGATGGATAATCCATGCGACGAGGCGGCGGATTACGTGGATATTTTTTTCCGCTGACCTTCAGCCGTCTCTGTGCAGGCGCTTATCGGTGACTTCTATAATCGTGTGTAATATGCATCACCGGCGCAGGCGCGGCAGAGAGCGCGGCCTTCGCGGATGATTTCGCGGCGGTCGTTGATGCCCTCGCCGCACTGATCGCAAGGGACGCGCGACACAGGGCGGCCCGGCTGATCTTCGGTGGCGACGTTGACCGTGACGCGCTCGACTTTGAAGAGGTCTTCATCCGGCAGCAGCTTGTAAGCGTGCAGTTGGCGGTCGTACTTGCTGGCGATTTCAGGAAAGCAACGATCTGCGGCATCGCGCGCTTCGTCGAGCGCGACAATGCGCACGGCTTCATTGGTTCGTGTGTTCAGGAAAGTGGCGGCGAGCTTGCCGTAGTCGACATACTTCAACGTGCGCTTGCCGAGCCGGCAGCCCGTCACCGTGTTGATGGCGTCGGCGGCGCAACGGTCAATCTCGACAAAGACGAGCAGGGCTTTGCGATCTTTGCCGCGCGGCTCTTCGACGCCGACGGCGCGACAGCCGAGCAGCGCCATGCGGACGCCGAGCACCTGCCCCGCGCACATATGGCCGTGCGAGTGTTCAGCGCGTTCGAGCAATTCATCAAGCGTTTCCATTCATCGCCTCTCGATGATTGATTATAGGTGCAGCCTTGATGAACTCAAAGTTAGATGGTCATAATTTGCTTCGGCCCAATATTACAGTGGTTGACTTTGAGGAGGAGATGATGAAGCAATTCAAGATTATTGCCACCAGTTTCTTGCTACTGCTTTGGCCTTTAACCATAGCCGCTCAAGAGCCTGCAACAAAAAAACAGGAGCTTATAAGAGAGCTTCTCGTCGTGACCGATGCCAGCAATAACGCAAAAAAGGTTATTGATTCAGTCGTTAGCGAGATGAACAAACAATACCCGCAAATCGTCGAGCGTTTAGCTGACGCCGAGCCAGGTCTGACACCAACCCAACGCCAAAAGGCTAAGCAAATACTTGGAGAAAATCAGGCTCGATTTACACAGCAGTTGCTGGAACGCCTCAAGCAGCGTGTTGATATTGGTCAAGTTGTGGAGAGCATCAGTTCGTCATTGTACGACAAATACTTTACTGAAGATGAACTAAGAGACTTGATCTCATTCTACAAAACTCCAACGGGTAAAAAGACGCTGTCTGTAATGCCACAATACTTCGCAGAATCTATGCAGAGAACGGGCGAAAAGCTATCACCGATTCTTACGACAGTAATTATGGAAATGGCGGCTGAAGAGAAAGAAAGAATAAAACGCATTAAATAATACCGAAAGCACCCGCTGTCGATTTATTCAAAGCAAGCGTGCTTTCAATCGCCGCAGCGCGTCAATCGCTTCTTCAGCAGTAAGCGACTCAACATCCAGATTGCGTATCTCGTCAAGGACGGCATCGTTGGCGGCCTCAAACAACGACGGCTGCGGCGCGCGCTTGCGCGATGGTAGATGGCGTGCGAACTTCGGCTTGCCCATCACATCCAACTCGTTGGCCTCAAGGTTAGACAGTATCTCTCTGGCGCGATCCGTGACCGCGCGCGGCAGGCCCGCGAGCTTGCCGACCTCTATGCCGTAAGACTTCGAGGCGCTGCCTTCGACGACGCGGCGCAAGAACACAATCGTGCCTTCCGATTCCTTGACCGCCATCTGATAGTTGCGCACGCCCGGCAGCAGCTTCGCCAGTTCGGTCATCTCGTGATAGTGCGTCGCAAAGAGCGTCTTGGCGGCGTGCTGCGGATTATCGTGCATATATTCGGCGATGGCCCACGCCAGCGACAGGCCATCGAATGTCGAGGTGCCGCGCCCGACTTCATCCAACAGCACGAGGCTGCGCGGCGTCGCAGTGTTGAGGATGTTCGCCGTTTCGGTCATCTCAACCATAAACGTCGAACGCCCGCGCGCCAGGCTGTCGGACGCGCCGACGCGCGTGAAGATGCGATCAAGCACACTGACGCGCGCTTCTTCGGCAGGCACGAACGAGCCGATCTGCGCCAGGATGGCAATCAACGCCGTTTGCCGCAAGTAGACCGATTTGCCGCCCATGTTCGGCCCGGTGATGATCAGCAGCCGGTCGGTTGAGTTGTTCAGAAAAACATCGTTCGGAATAAACCGCTCGCCCGTCGATTCGATGACCGGATGGCGTCCGCCGCGAATGTAAAGCTCATCACTTTCCGTCAGCAGCGGGCGGCAATAGTTGCGCCGCGCTGCGACTTCGGCAAGCGAACATAGAATGTCGAGCATGGCCAGGCCCTGAGCGACGCCCTGCACACGCTTGGTTTCAATGGCGACCGCCTGGCGAATGGCGGCAAACAACTCCTGTTCGATTTCGGCAATGCGTTCTTCCGCGCCGAGGACTTTCGCCTCGTACTCTTTCAACTCCGGCGTGGTGTAGCGTTCGGCGTTGGCAATCGTCTGTCGCCGCTCGTAATCCGCCGGCACGTTCTTGATATTGCTCTTGCTGACTTCGATGAAATAACCGAAGACGTTGTTGAAGCGGACTTTCAATGTGGCGATGCCTGTGCGCGCCCGCTCGCGCGATTCGATGCGCGCGATGATGCTCTTGCTCGACGTAGCGACTTCGCGCAGCTCATCGAGTTGTGTGTTGTAGCCGCTGCGAATGGTGCCGCCATCATTCATATTGGCCGGCGGCTCATCGCTGATGCTTGCGCCGATCAGGTCGCGCAGGTCTGCGAGTTCGTCGAGGTTCTCTGCGAGTATCTCAAGCAGAGAAGCCGTCGCATCGGCGAGCAGTTCTTTGAGGCCGGGAATCGCATCGGCGGAGTTCTTGAGCGCCACCAGATCGCGCGGCGTGGCGCGGCCCATCGAGATGCGCGCCATCAAGCGTTCGAGATCGGCGACCTGTTTCAACTCCTGTCGCAGACGGTCGCGCAGAATCAAAGCATTCTTCAACTCTTCAACCGCGTCGAGCCGCGCCACGAGTTCGCCGAGCTTCATCGAAGGCCGCAGCAGCCATTGCTTCAACAGCCGCGAGCCCATGCCGGTGACGGTTTCATCGAGCACGCCCAACAGCGTCCGCTGTCGCGAGCCGTCTAGGGCTTCGACCAGTTCGAGGTTGCGCACGGTTGGCGCATCGAGCATCAGGTATTCAGCCGGCTCAAAGTAAGAGAGCCCTGTGATGTGCGCCACGTCGTCTTTCTGGGTTTCGCGCACGTAGTGCAGCACCGCGCCGGCTGCGGTGACCGCCAGGTCGCGCCCTGAAAGGCCGAAGCCGTCAAGCGAGTTCACTTCAAAATGATTGCAGATCAGCTCGGCGGCGCGGTCGTGCGCGAAGTCCCATTCGTCCAGCGCATTCAGCGAGGGCTGTTCGCCGGCAACCACGAAGCGCGCCGCGCTGGCGTCTTTTTCATCGCTGATCACGTGGCTGACGGCTTCGCGCCGGACTTCGTTCCTGAACAACGGCTCAAGCGATTTCGGAAAGAGAATTTCGCGCGGCGCGAAGCAGTCGAGTTGCTCAAGAATGCGATTCCACGCCGCATCGCCGGTGAACTGCGTGACAACGAATTCGCCTGTCGAGAGATCGAGAAAGGCGGCGCTCATGCCTGTGCCTGTGCCGAAGACGGCGGCAAGGTAGCTGTTATCGCGGGCGTCGAGCAGTTGCGAATCAATGGCCGTGCCGGGCGTGATGATGCGCACGACTTCGCGCTTGACCAGCTTGGTCGCTTTTTTCGCATCCTCTGTCTGTTCGCAGATGGCGACGCGATAGCCCTTGCGCACGAGCTTGGCGATGTAGCCGCTGGCCGCGTGATACGGCACGCCGCACATCGGCACGGGATTGCCGCGCTCGCGGTTGCGCGCCGTCAGCGTGATCTCCATCTCTTTCGAGCCGATGATGGCATCGTCGTAAAAGAGTTCGTAGAAATCGCCCAGGCGAAAGAAAAGCAGCGTGCCGGGATGCGCTCGCTTGATTTCGTGATACTGCTTGAGCATCGGTGATGAATGTTCCATAAGCGTAGTGGTCAGTGGCCAGTGATCAGTGGTCAGTGGCCGGTCAAAGATGGTTGATGGTTGTTTGGCAATCGCTGCCGGCAATGAGTCATTGGGGAAGGCGAGTTTTTGATAACAGGATACTGGCCACTGGCCACTGACCACTGACCACTACCCGAAAAATGTCTTGGCCGTCTTGTAAATCTCGTCATCGAGAGGCCGATACTTGTCAGCAATCTCTTCGAGCGGCACGCTCGCCATGCGCGTGCCATGCACGGCGGCCATCATGCCGAACTCATCGCGCAACACCATTTCGACAGCGTAAACGCCGAGCCTGGTGGCCAGCACGCGGTCATAGGCGGTTGGCGAGCCGCCGCGTTGAATGTAACCCAGCACACTAACGCGCGCTTCGAGCTTCGTTTGTTCTTCGATCTGATTGGCGACCAGATGGCCGATGCCGCCGAGCCGGCTTTCGTAAAAGACGCGGTCGTGCTGTTCGCGGGTCAGGAAATCTTCTTCAGGATGCGGCTTGGCGTCTTCAGCGACGACGACAATAGAGAATGGGCGGCCCAGTTGCTTGCGCTTGGCGAGCAGGTCGCAGATTTCCGACATGCGAAAAGGCTTCTCCGGCACGAGGATCAAATCCGCCGCGCCGGCGATGCCCGCGTAAGCCGCAATCCAGCCCGAATGCCGGCCCATCACTTCGACGACCATCACGCGATGCAGCGCCTCGGCGGTAGTGTGCAAACGATCAATGGCTTCGGTGGCAATCGACACGGCGGTATCGAAACCGAAGGTGTAATCGGTTCCGGGGATGTCATTGTCAATCGTCTTGGGCACGCCGACGATGGCGTAACCGTGATCGCGCCACATACGCATGGAACAGGAGAGCGTGCCATTGCCGCCGACGACGATCAGCCGGCTGAGGCCGAAGCGCCGCCAGTTGTCTTGAATCTTTTCCAGCGTGTCATCGCCGGTCAGAGGATTGACGCGCGACGTGCCGAGAATTGTGCCGCCGCGATATTGAATACCGGCGACCGAATGTTTCGTAAGCGGCGCTACATTGCCGTCAATCAAGCCCTGCCAGCCGGAATAGATGCCGAGCACGGGAATGCGATCATCCTGGGCGCGCCGCACGACGGCGCGAATGACGGCGTTAAGACCGGGGCAATCGCCGCCGCCGGTCAGTATGCCGAGATAATTGTCCATGGCCATCAGCCTTCTTCATTCAGCCCGCGCAGGTCATCGAACTGACGCCACTTCCGCAACCAGGGTTGTGCGCGCCATGACCAGCTTATATAATCGGCGTCTAGGTGGTCAAACTAGCTTTAGCGTGATTGCCGCGCGCTCAGAATGCCTTAGCGATCCGGCGCGCGCCGATTCACGAGACGATGTCGAGTTGAACGAAACCAATCACCCGAAAAACCAGCCGGTCATTCTGGCGCTTGATACGTCGGCGAGATGCACTGGCATCGCCCTGGCGCGTGGCGATCAGATCATCAAGGCGCTGGCGGTGCCGGGCGATGAACGGCGCTCCGAATGCTTGTGGCTCGATGTCAGTGAATTGCTCGACAGCGCCGGGCTGGGAATTGAAGCAGTGGAACTGTTTGGCGTTTGTGTTGGGCCGGGCAGTTTCACAGGTCTGCGCGTCGGCCTTGCGGCGGTGAAAGGATTAGCGGCAGCCACTGGCCTGCCCGTCGCTGGCGTGACCTCGCTCGAAGCGGCGGCGATGGCGGCAAACGGCGCAACCACGGTCTGCGCCATGGTCGGCGCGTATAAGGGCGAAGTCTACTGGCAACTCTTCACCTTCGATGATCAAGGCCTGCCGGTTGCTCTGTCAGAGCCGCTTGTGTCAACATCAAGCGAAGCCGTTGCGCAGGTCGCGGCTTTACCGGAGATCGTCTTCGTCGGCGACGGGATTGCGGCAAGCGTCGAAGTCATCCGCGCGATGGCTGGCGCGCGATTCATTGAAGAGACGAATGCCTCTTGCAGCGGCTGGCGTATCAAGCCAGCAACCCCTCGTCTTGCCGAAGCCGTGGCGCGTGTGGCGTACTTGAAGTGGCAGCAGGGCGCGGTCGAAACCGCTACGGATTTGCGAGCGGTCTACGTGCGACCGGCTGAAGCCGAAGTGAAACTGTCGTTGGGATTGCTCGGCTCAAAGATCGAGCGCAGCCGTAAAGCCGATTGAGACGAGATGCCTCCGGCTTTCAATCGCAAAGGGAGAAGAAGCATTGTCGGTCAGCGAAAGGCAAAGCGAAGAAGCGGTGGCGATGGCGCTGCCCTTTGTCATCGAATGGATGCAGGTCGCAGACCTCAGCGATGTCGTCACTCTCGAAGAGTTGACGGGGCTGAACCGTTGGGGCTTTGACGCCTACCGGCGCGAGATTCAGAAGAACCCGAATTCGGTGATGCTGGTGGCGCGCAATCTGCGGCCCGGCCCGCCAGTGATCGGGTTTTTCGCCGGCTGGACGGTCGAAGACGAGTTGCATGTCAATAACATTGCGGCGCACCCGCAATTCCGGCAAAGAGGTATTGGCGCGCGATTGATGGAGACGGCGATTGAAGAAGGGCGGCGGCGCGGCATCGCTTTCGTGCTGCTCGAAGTGCGTGCCTCGAACGAAGCGGCGCAGTCGCTTTACCGCAAACTGGGGTTTAATTTTGTCGCGCGCCGCCGCGATTACTATCGCTTTCCGAGCGAAGATGCCTTTGTGATGAAGAAAGAATTGGCCAGGCAAGAGTCGTAACTTGCCGCCGAAATCGTCGAGGATTTCGCGGCAGGTAGTTGACAGATTCGCGGGCTGCTGGCTAATATAACACTTCCTGAGCGGGAGTAACTCAGCGGTAGAGTGCGACCTTGCCAAGGTCGAAGTCGGGGGTTCAAAT
>JBBWZK010000056.1:0-12852 GCA_039648975.1 Blastocatellia bacterium
CCGCGCGAAACTTGGCGACCTCTTCAAGAAACTGATTGTGCGAGTTGAAAAAGAAGGCGAGGCGCGGCGCGAAATCATCGACGTTCAATCCCGCATCAACCGCCGCCTGCACATAAGCGATGCCGTCAGCCAGCGTGAAAGCGACTTCCTGCGCGGCGGTCGAACCGGCTTCGCGTATGTGATAACCACTGATCGAAATCGTGTTCCAGCGCGGCACTGCTTTAGCGCAGTAAGCGAAGATGTCTGTGACGATACGCAGGCTCGGACGCGGCGGATAGATGTAAGTGCCGCGCGCGATATACTCCTTGAGGATGTCGTTTTGAATCGTCCCGGAAATCGTCTCCACTGCTACGCCCTGCTTGCGGGCCACCGCGATGTACATCGCCAGCAAGATCGCCGCCGTCGCGTTGATGGTCATCGAGGTCGACACCTGGTCGAGCGGGATTTGATCGAGCAGGCGCTCCATGTCATCGAGCGTATCAATCGCCACGCCGACCTTGCCGACTTCGCCGCTGGCCATCGGGTGATCTGAATCGAAGCCCATCTGCGTCGGCAGATCAAAGGCCACCGAAAGCCCTGTCTGCCCCTGTGCCAGCAGATAGCGATAGCGCGCGTTGGATTCCGCCGCCGTCGCGTAACCGGCATACTGGCGCATCGTCCAGAGCTTGCCGCGATACATCGTCGCGTAAGGCCCGCGCGTATACGGATAGCGCCCCGGATCGTTCAAGTCGCGTTCGTAATCAACGCTACCATCATCAGGACGAAACGTCGGCTTCATCTCGATGCCGGAACTGGTCATGGCCCGGCGATCATTGCGCGCTTTGGTGGTCATAGGTGGTCTCCGAATGCCTGCTAAGCTTGAGCTTAACAAACTGCCGCGCGGCTTGCCATACAGCGGCCAGATAAACGATGAAGGCAGCGGCCAGCACCAGCGAGCGCGCGTCAGTCCAGGCGGCAAAGCCTTCGCCAAAGAGATTCTTGCTGGTCAAATTCGACAGCCCGAAGACCGCTATCAACGCGACCAGCAGCAGACGTTGGCGGATGATTGACGATTCTTCAAGCGCAGATTGAATAACGAAGGCGACCGGCAAAATCAGTATGACGAAGTGCGCTTTCCAACTGAGCGGCGACAGCATCACCATGCAACAGAAGAGGGGCGCGGCGGCGGCGATTTCACTGCGCGCCACTGCCGCCGCCGCCACCGCGATGATCAACAGAATCGCGGCTAGCGCCAAGGTCAAGGCGCTCGACGGCTGACGCACGGCATCATCTGTGCGGGGGTCGCTCACCTGCGCATGATCGGCGGCCTTCGTCTGGTCGGTCAATCGGGCAACGAAGCCGCGCAAGGATTGATTGCCGCCATAAGCCAGATCGAAGCCTTGCTGATTGCGCACCGTGCGATTGAAAAACACATTGAAGGTTGCCGGCGCGCGCGCGCCGAAAGGCAGAAAGCTTGCCGCCATCAATAACCCTGAGCAGGCGGCGCAGACCGTCGCATATCGCCATCGCCGCTTCGCCAGGTGATATGCCAGAAGCAGCCCCGGCGTCAGCTTGATCGCCACCGCTAACGCAAACGCAGCGACAGACCAACGCTTGCGATTCGTCGCATAAAAATAGACGTGCGCCACCCCAAGCGCCGTGATGATGAGATTGACCTGCCCAAGTTTGAAGTTGTCGAGGATGAAGCGCAACAGGATCAGCGCGACCAGCCAGGAGATGAATGAGCGCCGTTTTGCCAGGTCAGTAATCAATATGACAAAGCGACGGGTTGGTTGCGCTAGCGGGCGAGTTGTCGGCTCGCCCGGCGTTTCGGTTTCTTCATCCCCTGGCAAGCTGGCGAGGCTGGCAGACATTCGCGCCGCCGCGACCGCCGCCGACAGGCTGACCAGAAACCAGACGTAAGCTGCTATGGGGAGCGGCAGCAGCGCGAGAGGCATCATCAGTTCAGCAAGCACTGGCGGATAAAGATAAGGCGTCCACGCATGCAGCGATTCCTGATACGGATCGCGCCCGTCGAGCAACTCGCTCGCCGCAAAATAAAAAACATTAAAGTCGTTTTCGTATTTCTGAGGATTCGTGCCGCTTTGCCGCGCGAAGTAAACTCCGCTCACCAGCACCGCTACGATAGCTAATGCGACAAAAACCCGGCGGGTCATCTTCTTCGCCCCACATCAGTTTGCCAATGGGGTATGACCTGTAGGGGTGGCCCTCTGTGGTCGCCCCTGGCTGGAAGGTCATTGGTACTTGAAATTTCGCACATTGCAATCTGGGGCGACCACCGCAGGGCCGCCCCTACAGGTCATTTGGCTCAATCACCACTTCGGCAAGAACACGCGCGCATAGTAGTACAGCAACGGCGCGCAAAATAAAATGCTATCGACACGGTCAAGCATGCCGCCGTGACCGGGCAGCAGGTTGCTCGAATCTTTGACGTTTGCGCCGCGCTTAAGCATGGATTCAGCGAGATCGCCGACCTGACCGACCAGGCCGATGGCCGCGCCGAGCAGCATCGCTTGCAAGAGAGGAATTTCCGGGAAGAACGTGTAATGACAAAGCGGCCCGGTGAGCATCGCCGCGACGAAGCCGCCGACCGCGCCTTCAATCGTCTTGCCGGGACTGATGCGCGGCGCGAGTTTGTGGCGACCAAGCGAACGGCCCGTGTAATACGCGCCGGTGTCGGTCAGCATCACCATGGCAAAGAACATGGTCAGCAGTTTCGCGGCCAGGTGCGCCACCGGCATCGCGGTGAAGGTATCGGGAATCATGCGAACGCCGACGAGATAGCCCGCCAGCAAGACGACATAGATCACCCCCATCAAGGTCGCCGCCACCGTGCCAAGCGTCTTGTTCAATTCTTTCGCCGTCGCCAGTTCAAGGCTTAACGAAACCATGGCCAGCGCCGCCATCACGGCAACGATGCCGGCAGACATATCAGCGACAAAGCACGCCATCACCAGCAAGGCTGCGCCATACCCCGGCACGATGTGCGCGCGGCTGCCGCTCCTGGCAGCAACGTTGTAGAACTCGCCGAGCGCCAGCAATGCGGCTATCGTTGCCAGGCCAACAAAAAAGTAAGGGATCTGGCTCCAGACGGTATAAAGCAGAATGGGGAGCGCCACCAGTGCCGTGAGAATTCTTTTCATAAAGCGTGATGCGTGATGCGTGATGCGTGATCAACAACCAGTGTGAATAAGGATTGCAGTAACAACTTGCTACCGGCAATCCCTCCGGTCACGCATCACGCATCACGCATCACGCTTCCCTATTTCATGTTTGCGGCGAGGAGCGAGCCAGGGCTTGCCGCGTTGACGCCGCCGTAGCGCCGCTCGCGTTTCTGGTATTCGATAATCGCTTCGAACAGGCTGGCGCGGCAGAAGTCGGGCCAGAGGGTTTCGGTCACATAAATCTCACTATAGGCAATCTGCCAGAGCAGAAAATTCGAGACGCGCAATTCGCCGCTCGTGCGAATCAACAGGTCGGGATCGGGCAGGGCCGCCGTATAGAGGTGCCGCGCGATGTCGCTTTCATTGATGTCATCAGGATTGCGCCCGCTTTTTTGAACTTCCAGAGCGAGCGCACGGCAGGCTTGCGTCAGTTCCGTGCGCCCGCTGTAGTTGAGCGCGACGGTCAACACGGTGCCGGTGTTCGCTTCGGTCTCGCGCCGCGCGTGCGCCAGTTCGCGGCGCACCGCCGATTCCAGCGCCTCTTCGCGGCCTATGGTCTGAAAGCGTATGTTGTTCTGCTTGAGGCTGCGAATCTCTTTGCGCAGGAACTCGCGCAGCAATCCCATCAGCGCTTCGACTTCAAGGCGCGGGCGCTTCCAGTTTTCAGTCGAGAAAGCGTAAAGCGTCAAATAACCGATGCCGAGCCGCGCCGTGGTTTCGACGGTGGCGCGCACCGCTTCAGCGCCGGCGCGATGTCCGGCAATGCGCGGCTGATTGCGCCGCCCGGCCCAGCGGCCATTGCCGTCCATGATGATGGCGATGTGTCTCGGAAGATGGTCGAGTTGAATCTGGCGGAGCAGAAATTCGTCGCGTGAGCCGCTGTCGATACTCGTTTCAAAATTCTTGAGGATGTTGTTGCTCATTGATATGCTTCTAATAAAAAAAGTGACAGCGACAAGAATAAATGCTCGTCACTTGTCACAGCCAACGTCACTTTAATAGTCCACTCGCATCAGAGTCAAGCCATGCGCCGGAGCCGTTGCGCCGGCCTGATGGCGATTGCGGCTGGCGAGCGCCGCGCCGACGCTTGCGCCGCTGCGCCGACCGCGCCCCACATCAATCAAAGTGCCGGCAATCGTTCTGACCATGTAGCGCAGAAAGCCTTCAGCCGATACCGTGATGCGTATCGCATGATGGCGCGCTTCGACATCGAGTTGCGTCAGGGTGCGCACGCGGTCTTCAGTTTCGAGACGGGCAACCGTGAAGGCGCTGAAGTCATGCCTGCCGACGAGCAGCAGGGCGGCGCGCTGCATCTCGCTGGTATCGAGCACGCCGCGATAGTGATAAACATAACGAAAGTCAAAAGGGCTGACGACCGGCGCAGTGGAGATTTCGTAACGGTAAGTTTTGCCTTTGGCCGAGAAGCGCGCCTCGAATAACTGATCGGCAAATTCAACTTCCATGATGCGCAGATCGCGGTCGAGATTGCCGTTGACGGCTTCGCGCAATTGAGAGGGCGCAAACTCGCGTTCAAGAAAGACATTGGCCACCTGCGCTTCGGCGTGGACACCGGCATCGGTTCTTCCCGCGCCTTGCAGGGTGACGGGCCGGTGATCGAGCACAGACAGCACGCGCGTCAACTCGCCTTGAATCGTCCGCGCATTGGCCTGCATCTGCCAGCCATGATAGTTCGTGCCGTCGTAGGCAATCGTCAGCTTGTAGTTCTGCAATGGAATTTTCAGTTTTCAACTCATAGGAGGTCCCAGTTCAGCGAGACCATGCGGAGTAATCAAAGAAATCACATGAAATTTGCTTCACGGCCTACGGCGCAACGATTTGTTGGACAATGAATTGTCACAGACACATATCTTTATGGATTAAGCAAATGACCCACGCCTTAATGCTTCTGCTGGGTCGTGCCAAACTGTTTCAATGAAATTCTGTATTTCCTGGACAAACCTATAAACAACTTCGCCGTCTATTGGGAAGTCTCTATGTTGGTCTCGCACTTCTTCATAAACGCTTCTTTTATTTGAAGGGAGTCTTTTGGCATGACGTAACAAAAAGACATTATCTACATCTGTTAACCTGCTGTCCTCCGGTTCCATGTCCAAGAATTCCACCAGTACATAGTATTTGGCAGAGGGACAGCCTCGTTTAAGTCGAGATGCAGTCCCACAGCATTCTTGAAACATCGTTTTGTCCAAATTCACTTTAACTTCAGCCGATAATACGGCGAGGAAAAGCTCTCCTTCAGTAGTTTGAGTGCCTGCAAAGGTTGAATCAGTGGAGACCTGGTAATGTAAAGTCTTTCCAATCGTAAAGTCTTGGTCTTTGGATTTGATGACTACCGCTGGCTTTTCATTTAAGCTCGAAATGCTGCTTGGCCTGAAAGACAAAGTCATAAAGGCATTATGAGGACCGATTTCCAGTGCGAAATCTGGCAACCCATTGAGAATTGAAGGATCAACTAAGCGAATTAGAAATTCTTCCATTACTGAATTATCCAATTTTAGCTGCCCCTTTTGTCTTTTAAGAAAGGCTGATCCTCTGCGAGCGATTAGCTCAACTTCCAGGTGATCTTTATATTCATTGAGCAACGTAGTTAAGTCTAGAACCTTCTGCTTTCCTAACGTCTCCAAACCATCAAGGCGGCGAATCCACTGTTCATAAGACTCTAGGGCTTCTCTTAAAAGCGCTACATCACTCCGGCTCTTGGGATTTTCAATGGCCGCCACCAGCTTATCTTGATGAGGAGTTCTAGGCATATTGGAAAGCTTCCTTCAACTCAAATAAGGGAGATGGGACAACGGAATCGGAGTTAGAAATAGATTCGACTATATCATTCTTAACATCTTGATGGGCCAACCTAAGAGCGGTTTTCAAGTGATTGACAGCCACAACTCTGCCGACTAACTTATCGGGCGAATTTGAGACCTTTTTCGAGATGATAATGTCCTCTTTTATCTTCGTGCCAAATTTATTGGTAAATGTCCTTTCATAATCGGATATGGATTCAAAGCCGCCCATCCCGTTCATAATATCCTTAACTATCTGGCCGTTATAGAATGGAGAACTACGAACATTAGATTCTCTCCCAATAACAATGACGATCAAGCCGTTTTCCTGCAATGCCTGCCAAAAACTTCGCAATGCGTACTCCATATCCAGAGAATATTGAATAACCGTTTTAAATCTGTTACCCCTATTTTTTCTATTAGCTCCAAACTCGCTCTGGGCCACACTCAACATATTCCAGCCCGTCGCTTCTAATATAGCTCTGTGATTTTGATGATAATTGAAAACATTAATATAGGGCGGGCTAGTAATAATTAGATTTGGCTTTGCAGGGCAACGTTGATGAAGTGTCCGGGCATCTCCCAAGTGCGCAGAAATAGGGCGGGCCGTAAACGGAAGAGAGCGCGCGAACTTCTTAATCTGATTCAATGAGGCGCAGACAGAGTTTCCTAAGTCATAGTTTTTATGCCCCTCGCAAATGAACAGCATATTCAAGGCTAAAACCTTTTCAAGCTTATTTTCGAGTTGAGGAAATAAATGCTGTGTGAACTCCACTAGATTTCTATACTGCTGGCGAAAGGTATCGCCCTCGCTAAAAATCGGTAAACTGCTACTTGGTCGAATCAACTTTACTATCTTATTTTCCAATCCCCTTAGAACATCTGCCCTATCATTCTGCTTCAAGTTAGAAATAGAGTAAAACTTTGACATTGCATAGGCAGCGGGATTGATCTCGAAGCCGAAACAGCTTATATCTTTTCCAATACTTTCCAGTAAAACTGTGCCGCTTCCTGCGAATGGGTCGGCAATGACGTCACCGGATTTTGAATAATTACTTAATAGGTACTCGATCAACTGTGGAGTGAACTGCCCTCTCCAGTTAAACATATTTGCTCTGGTTTTCTGAATAACGTCTAATTTCTCTTGTAAGAGGATAGGTTGCACTCAGTTTAGCCTTCTCAGTTTCAGTATTGATAAAGCGGCATGATTTTACTATCGCTCGCTTATCTTGCAAACTTGTTTTGCTGGCAATGCATCAGCATAAATTGAAACTATTTCCGGCTGCCCGGTTTGATGGCCACACTGCCCTGCTCGCAGAGCGGGCAGGCTGCCGGGTCATAGGCCGGAACGTCGAGTGTAAGCAAGGCTACACGGCGCACGCCGATGTCGACCGCGCCGGCGGAGCGGTCAACGACCGAGCCTGCGCCGATCACTAGGCCGCCTGCGCGAGTGACGGCGTCAATGGTTTCGCGCGTCGAGCCGCCGGTGGTCACCACATCTTCGACGACCAGGACGCGCTCGCCTGCTTCGAGGCGAAAGCCGCGCCTGAGCGTCATCACGCCATTTTCGCGTTCGCTGAACAGCGCGCGTACCCCCAGCCCGCGCGCCGCTTCGTGAGCGACGATGATGCCGCCGATGGCCGGCGCGACGACCGCGCTGATCGCTTTATCGCGAAAGTGGGCGGCGAGTTGACGGCCTATCCAGGCGGCGCGCTCAGGGTATTGCAAGACCAGCGCGCATTGCAGGTAGCGCGGGCTGTGCATGCCCGATGTCAGTTGGAAGTGACCTTCAAGCAACGCGCCGGTCTCCTGGAACATGGCCAGGGTTTGCTGCTCGGTTTCTTTGATATCGAGTGGTGCAGATTCCATATTCATCATTTATTTCGGCTGTTCTTTCTTCTTTTTGCTTTTCGGCGGCGCAGGCGGGATTAAGTCAGGCTTGATCAGTTCAGCCATCGGCGCACCTTCAGCGTTCTCGAATCGAAGGCCGAGAAGCGCGGCGGCAGTCGGGCCTATGTCGATCATTCTGGCAAGCACGACTTTAGCGCCGAGGCGCGCGCCCGCGCCATAAACAATCAACGATGAGCGCATCTCTGCGCGTGAAGGCAACTGGCCGTGCGTGCCGCGATAGTTCTTCGCTTCGTGAATCTCCGGCCCGGTCAACTCGTCGCCGAAGGCAAAGCCCGGCGCGGCATCGAGCATCAGGTAGGCCGTCGGAACCGCGCCGAGTTTCTTGATTTCATCCTGACTCAAGACGCGGTTGATCGGCCCGCCGTCGTGTTGCAGCATATCGCTGAAGAGGGCTGTCACTTTCTTCCCGGTTGCTGCTTTGTCATTCCCTTCCTTCAACACAATGGCGCAGGAGCCACCCGCCGCCCACGCCGTCGCTTGCCAGTCAGTCGGCTTGCCCGTCGCATCAAGCGTGATGAGCTTGGCTTTGACGAGCGCAACGTTCGGCTCAAACTTCTTGGTGACCGGCGCGAACCCATGATCAGAGACGAGAAAGAAAGTCGTCTGGTCAAAGGTGCCGGCTTTGCGGGTCGCTTCGATGATGCGGGCGATATAAGCATCCAGGCGCTCGATGGACTTCAAGGCTTCCGGCGAGCGCGGCCCATAGGTGTGATGCGTGCCGTCGAGGTCGAGCAGGTGAACGAGCAACAGGTTTGGCTTGTAGGTTTGAATGATGTATTCCGCATAAGCCGTGCGCCGTCCATCGGTCGTCTTATCGCCGCCCGGCTGTGCCGCAGTGGCTTTCTCGATCAGGCCGGGGGTTGAATACTGCAAGGTGCGTTTGCCGGTCTGCACAGTCTCTTTGGGGTCAGCGATCTCCGGCACATTGTAATCAATCTCTGCGCCAACCGTCACAGGCCAGCCGACGCTCGCCGTCACCAGTCCGGCACGCTTGGCTATTGACCAGAGGGTTTCGCTCTTCAGGTCTTTCGAGAACCGGTACCACTCCTTCGTCTGCTCATCGGTCGGCGCTTCAAAGATGCGATTCTGAACGATGCCGTGCAGCGCCGGGCGCACGCCGCTGATCAGCGTCGTGTGCGCTGGATAAGTCACCGTCGGGTAGACGCCTTCGACGCCTTCGGCATACGCGCCGTTCAGTTTCATCTGCGTCAGTGTCGGCACGTTCAAGCCGAGCGGCGCGGGCGCGGTGTAGTATTCCGGGATCAAGCCGTCAATTGAAATCATCACCACATAAGCATCGCGGCGCGGCTGCACGGCTTGCGGCGCGGGGGCTGGCGATGGCCTGGCCGATTGATTCGATTGCGCGGGCAGCGCGACTGCCAGAAACAGAATGAGCAGCAACACCGCGACGAGTCGTTGCGAGGGTTTGCATTTTGTCATGGGTTCAATCCTTCTGCGGCGAACTCAACCATCCATTCGCGCCGTCAAACTGAAAGTTGCAAGCCGTCTCTGCCGATCAGAATTTCGCCAGAGTATTGGCGGCCTATTTCGCGTTTGACCGCTTCTTCGTCAACCTCAAAATAAAAGTGCGTGACGATCAGCCGTTCGGCTGCGGCGAGCGCCGCCATGCGCGCGACATCCTTGAACGCCACATGCGCGACGCCTTCGCGGCGCTCGCGGAACGAGCATTCTGAAATCATCACGCTCGTCTTCGCAAAGAAGCGCGCCACCTCCGGGCTGTAGTCCGTATCGCCTGTGTAGCAAATCGAGCTTGCGCCGCTGGTCACGCGCACGGCGAGGCTTTCGTCTGTGTGCGGCGTCTTCTCAACCG
Source organism: Blastocatellia bacterium (assembly GCA_039648975.1). Lineage (GTDB taxonomy): Bacteria > Acidobacteriota > Blastocatellia > UBA7656 > UBA7656 > DATENM01. Next base: position 9,705 of record JBBWZK010000056.1, read on the forward strand.
CGAGCCGGCTATCGCCGGATAAGTCGATCTGCTCGCCCGGCGCGAGCAGGCGCAGGCTCACAGGAAACTTCGGCGCAAACAAGTCTTCGCCAAACGCCTGCTTGAGTCCGTCCATCACACGGTCGAGTCCGCGCGGGCCGATGAGCATCAAAGGGGCGTCGCGCGCGCCGCGCATGCCATACTTGAAAGCGAAAAACAGCGCCGCCAACTCGCCGACGTGGTCAACATGAAAGTGACTGATGTAAACGTGCGTCAGCCGTTCCCAGTCGCAGCCGTAACGCGCCAGCGCATGCACGGTTCCCGCGCCGCAATCCATCATCAAGCGCACCTCGCCGGCTTCGATAAAGTAGCCCGCCGAATTGCGCGCGCCGTCCGGCACCACCGTCCCCGAACCGAGTATCGTTAGCTTCATGTCAGCCTCGTTGATGATTGCCTGATGCGGTGATTCTATCACGTCGCCAACGTCTCTCGCACAGCAACAAGCTCATTGCCGCGTAGAGCGGCGCAAGCTCAACCGGCAAGCGGCTTCAGCGCGTTCTTCAGATGTACACTGAACTTTGACCATCTGCCAGTTTCAAGAGTTCCGCTTGAGATTAAATGTAACCAAAGCGAAAAGTCGCGCGTCTAAAGCAAAGAAGACGACGGAGGAGTACACTTGACGGCAATCGACTGTCCTTTAGCAAAGCGTCTCAGCAGTCCATAACCAAGCTTTGAAAGATCGCCTGCGGCCAGCGCCAGGCAACGGGCTGCGTCTGTTTTGTTCACCCGTGCAACGCACTCTCTCTCTACTTAGGAGAAGCAAGGATGAAGAGTGATCATTCCATACCTACAAACCAAACCGCTCGCATGGAAAAAAAATCCCGGTCGCAAAATCGTTCAAGTTTAACTGGCCGGTATCGAAGTCTGCTGTTTTGTCTCGCCGCTTTGCTTGCGCCGACGTTTGCAGCGCAGGCGCAGGAAGTCAGCCAGGAATTGAGCAATGAGTCGCTGCGTCTGCGATTGAAGGTCACGCCCGAAGGTATCCCGATCATCGAAGAAGCCATTTTGGGAACGCCGGGGCAGACCATGTTTCGTGATTTGGGAACGCCCGATGGTCTTAGCGCCTGGGTTCCTGCGTCGCTGATTCCTGCGGCGCAGGGTGCGCCGGTGACATGGAGCATTATCGAAGGCGAGCAATTTAAGACTGCCGAGGCGACGCGCGACCTGAATCGCAAAATGCGCATCACCTGGATCGTTGATCTGCCCAGTGAAGGACAGCTCTTTCGTCTGCGCATACGGCTGACGAATCGCGGCAAGGCGGCGCAAACGGTGGATTGGTTTCCGGCCTGGTCGGCCAACTGGGATGTTGGCGGGCAATCGCAATGGGCGCGCTGGTGGAAGTCTCTGGAGTATGACCGTGTGGAGCAGGCCCTGGGCACTGACGGCAAGATTCGCCTGGGCAGTCGCCTGCAAAGTTCGGATGACGCGGCGGGCGGCGTCGCGCCTTACTGGGTGGTCGGCGGGCCCTCAAGCCGCATCTATTTCGGTTTACAATGGAGTGGCGGTTGGAATGCCAGTCTCAACGGCCTCGACAACGGGCTGGCCTTTTCTGTGCGTCTGCCGCCTGACGAGACGCAACTCGTGCTCAACCGTGGCGAGACTATCGAAGGCCCTGCATTGCTAGTGACGCCGATGGCGTCGGGCGACGACACGGACAGTCGCGCCATCTGGATGCGTCTGCGCCAGGCGCTGGGGCAGATGCTTTACGCTGGCCCGTCGCCATCATTTCCGCTCTCCTATAATGGTTGGTATGCGGTTCGCAAGCAGATCAACGCGGATTTCTTGAAGCGCCAGATTGCCACCATGCCGCCATATTCGTTCGACGCCTTCATCATCGACGCCGGCTGGTATGACGGCGGGCGCTGGAAACCTGACCCGGAGAAATTCCCTTCGGGCGAACTGGCAGAAAACTTCGCGGCGCTCAAGGCAAACGGCATTAAAGCCGGTCTGTGGTCAACGCCCCAATACAGGGCGAGTTCCGATGCCTCGTCGGCGCTACAGATCGAACAGCCGCCGGTTGCCTCCATATTTTTCGATGGCTACCTTCTGGATATGTCGCAGGACAGCTTCACCAGCTATGTCGCCAATCATATACAGAAGCTGCGCAATAAGTATTCGATGGACTACTGGAAGTACGATCAGCAGTTTTTCGCCGAGCAAACCTTTGCCGGAGTCATGAAGAATGTGGCCGGTTTTGAAAAGACGTTGCAGGCCGTGCGCCTGGCCAACCCCGACCTGTTCATTGAAAATTGCCAGTCTGGCGGGCGCATGATCAATGAGTTCACTTTACTGCTGACACAGACCAGTTGGCTCAAGGACAGCGCCCAGACCGGGCTGGCACATGCGCGAATGAACATCAGCACGGCGCTCGGTGCGATGCAGTTCGTCTTCCCGTGGGCGGCCTACCGCTTCATTAATAATCTGGATCAACTGAACCCGGATGATGACGAATTGACGCGGCTCTACTGCCGTAGCGCGATGGCAGGGACATGGGGAATCTCGACTGATTTATCGCAAGTCAGCGCGCGCCAGCAGAGCGTCATTCTGAAAGAGATCGACAACTATCGGCAGTTGAACCGTTTGAAGTATTCCTGCAACTACGACCTACAGTTGCCTGATGATCAGACGGATGTGGCGGGCGTCACCTTCTACAGTCGTGGGCGATTGAATGCCGGCGTTTTGCTTTATCGCTGGCAGCGCAATGGCGCTTTCGAGCAAAAGGTTATGGTGCCTAAGCTGAAACCCTGGGCGATGTACCGCGTCGTCGACGTAGACACGGGAACGGAAATCGTCGCACGGGGTGATGCTCTGATGAATAGCGGCATCAGCGTCTCGTTCACAGGCGAGCGGCAGTCGGCGTTGTTACTCATCAAGCATGTCGCTGAATCAACCGAGCAGTAAAGCAGCCGTCACGCGCAGCATGTAACGATGGCTGGAACATTGCGCCTCGACCCAAGATAGTCCCGTAGGGACGCAATGTTTATAGTTCAAGACGGCTTTGTTGCATAAAGCAGGGAGACGGTAGTGCTGGTAATCTTGATTTGTGAAGAAAAAGAAAACCAAGCGCTCTTACCGTCTCCGCAACTGGAAACACTATAACGCGGCACTC
>JBBWZK010000067.1:0-14043 GCA_039648975.1 Blastocatellia bacterium
GCCCGCTGAAGTTGCCGCCGAAGTTGTTATAGCGCAGCTGCTGTTTCGGCTGGCCGGCCTGTTTGAGGAAGTTGGATGTCGCATTCAAAGAGTTGTTGCGCAGGAATTCAAAGAGCGTGCCGTGAAACTGAAAGCCGCCGCCTTTGGTGATCAGATAGATGACCGCACCCTGCGCCTGGCCGAACTCGGCGCTGAAGCTGTTGCGCTCAACGCGAAACTCGGCAATGGCGTCGATAGACGGAAAGACCAGCAACGTCGCATTCGAGCCGACGTCCATGTTGTTGACGCCGTCTACGGTCCACAGGTTGGCGTTCGAGGCGTTGCCGTTGACCGACATATCGACGTTCGAATCCAGCCCCGTGCCACGCGCGGCGAAGCTGCCTGCCGTCGACACGCCCGGCACCACCGTCACCAGCGCGGCGTAATTGCGCCCGTTCAACGGCAGTTCGGTGACTTGCTTTTCGGCGACCAGACTGCTGACTTCGCCGCTCTGGGTTTCGACCTGACCGACATCAGCGGTGACATTGAGGACCTCCGAGGCACCGCCAATTTCAAGGTTTAAGTTGACCGTGAGATTCTCATTGACGTGCAGCTCGACCGTGGCGAGCGTCTTTTTGAATCCCTGCGGAGCTGTGCTCACCGTGTAACGGCCAACCGGCAAGCTGGGGATGGAATAGAAGCCGTTGTCATCAGCGGTGACAGTGCGCGACGTCTGCGTCTTGTCGTCCACAATGACCACTTCGGTCTTCGGGACGGCAGCGCCCTGCGGGTCGCGTACTGTGCCGCTGATATTACCAACCGTGGATGACTGGGCCTGTACGTCGGCCACCAGGCCGATGCTCACTAAGAGCATCAGCAAGCCGAAGACGACCCTCTTCAAAGCGAGCGGATTTCGTTTACTTCGCATAAGTAGCCTCTCTTTACTCAGTCAGTTTTTCTGTGATGCTCAAGTTCAGGTTTCGCTTTTATCAGCGATTGAAGACAAACACTAGATCAAGGCACACGACAAGACACATCGACCAGTCATCTCTACCTATTGTCAGCGATTACTTCTGGGCGTAGAATATGGCCCTGATAAATTTGCAGATCTAAGTAAAAATGAGAAAGTATTCGGTCAGACGAAAACTACGCTCAATTAGAGATAGAAGCAAGAGCCTTACAGTAAATTAACAGGTTAAATTAACGCTTTAACCGCCTATTGACTTCAATGTATAAAGGTTAGCGCAAAGGTTACGCGGGTGTTATCGTGTATGCCTGGGGTGGAATCGCGAGCTGGCGCGAAAGCAACGGCGCTTCGTGGCGATTGCTTTCATGCCTTGCTTCAGCGCCTCTTCCATGGCCAGGGCGAAGGCACGGGATACCTCTGAACTCAGGAGTCGTGAGATGAAAGCCCAGACGGCAGCGCCTACTTCAGCCAGCATCGAGCCGGATGAGGTGCGCCAGGCGCTTGAAAATCTTCTGTGGAGCAAGTACTTCGTCAACGCGCATAAGAAGCAGAAGTTCGTCCGCCTGATCTGTGATTATTATCTTGAGGGACGCGCACAGGAGTTGAACGAGCATATACTGGGGTACGATGTCTTTGGCCGCGACAATAGCTATAACCCTTCAAATGATCCGATTGTGCGGGTCTTCGCGCATGAGATACGCAAGAAGCTTGAGGCCTATTATGCCAATGAGGGCGCGGGTGACCCGGTTCGCTTAGAAATCCCTGCTGGCAGTTATCAGCCGGTTTTTACACGGCAATTGCCTGAGCCGGCGAGCGAGATTGCTGAAGCGACGCTGCCGCCGCAAACCGAGCCCGACGCGCTGCCCGCGCGACGGCGCTGGTCGGCGGGCAAACTGGCGGCGAGCCTGCTCGGGCTGGGCCTTGTCGTCGCTGTGTTTGTCTTGGCATTGGCGAATCGGCAACTGCGCCAGGAGGTCACGCGCGCCGAAGCGGTCAAGGACCCGGCTGCCTATGGCAGCGTCTGGACATCGTTCCTGGCAGACAAGAATCCGCCGCTGGTGATTCTCAGCAATCCACCCATCCTGCGTTTCATCAACGCCAGCGACCCGGAATCGCTCGTCAGAGGCTCCATTCCGCTGGCCGATGAAACCGTTGAAGCGTTGAAGGACAAGTTCGTCACCAACCCGGAAGTCTCCATCAAAGAATCCAGCGGGCCGACGAATGATAGTGATCAACCGGTCAAGAGCAAAATCGTCATCGAGCGCAATCAACGGTCGCGCCTGGTTCTCAGCACCAATGTCTATACAGGAATGGGCGAGGCCATCGGTCTGCATTACCTGACCGATTTTTTCCGCAAAGGCAGTCGCGGCATTCAGCTCAAACAGAGCCGCACGTTAAGCGCCGAAGATCTCAAAAAGCATAATGTGATCATGCTGGGCGGCGTATGGGTGAACGCCTGGTCGAGCAAGGTGACGCGCAACGAAGACTTCGTCTTCACCAGCAAAGGCACCATCGAGAACCGCAATCCCCAGCCCGCCGAAGAGCATGAATACATTCCGCAATTTGACCGGCGCACAGGCAACCTGACCATCGATTACGCATTGATCACCGTGAAGCCGAACATCTCGGAAGGCAATGACGTGATGATGCTGGCAGGCGTCTACAGCCAGGGCACCGAAGCTGCCGCCGAGTATGTCACCAATAAAGATTACCTCGATCAGTTGAATCAGCGTCTGCAACAGACAGGCAGCACGCCCCGCTACTTTCAGGCTTTACTCAAAGTCAGCGTTGAAAATGGCATTCCGACGACCATCTCCATCCTGTCGCTTCACGAATTGCGCCTCGCCGAATTTTGATCCTCAATCCTGAGAGCGCGCGACCAACTCGCCTTCCGCGACTGACTCGCTACCCTCGACGCCGAATCCCGGCGACAGGCTGTCAGGAATGGTTGCCGGAAGCGGCTTCCAATCGACGCGCGACAGGTTGCGCGAGATGAGCACGGCGGCGATCATCGCGGCCAACAGGTAAAGGGAACCGCTCAACCAGTCCTTAAAGATGATTGCGCCGATGCCAAACAGCGAAGCGTAAATCAACACACAGCCCAGTATCCAGTTGGCAAACTGCACGGTCAGCCCGCCCATTTCATGGCTCTCCAGCGCCCCGGCGGCGCGCGCGATGTGTCGCCAGCCAGGCCCTTCTGGCCGCACCTGGCGATAGAAGTCGACCAGCGTCTCCTGCGGCTCAGGCCGCGTCAGTAGGGTAACCAGCAACCAGACGGCGGTGGTGACGCCAACCGTCGTCAGCATAAGATAAGCGAATTGCAGCGGATCATCGCTGGCCCACTTGGGAATAAACCGCTGGACCAGCGAGATAATCATTGCCGAAGGATATTTTGCGTGAATCTTATCTAGCGCAGAAGCTCCAAACTGCAAAAAAAGCGAGACGACCGTCGCCGTCACCATCGCAGCGATTTCTGACCAGCCATTCATTCGCCACCAGAACCAGCGCAGCAACAACACAGGGCCTGTGCCTGCGCCGATGACCAGCAGGAGCTTCCAGGCCTGGCCGATGGATTCCAGTTGCAGCGTGACAAGCAGGGAAACCACCATCAATAAAACGGTGACGACTTGCGAGATGATCACGTAATGCCGCTCGCCTTTGCCGCGCACCCAGAAGCGGCGGTAAAAATCATTGATCACGTAAGACGCGCCCCAGTTCAATTGCGTGCCGATGGTCGACATATAGGCCGCCGCAAAGGCCGCCAGCATGAAGCCGCGCAAGTAGGTCGGGAAAACATTCGGATCCATCAGCGTGCGAATGTAACCGGATTCCTTGTCCACCAGTTCAGGGTACAAGACCAGCGAGGCCAAGGCCGTCAATATCCACGGCCAGGGCCTGAGCGCATAATGCGCGATGTTGAACCACAGCGTCGCCAGCATGCCGTGCCGTTCATCCTTCGCAGAAAAGATGCGTTGCGCGACGTAACCGCCGCCGCCCGGTTCGGCTCCCGGATACCAGCTCGCCCACCAGTTGACCGCCAGATAAACGAAGAACGTCAGGACAGGCATCCAGGCCGAATGCAGGTCGGGAAAGAAGGCGAGCCGCGAGCCTTCATGCAGGCTTGCCGCATCCATTGCGGCGATCTTCGCCTTGAGCGCATCAATGCCGCCGACGGCGCGCACCGAAAGTATCGCCAGGACGATGACCATGCCCATCTTGAGCACGAACTGAAACAGATCGGTCACCAGCACGCCCCATAACCCTGAAATCGTCGTATAAAAAGCGGTGAACAACAGCATGCCGATGACAATATAGATCGCCGTGCGCTTATCTACGCCCAGCGACACCTGAAGAATCTTGACCATCGCCAGGTTGACCCAGCCCATGATGATGCAGTTGATCGGCAGGCCGAGATAGAGGGCACGAAAGCCGCGCAGAAAGGTTGCCGGCTTGCCGGAGTAGCGCAATTCGGCGAACTCGACATCGGTCATCACGCCCGCGCGCCGCCAGAGCCGCGCATAGAGAAAGACTGTCAGCATGCCGCTCATGACGAAGTTCCACCACAGCCAGTTGCCGGCGATACCATTCTCGGCAACCAACCCGGTGACGACCAGCGGCGTGTCGGCAGCGAAGGTCGTCGCCACCATAGAAGTGCCCGCCAGCCACCAGGGCACATCGCGTCCCGACAGAAAAAATTCCGTCGTGTTGCCGCGCGCGCGCCGCGCATAGTAGAGGCCTATGCCGAGATTGAACAGAAAGTAAGCAGCGATCACCAGCCAATCTAAGAGATTCAGTTTCACGCTTTCACCTCATGCTCTGGAGCCATATTTCATTGCCTTGAATACTCAAGCCCGGATTAATAAGCCAATCCCTGTGATACGCAAAGTAGATGGATTGATGAGTAGAGTCAATGGACTTACGGTAAACTAACAGGTTAAATTAACCACCGCCGCTCAGATCAAAGTTGGAGAAATAGGAATGCTTGAGTTGAAGATCAAACTGCTTGAGGACAGCTTGCCTGCGCCGCGTTACCAGCACGACGGCGATGCCGGGCTTGATCTGCCGAGCCGCATTGATTACACGTTAGAGCCGGGCGAGCGAGCGCGGATTCCTACAGGCGTGGCAGTAGCGATTCCGCGCGGCTATGCGGGTTTCGTCATGGTGCGCAGCGGCCTGGCGGCGCGTCACGGCATCGCTTGCGTCAACTCGCCGGGATTGATTGATGCAGGCTATCGCGGCGAGATCACGGTCATCCTGCTCAACACCGACCGGCGCGAGCCGTTCATCATCCGTCGCGGCGACCGCATCGCGCAACTCGTCCTGCAAAAAGTAATCGAAGCTAAGACGGTGCTGGTTGATGAACTGGACGCGACGGCGCGCGGCGACGGCGGCTTCGGCAGCACCGGCCAGGCCTGACACAGTTTTGCCACCCAATGATAAAACTCTGCTAAAATAGCCACGAGGTAAACCGCTATGGCTACACCCAGCGCAAAAGAGATTTACGAACAGCACATCAAGCCGCTGCCGCTCGTCGAGCGCTTGCGACTTGTTGAGATGATCGCTCACGAGATTGCCACCGCAGCAGAAAAAAAGCCCACTTCCAAGCGAAGTATTCTTGAGCTTGAAGGTCTTGGAGCCGATCTCTGGGAAGGCATTGACGCGCAGGAGTATGTGAACGAATTGCGCAAAGAATGGGATCACCGCTCATAACCTGCCTGCTCTCTACGCCGGTTGCCGTAACCGCAAACTCGCCGCACCACCTCCCTGCGTCTTCCCTTGAGAAACATGGTGAGGCCGTGAGCGTGAAGTCACGGCGCGTTGCTTAATTCAAGGCCGCTGGATTAAAGTAGATCATTGGCGTTCATGCCGGAAATCATCGCTGAAGGCGATAGTTATCTGGACAGTCTTGATCGAAGGATACAACAGGAATCCATGTCACAAACTCCACCAAAAAATCAGGTGATCTATTCGATGGTCGGCGTCGGCAAGTTCTACGATAAGAAGCCGGTCATCAAAGACATCTATCTCTCGTATTTTTATGGCGCGAAGATCGGCGTGCTCGGTTTGAATGGCGCAGGCAAGAGCACTGTGCTGCGCATCATCGCCGGCGTTGATAAAGAGTACGTCGGCGAAACCGTGATCTCGCCCGGTTACTCCATCGGCTATCTCGAACAGGAGCCGCAACTCGACAACAGCAAGACCGTGCGCGAGATTGTCGAAGAGGGCGTGCAGGAAACCGTCGATCTGCTCAAGCAGTTCGATGACATCAACGCGCGCTTCGCCGAGCCGATGGAGGATACGGAGATGAACGCGCTGCTCGAGCGGCAGGGCGAAGTGCAGGAGAAACTCGACGCCGCGGGCGCGTGGGACCTGGACGCGCGGCTGGAGATGGCGATGGACGCGCTGCGCTGTCCGCCGGGCGAAACCGTTGTGCAGCAGCTATCGGGCGGCGAGCGCCGCCGCGTCGCTTTGTGTCGTTTATTGCTCAAGCAGCCGGACATTCTATTGCTCGACGAACCGACCAATCACCTCGACGCCGAATCGGTCGGCTGGCTCGAACAGCACTTGCAGAAGTATCCCGGCACGGTCATCGCCGTCACCCACGACCGCTATTTTCTTGATAATGTCGCCGGCTGGATTCTCGAACTCGATCAGGGACGCGGCATTCCCTGGGAAGGCAACTACACCTCGTGGCTCGAGCAAAAGCAGGAGCGTTTGCGCCGCGAAGAGAAGGCCGAGAGCCAGCGGCAGAAGACCCTGGAGCGCGAGCTTGAATGGATACGCATGGCGCCGCGCGCGCGCCACGCCAAGTCGAAGGCGCGCATCAATGCATATGAAACTTTACTTACACAGGAAAGCGAGTCGCGTGGCCGCGAGCTTGAGATTTACATCCCGCCGGGCCCGCGACTGGGCGACATTGTCATCGAAGCCAATCAGGTGACGAAGGCTTACGGCGACAACATTCTTGTCGAAAACATGACGTTCGCCTTGCCGCCGGGCGGCATCGTCGGCGTCATCGGCCCGAACGGCGCGGGCAAGACGACGCTCTTCCGCATGATCACTGAACAGGAGCAGCCCGACAGCGGCACGATCCGCATAGGCGAAACCGCCAGGCTCGGCTACGTCGATCAGAGCCGCGATACGCTCTCTGCGAACAAGACCATCTGGGAAGAAATCTCTGGCGGCCAGGACATGATCGAGTTGGGCAAGCGGCAGGTGAACTCGCGCGCTTACGTGGCGCGGTTCAACTTCTCCGGCACCGATCAGCAGAAGCGCGTCGGCGGGCTATCGGGTGGCGAGCGCAATCGCGTGCATCTGGCGAAGATGTTGAAATCCGGCGCGAACGTTTTACTGTTGGACGAACCGACGAACGACCTGGATGTGAACACCATGCGGGCTCTCGAAGAAGCGTTAGAGAACTTCGCCGGCTGTGCCGTGGTCATCAGCCATGACCGCTGGTTTCTGGATCGCATCGCCACACACATTCTCGCCTTTGAAGGCGACAGCCGCGTCGTCTTCTTTGACGGCAACTACTCTGAGTACGAAGCCGACCGCCGGGCGCGGCTCGGCGCGGCAGCCGATCAGCCGCATCGTATCAAGTACCGGCATCTGACGCGATGAGGTAGCGCAAGCTGTTAGCTTGCGCCCCTTGCGCACTTGAGCCATTACCGGCGCAAGCTGACAGCTTGCGCTACATCGAAGGAACTATGCGAAAACTTCTTGTGCTCTCTTTAATCGCTATGACAGCTTGCACTCCCGACAACGCGAATCGAACCGCTAACACGAGCGGCGATGAGGCGTTCAAGAAAACGCTCAACGCTTACGTAGTCGAGTTCCTGCGGCGCAACCCGACGGTCAACACCTACCTGGGCGGCGCGGGGCTCGATCCATCACTCAACGATGTAGACGGCGCGCTACGCGATTATTCCGCCGCCGCGCTCGATCAGGAAGACCGCTGGCTCGCGGATGCCCAGAAAGCCTTCGAAGGGACGGACGCCAATGCGCTTTCGGCAAACGCGCGCATCGACCGCGACGTGGCGCTGGCGCAGATTCGCTTTCAACTCCGTCAACATCAGGTGCGGCGTTATCAGGAAAGGGCGCTCGATACGTTCGTTGGCGAACCGTTCCGCGCCCTCGATTGGCAACTGCAAGGGATGACGCAAACCGGCGATAAGACTTATGGCACGGCTGGCGAATGGGCGCTGGTCGTCAAGCGCATATCGGCCATCCCCAAGTTTTTGGCCACTGCACAGGAGCAATTGCTTGCCGGCGTGAAAACCAACAACACGCCAGACCATCGTATGCTCAGGCGCGACGGCATCAATACGTCGGAAGCCAACGCCAAGTATTTCAGCGAGACATTGCCGAAGATAGCCGAAGAACGCATCAGCGGGCCGCAACGCGATCAGGCGTTCGCACAATTGCGCGATGCCGCGAAACTGGCTTCGGAAGCCTATTTGAAGATGCGCGACTTCGTTGCCGCGACCTTCTTCGACGACGCGGCGGCAGGCAAAGTCAAAGCGCCGTTTGCCGCCGATCATTTTGCGATGGGCGAAGAAGAGTACAACTGGGCGCTCAAGAATAACTTCAAAATCGATAAGACCGCGGCGCAGCTTTACGACGAAGCCATGCCCATCGTGCAGCAGACGCAGCAGCAGATGATCGATCTGGCGCGCGAGATCGGCAAGCAACACCCTGACTGGAGTTTGCCTGCCGAGGGCCCCGCCGCCGTGCGCTTTGTCTTCGATCAACTCTCGCAGGATTATCCGAAGTCGGATGCTGAGATGGTCGATTGGTATAGCAAGACCGCTTTCCGGCTCGTCGATTACGCGCGCAAGACCGGCATCTTCGACGTGCCGGCGGATTACAAGCTCGAAGTCGTCGAGACGCCGCCGCCACTGCAAGCGTCGATTGACGGCGCGGCTTACTACCCTGCGCCGCCGTTCAAGAACAGCGGCGTCGGGCGCTTCTACGTCACGCCGACGCACAATGATCAAGCGGCGTTGAAAGACAACAACCGTGCCTCGCTTGCCGACCTGGCGGCGCACGAAGGCTTCCCCGGCCACGACTGGTATTACAAAGTGCTGACCCAGTACCGCGAGCAGATTTCACCTGTAAGATGGCTTACACCGGGCGCGGTCGAAGATTCGTCTTCAATGTGGGAAGACTCGATGCCGAGCGAAGGCTGGGGATTGTACGCCGAAGCCCTGATGGCTGAACCGCAGCCGGGCGCGCCTAACGGCTTTTACACGCCGGAGGAGCGCTTGTATCAATTGCAGGGCAAGCTCTACCGCGACCTGCGCGTGCGCGTGGATACCGGCATTCACACGGGCCGCATGACTTATGACGATGCGGTGAAGCTGTTTTCGGAAGTAGTGAATTTCCTGCCAGGCGTATGTGATGAGCAGGCGATGCAGAGCAAAGAGGCCAAGGGCGCCAGTTGCAGAGCAGCCGAAGGGGCCATCTTCCGCTATTCAAAATGGCCGACGCAGGCGATCACTTATAGACTGGGCAAAGATCAAATCTACGCGCTACGCGAAGAAGGGGCGAAGATGTTAGGCGACAAGTTCTCGCCAAAGATTTTTCACCTGCTCTACATCAAGCAGGGCACCATCCCGGCGAATTATTTCCGCGAGCGGCTGCTCAACGAGTTGGAAGGGACGAAGTAAGATTAGCCACCGCAGGCGCAGAGACACAGAGCTTATCGATTTATTTTGATTCTCGGTGGCTGCGCTGGCTAAACATTTTACGCGCGGCGCGGCTGCGTACGTGCGGGTTTGCGCTCGGTATATTTGGGCAGGTATTTGTTGGCGACGCGGTAGAGCAAAAAGACCGCGAGCGCGGCGGCGAATAGCAGCGGCTCGCGCGTGTCGGCTTTCACCAGCATGTAGTAATGCAGCGCGCCGCCGGCTGCGGCGACATAGACCAGGCGGTGCAGACGGTTCCAGCGCTTGCCGCCCAATCGCTTGATCATCTTCTGCGTTGAAGTAATCGCTAGCGGCACGAGCAACAGGAAGCTAGCCATGCCGACGGTGATGAAAGGCCGCTTGGTGACATCTTCAATCACTGCGCGCAGGCTCGCCGAGCGGTCGAGCAGCGTGTAAATCAACAGGTGCAGCCCGGCGTAGAAGAACCCGAAGAGTCCCAGCATGCGCCGGAACTTTATCATCCATGGCTGGCCGAGCACTTTGCGCAGCGGCGTCACCGCCAGCGAGATAATCAAGAACAACAAAGCCAGCGTGCCCGTCGTGCGGATGGCAAACTCCGAAGGATTCGCGCCGAGCCGATGATAATAGGTATCGTGCAGCAATAGCAGTAGCGGCACGCTTGCGTTGACGAAAATGACGAATCGGATAAAGCGTGTGTCTTTCATTACAAAGCTCAAAAATACTTCCGCAAATCCAACCCTGAATAAAGCCCGGCGACCTGCTCGCTGTAGCCGTTGAACATCAGCGTGTCGCGGCGTCCGAATTCGCCGATGCGCTGCTCGGTTTTCTGGCTCCAGCGCGGATGATCGACGCTCGGATTGACGTTTGAATAAAAGCCATACTCGCGCGGGTTGGCGAGGTTCCAGGTCGTCGGCGGCTCGTTGTCAAGCAAGCGAATCTTGACGATGGACTTGGCTCCCTTGAAACCGTACTTCCACGGCACGACCAGTCTGAGCGGCGCACCGTTTTGCGGCGGCAGCGTCTCGCCGTAAAGTCCCGTCGCCAGCAATGTCAGCGGGTGCAGCGCTTCGTCTAAACGCAAGCCTTCGACATAAGGCCAATCCAACACGTTGCCGCTGCGGACATTCGGCATTTGATTCGGATCGGCGAGCGTTTGAAAGGCGACGTATTTTGCCTGCGACATCGGCTGCACTTCATTCAACAAGCTGGCGAGCGGAAAGCCGACCCACGGGATGACCATTGACCACGCTTCGACGCAGCGGTGGCGATAGACGCGCTCTTCGAGCGGCGCGAGCTTGATCAGCTCGTCTATATCGAAGGTCTTCGGCTTATGCACCAGGCCGCCGACTTCAACCGTCCACGGGCGCGTGATGAAATTCTTGGCGCGCGGCGCGACCGCCTGCTTGTCGGTCGAGAACTCGTAGTAGTTGTTATAGTGCGTGATGTCTTCGTAAGCAGTTTTGGCGTCGTTGATCGCCGGCACCGTCGCGCCCGAAGCGGTCTGCACGTCGGCGATCTTTTCGCCCGCCGCGCTTTCCTGGCTGGGCGTCGCAAAGTGGCGATAGAGCCATCCTGTGCCGAGCGTCGTCGCCGCAAGCGCCGCACCGCGCAAAAAGAGGCGGCGCGACGTGTAAACACCCTTGTCTGTGATTTCGCTCGCTTTAATCTCTTCTGATCTTTTAATCAACATACAGCTTCCCTACTTCGGCATTCATCTCTACACATACAAGTATACCGAACTCTACGCCTGCATGGTGGCGGCGGATTGCCGGCGCAACGCCGGTAGTTTACGCTACTCTTTCGCCAGCGGAATCGCCGCAACGCCAAGCACATGGCGGCTGCGTCGTTCCTGAATGAAGACGATGGCTTTCAAGTGATTGCGCTGCCACTTGCCGTCAAGGTGCGCGGTAGTCGTCAAAGTCAATTCATTCGCCTCGGCATCAAGCGAACCGACCGTCGCAAGCTTTCGCGCGACCGCCGTATGGCTCAAGCGCCTCCCGGAGTTCTCGCCGCGCGCCACCGAAGAGTGCAAACCGCTCTCGCTGATCGCCAGCACCACTTCGGCCCGGTCGCCTTTTGTAATTTCCGGCACATTGTCGATGCGCACAGCCAGCGGCACATCGTGGCTCGCCGCTTTGGCTGCCGGCGCGACGGCGAGCGTGATGCGCGCTTTCGGAGCGCGCCCCGCCGCTTCGATGGCTTCACGAGCGCGACCGGCGTTGCTGCCGACGAACTCCGCGCTTCCATCTATGACCATCTGCGGCGTGTAGATGTCATCGCGGCGAAAACGGCTCGCGTACTGGTTCTGGCGCTCGGAAAACTGCGCCGACGAGAACGGGTCGGTCCAGCCCAGATGATTCCAGTAATCGACGTGCTCGCTCAAGGCGATGATTTCCGCATCGGCAATCGGTTGCGCCTGATCCAACTGCATCAACAGTTCATCGGCGGGCGGACAACTCGAACAGCCTTCAGAAGTGAACAACTCGACGAGCACCATTCGGCGTTCAGCGCTTGCCGGTTGAGTGTCGGCGAGCGCATCTAAATGATCGAAGCGGCCCGCGCGACGGTTCAGAATCGCTGCCATAATCAGCACGGCAGCGACTATAAAGGCGAATTTGATTTTCATGCGCACCTTTGCAAAATGATCAGCCACAAACACTACAGGCGTCGGGCAAACTCCCGGCCTCACAGGTTGAATACCCTCGCACCGCCGTTTTATTCCTGCACATTCGCTACGGCGCAACCGGGCCTGGCAAAATAAGCGTAGGCATGATCTACGAATCTCTGCAAGACGACGGCGGCAAGCTGTTTTTGATCAGCCTGAAAGGCTGCTGTCGTGAGAGCAGCGGTAATCAACCCATGGCAAAGCGGCATCTATAACCGTTTGTGTTTCGGCGTCTGGCGCGGCACTTGGCCGATCTCCGAGAAGCTGATGTTGAGAATCCTGTACGACTGCCAGTCCTGGTAATCGTAATGCCACCACTCCGGCTCGTAGACGGCGAAGCCTTCCCGTTCCATCGCCGCGCGCAACAGATCGCGCAAGCGCCGCGCTTCACTCGTGCCGCCTTGATAGTTGATGTGCGCGCGTTCGCTCATCTCATCATACGCAGAAGGCATCTCAACCGTCTTGCCGGTCTTCAAGTCAAACATCGACAGATCGACCGCACAGCCGCGATTGTGGCGCGATCCTTTAGCCGGATCGGCGACGAATATCTTTTTATCTTCCGGCGTCGCATCCCAGAATATCTTGGTGACCGACCACGGGCGGTAGCCGTCGTGAATCAACAGTCCGTAACCTTGCTTACGCAGCGCCCGATGCGCGCGCCGCAAGGCTTCAGCCGCAGGCCGTTGCAAGAAGGCGCGCGCCGCGCTGTAGACCGGGCGACCGAGAAAGTTATTCGCAGTGGCGTAACGGATGTCGAGTTTGATCGTCGGATCGAGTTTCTTCAACTCAACCAGGTCGGGCTGGCGAAACGTGCCTTCTTCGTGCGGCGGCCCTTCGCCAGCGGCGGCGGCTGGCGATTGCTGAACCCTTGCCAGCGGCGTGGCGGCAAAAATCAACAGGGCAATCAATGTCGCCATCATTCTCGCGCGCAGCCTGCTCTTCAAGGTTCACCTTCTCCGTTCGTTCATTTGCATACCAAGCTAATCCTTCAGCCTGATTGCGAGGCTTTAGCGGTCAACGCCTTAAGGTTCAATTCCGTTGACGGCGTGATGTCGGCTTTGAGCACTTTGCGCATCTGTTCGAGTGCGGCGCGGTTTTCTTCCGTGTCATTTGAAGCGACACAGTCGGCAGGAATGATGAGATGATAATCGCGCATGAACGCGTCGCTCGCCGTAAACAGAACGCAGGCGTTGCCGGCAACGCCCGCTATGATCAACGTCCGCGCTTTCAAATAGGCGAGCAGCGTGTCGAGGGTTGTCGAAAAGAAGCCGGAGTGCTTCGGTTTCAAAACGAAGTAATCGTCTTCATCCGGCTGCAAAAGCTTGACAATAGGCTCGCCGCGCACACCGTCATCGAGACAATGGCGAATCAGCTTGCGCAAATCAGATTGCCATTTGCCGAAGTTGTCGTTGACGTAGATGACGGGAATGCCAGCCTGCTTGGCTCGCCGTTTCAGCGCCGCAATTCGCTGGGCCATCGGCAGCGCATGCTCGAAGAGGGCTTCGGCTTCTACAAACTCGAAATCATTGATCAGGTCAATCAGCAACAGAGCGGTCGCGGAGTTGTCAGGAACGTTGCCGTGCAGGTCTTGGTTTTTCGCGGCCATTTTCCCCTCAAATGAATGCTTGGAGCCGGTGTAGAATCTCCTGCTTGGGCAGTGCGCCGACGAGACGGTCGGCTTCGCGCCCGTTCTTCAAGATGAGCAGCGTCGGTATGCTGCGCACGCCGAAGCGCGCTGCGGTTTGCGGGTTCTCGTCGACGTT
>JBBWZK010000090.1:0-12479 GCA_039648975.1 Blastocatellia bacterium
TAGGCTGACCGGTACGCCACTGCTCTGCGGTGTCGATGGCAGGCAAATGTTTCCGGCGCGATGGCAAGCGAGAAGATCGCCAACAGAATGGCCATGATCGTGAATCGCTTCAGCATAGCTGTCCTCCATTTCAAAATGCTTATTGGTTCGCACCTGTTTGCGGGCAACTCGGATGCCAGCCGCCGCCTTGCCGCCGCGTGCAGAAGGCAATGCCCGATGGGTTAGCGATTTGGGGTTGAATCCTCAAGCTCAGGACACCGCATATGGTGCGCGGCGCGTGCGTGATTATTCCATATCGTGTAGCGCTTGCCGTATATGAGCAATTTAGCAGCGCTGTCGGCAGCTTGTTGCAGGCGCGGCGAAGGCAGTCGTGTGCAATTGCGGAAGTCGAGCGATTGCAAAACCAAGAAGGCTGCCCGGTCGAGCAGCCTTCTTCGTGTGTTTGGATATGCAACAGCGCGTTGCGCGATTAGTTTACATCGAACGCCCCGACCAATAGGGCAGTGCCCCAGTGAATCTTGATGCCTGCCTTGCCGTTCATGTCGACGACGCTGATGTTCAGTTGCTCGGCGGCGTCGCCGGCTTTCTCCGTTTTCAGCGGCAGTTCGGCGATGTAACCTTCTTTCAGCGGCGGATCGCCCCAACCCGGAACCGTGGGATGGAATGCCAGTGTCCAGCTATTCTCTCCGGTCTTTTTGGCCCAGAGCGAATACTTGCCTGCTTCCAGTGTTTTGCCGGCAACCGTCAACGTGCCGGTTGTTTCAAGCGTCGTCGGTTGATTCATGCCAAGCCGCCAGACGGTGCCGACCTTGGCCCAGCCAAGCAGGTCACGGCCTTTGGCGCTTGGGCTGCCATAGTTGACTGAAATCTTCTTGCCTTTGATGGTGGCTTCCGAGGTCTGCCGGCTGCCGCCCATCTGCGCGCAAGCCGGAATGGCCACACATAGCACGACCAGAGAGAGGATGATCTTGTTGAACTTCATTCGATGCGCACTCCTTCAAAAGATAAAATCGGGCCTACAAGGAATGAGTTTAGCTGCGCCCCATAGATAGAGCAAGCAACACGCGGTTTACTGCGTGCTGCCTTCGGCGTTTTTCTTCGCCGCCGGCGCATACTTGAATGCGTAATCAACAATACGCTGGCAGGGCCGCAATTCGAGCACCGTGTTTGCCGCCTCGGCGCGCTGATGCAGGCGCTGGCGCGCGGCGTTATCCCAGGCGATAGGAAGCGGGCTGTCTTCGCTTGCACGATCATCGGCGGTGCGGCGCGCAATCACGAAGTAGCGACCCGGCGACAGGTTCTTCAACTCAAAGTTGTCGCCTTTCACTTCCGCTTCATAGTAGCGCAGCACATCGTCCGCCGCTTCTTTTTCTGCCGGCACGAGATGTATACGCAGGCGATCAGGCAGTCGCAGGCCTTCTGTAGCCGTTACTACACGACCGCGCAAGCCCGCCGCGCCTTCCACGAGCGTGATGGTCAGCCCCTGAACCTGCTCACCTGATTTTACCGTAACGCCATTGCGCGCCGCGTCGCGGGCTTCGGTGGCCGGCGGCTGCGGCGGCAGTTTCAGTGAACGCGTGTACCAGTCTTCGCTCGGAAACCGTATGACGAGGCGCTGGCGTCCGGCATCGAGGCGGCTGATCTTGAATTCGCCTTTGTTGTTCGGCGTGCTGTCGGCGGGGAAGGGAAAGAGGCTGAAAGGCTTTGCTTGCCGGGCTGGCGGTTGGCTCTTGTCGCCTGCCTGATCGCTGACCTGATTGTCAGCGCGCGCCAGCAGAATAGTTTCTTCAATGGATGAAGCGCGGCGCGGCTGGCAATCGGCCTTGCGTTCGGCTGTCGGAGCCGGTTCCAGGACGACGCGTCCGGCAATCGAGCCATAGGGCGCAATCGTCAGTTCGATGCCCGATGCATCCGCGCCCTTGACGGTGATGCGGCGCGGCGGCGAGCCTGCCGATGAATCGCTTGCCGTGGCCGCGACGATATATTCGCCATCCGGGATGCCATCGAACTGGAAGCCCTGCGCCCTCTGCGCCATCGGCGTGATTGCCAGACCTAAGAACGCCTGTGTCGCGGCATCGCTCAAGACGACGATGCCGACATTCATTGCCCCACCTGTGGTCGCGCCGCTCACTGTGCCGCTCAGCGCATGGCCTGTGTAGTCGCGGTAGCGTATGTCAATTGCGCCCATCTCTTCGCCGCTGTGGACGGTGACTTCCGCCGCCGTGTCGCGCGTTGCTGACGGATAGTAAGTCGGTGCGTCGCTGTCATACGCGCCGGTCAGCATGGGCACGATACTTCTGCCGCCCACCGAAATCAGGTAGGTGCCCGGCAGCAAGCCATAGAGGCGATAGACGCCGCGATCATCCGTGCGGAACTCGCGCTGCAAGTCGAAAGCATTTTGAAACATGGCGCGACCTTTCAAATCGCGCAGGCGAATCGCATTGATCTTGATGCCGATGATCGGCTCGCCGGTCATAGTCGTGACCGTGCCGGTGATGACGCCGCCTTTGATCATGTGAATGCTGGCGATGTCGCCGGGCCGATAATACTTTTGCTCGCGCGCCTCGTTGTCGTCGGGCGCGACGATATAACCGGGCAGGTCTGCATAGATGATATAAGCGCCGGGCGCGACGTTATCGATACTGAAGCGGCCCTGTTCGTCACTGCTCGTCGGGCGAATCTTTGCCGCCGTCATAGCCGTTTGCTGCGCATTCGCGAGCCCTGCGGGCAGCGACATAATCGTTGCGTCTTCGAGCGGCGCGTTGTTCTGATCGACGACGCGGCCCGTGATCGTGCGCGAACGCGGCGCGCGCGATGTGGTCTGCGCCTCTGCTTGCGAACTGGATGGTGTGGCCGCAGGCGCTTGTGCCGGTTGCGCAGGAGGTGGCGCGGCAGGCTTGTCCTGCGTCGTCGGGCTGGCCGGTTGCGCGCTCGCGCCGATGGCTAATGTAAGAAATAGCACAATGAAGAAAAGCTTGTTCAGGTTGCGCTTCATATGGTTCCTCATCTGGTCAGGTCGCGCGCCATTGCCATGATCTTGTAAGCGGCGAGTTATCACTTATCCTTAGGCTTCCTGGCCGGTAATTCGATAGTCAAGGTGACGGTAGTTTCCGCATCCTTCATCACCGTGACTCGCTGCGTGGCAGTCACTGCCTTGCTGTCCCGCGCCTCAAGGCCCATCGCCTGCACCGTCACTTCGTAGTCGCCGGGAATCAACTCTTCAATGGTGAACCGTCCGCTGGCGTCTATTTCGTCCGTCTCTTTGCTGAACGCCGGCTCGCCGCCAATCCGCGTTGCCTTCACTTCGAGATCATAGTCATCAAGCGAGCCATCGCCGGTTGGTTTAATCTCGCCGCGCAGCGTGCCATCGGTGTTCGCCAGCACGACGCGCACGTCCGTGACGGTTTCACCCGCGCCGATCTGCACGCCCTCTTTCTGCGCCATGCCGCCGCGCTCAGTCCTTAAGACGGCGAACTTCGTCGGCTCGAAGAACTGATTGATGTAAAAGCTCAAGCGGCCTGGCTGCACGCCGGTCAGTCGGAACGAGCCATCGGGGGCAACCCGGGCGGTCATCTGGCGCGGCGCAGAGATGTCTTCGCTACGATTGACGGCCTGTAGGCGCAACTGCGCGAGTCGCGCCTGCGTCTCCGCATCTGCGCCGCCTTCGACGACGACGGTGCCGCTGACCGTCTGGCCGCGATGTAACTTAATTGTAATGCCGGTTACGTCGGCGTTCGTGACCTCGAAGGGCGCGGCGTCGCTGTAGAATTCGCTGTCTTCGTCGAGCGACGCAAAGGCGTGGTACTTGCCGGGAATGATGCCGTCGAATTGGAACTCGCCTCTGGCGTTCGGCGTCGTGCCGAGGGTGCGCGGCGATACGGTCTTGATTTCGCTGAGGGTCGCGCCATAGTTGACGGCGGCGGTGCTGAAAGGCTTGCCGGTCGCCGCGTCAACCATGCGCCCGCTGGCTTTGTAGGTTTGCGACGGCAGACCGAGTCGTATGTCTATGCCGCCGGCTTCAGCGCCTTCTTTGACCTCGACGATAGCGGCTTTGGCTTTGTCTGTGACGCCGGGATGAAACGTCTGCTCGTGATAGCGCTGTCTGCCCATCGCGTTGAAACCGGTTAGGTCCGCGCCGCCGATGCTGACCAGATAACGGCCCGCCGACAACCCGTAGATGCGATAGATGCCGCGATCATCGGTGATATACATGGTCTTGCCGAATGGCGAACCCGCCAGCGGATCGAGGGGCAGCGGCGCTGGTTTATCATTATCGGCGGGCCTCAGCGTGATCATCTGGCCGATGGCAGCGTGGCCTTGCGCATCAGTGACCCGGCCCGTGATGACGCTGCCGCGTGTCAACGCGAAATCCTGATTTTCGACCGCCTGGCCTTCCGCGACATTAATTACTCTACCGGCAAGCAGCCCGCCGTCCCTCGGTTCGGACGGCGCGACGTAAGCCAGCGCATAGGTCGACAGCGAGTAGCGTCCGGCGGCGAGATGCTCGAATCGGTAAACCCCATCGCTATCGGTCGTCACACGGGTGACGGGCTTGGCTTCAAACATGGCCGACATGCTTTTGAGCGCATCGGGCGACGAGCGCGCCAGCATCACCGTGACATTGGGCGCGGCCTTGCCGCCGAGCGTGACGCGGCCCGTGATCGAACCGCTCGCCTGCATGGTGGATGAGGATTGCGCTTGTGCTGGCGATGCAAAAATAAACAGAAAGATCGTCAGCGTGAACAATTTGATGAAGGCGCGCATGAGCATTTCTCCTGATGAGCTATTTGGGTGATCGACACGCAAAAGAGGAAGCGACGCGGAGACGCGGGGACGCGGCGACGCGGCGAAAGAATCGTCATTGTTTAATCGCTCGACTGCCATGAGTTCATGCATAATACTCATTGGCTCGCAGCCGTTGATTCGCGCCTCATCCTCATATCGCCGGGTCACCGCGTCGCCGTGTCACCGCGTCTCTTTCTTGCGGGCCGGCTTCGGCGCGAGCGGCGTGTATTTTAACATGTAATCGCTTAACCGCTGGCACGGCTGTAGGTCAAGTGTGAGGTTTGCGGCGGCGGCTTGCTTGAGCAGCGCGGCGCGCTCGGTTGCATGCCAGGCGACGGGCCACGCCTGTTCATCGCCCGTTTCATCGTCAGCCGAGGGGCGCGCGAGGATGAAGTAATGGCCCGGCGCAAGGTTGTTGATCACGAATGCGCCGTCGGCACTGACTTTCGCTTCGGCAAAGCGCAGGACATCATTGGCGGCTTCTTTTTCCGCCGGCACGAGATGGATGCGCAGGCGATCAGGCAGTCTCGCGTCTTTTGTAGCAGACACGACACGACCGCGCGCCGCCGCCGCGCCTTCGGCAATGGTGACGGTGAGATTGTTGAGGTGGTCGCCGGATTTGACGGCCAGCGGATAACGAGTGACGTCGACCGGCGGCTGATTTTTTGCGGGCGCAGGAAGTGTAATCGATTGCACAAAGTAATCTTCACCGAGCATCGCCGGCTCAATGTGGTACTGGCCGGCTTCGAGCCAGGTGAGGCTGAAGTCGCCTTTGTCCGATGGCGCACTCTGCTGTAAGGAATTGACATTCAGATCAGGCTCGCCGGCCTTCACTTCGCGCCGCGCCTTGACGAGCATTTCATCGGGCGCGAGGCGGCGTTTGATCTCGCATTTGCTCTGCGCGTCGGCGTTGCGCAGCGGCTCAATCACCAGCGTCCCGGCTATCGAGCCATGCGGCACAACCGTGATATCGATGCCGGTGACGTCCGCGCCTTTGACCTTGACGCGGGCGCGTCCGCTGCCGCTGCCAAGCTTGCCGTCAAAGCGGTTCAGCAGCGCCGTGACGATGTATTCGCCATCCGTCACGCCGTAGAATGCAAAGCCGTTATCGCCATTGCTCGGATAAAATGCGCCAACATTGGCTGCTCCTTCGACCGTGCGAGTGGTCAGGTTGAACAGTTGCACATAGAAGTTCACGTTGGCCGACTCGGCAGCGAGGCCAAGAACCTTGCCGCTGATGGCATAACCGCGCTCGCCGCGATAGCGTATGTCTATGCCGCTGACTTCTTCGCCCGCTTGCACCGTGACGGATTGCGCCGTGTCGCGTGTGGACGAAGGATAATAAGTCGGCACGTCATTCTGATAGACGCTGCTCAGGTTGACGTAAGGATGTTTGCCGGCTGTGACGACGACGTAGGTTCCCGATGACAGGCCGTAGAGGCGATAGACGCCGCGATCATCGACTTCGGTTAACACTTGCGTGCGGCTGATGCTGACCGGGCGGTTTTCTTTGTCGCGGATGAACATCGCCTGCACGGTGCAGCCGGTCATCGGCTCATTGGCATGATTCAATACTGTTCCGGTGATGACGCCGCCTTTCGCCATAGTCAAGTTGACCGTGTCGCCGGCGCGATACAGCCGCGGCCTGGTTTCTTCGTCAGGTCTCACATAGCCCGGCACGTTCGGCGAGACATAGTAAAGGCCGCGCGGCAGGTCAGCAACGCGAAAACGGCCTTGTTCGTCCGTGCTGGTATTGTGAGATTCGCGCCGCAGGGAAGCGGCGCTGCCGACGTAAACCACCGCGTTGGCGATGGGCTGGCCGGCCATGTCCGCGAGCCGTCCGCTGATGACGCCGGCGCGCTTATCCGATTGCGCGCCGGTTGAGGCTTGCGGCCAGTGCATCAGCGCGCGGCGAGTTTGCGCGCTGGCGGTCGCACCGAGCAGCAACAGCGACAGGGCAAGAGCGACAGCGGTCTTCATCTATAAATCTCCGGTGGAGCGCGACGGTGGATTACTGTTTGTTGCCGGTTTCGCGTTCGAGCGTGATGGTCATCTGTGCCTCATTCTCATTTGTCAGGCTGACGGTTTTAACGACTCTCTTAAAGCGCACAGGTGCGGTAACCGGGCCAGTGATGGAAAAGTCGCTGCCGGCGCTGATCTCGTAATCGCCGGGCAGCAGGCCATCAAGAACGAAGCGCCCGCGCGCATCGCTATATGCCTCGTAATTAGTTTGCGGGCTGGAGTCGCCGACCCTTTGCGCTAAAATGACGAACTGGATGCCTTCAGGGAGCGTGCCATCAGCAATTTTCAATTCGCCGCGGATGACGCAATTGCCCAGGCCGACGATGAGCCGCATGCCGTTGATGCTCTCGCCGGCGGCAATGTCGAAGTCTCCGTTCTGTTCGACGCCATCGCGCTCGACGCGCAACAGCTTGAAGTTGGGACGTGGAAAACTATCAAGCCTCATGTGTCCTTTGCCGGGCGACAGGCCGACGAGGCGAAAACTGCCGTCGGGCTGGATTGACGGCCTTGCGAGTCGCGGCGCTCCGACTGAAGACGGGATGGAAACGCCGATGAACAGGTTACGGAAATGCGCGGCGGCTTCCTGCGCGTTCATGCCTTCGATGATGACCGTGCCGCTGATGCTCGCTCCCGCCTGTAGCTTGACTTCAATGTTATTGACATCCGCATCGGTGATTTCAAAAGGCGTCGGCTCGTAGGTGTAATTCTGGCTACCGTCGCTTGATGCCGCTATCAGCACAAAGTATTTGCCCGGCAATACGCCCTCAAGGCGGCACTCGCCCCTGGCGTTCGATTCCATGCCGATGGCACTGGCTCCCATATATCTGCCAGTCGAATCCATGCTGCTGTAACCGCAACGTATGCCCGCAACCGGCTTGCCGCTGTCGGCGGCAACGAGGCGCAGCATGGCGTTATAGGCCCTTTCACTGCGGCCCAGGACGATGTCTATAGCCGTCGCCTCGCCGCCTTCTGTAACTTCCACCTCACTTGCTTTCGCCTCGTCGGCGACGCCTGGATAAAACGTTTGTGGATAATAGCTATTGCCCTGGCCCATGCGAGAGGTGCCTGCGCGGACAGGCGTGCCGGCGCTGACCAGATAACGCCCCGGCGGCAGGCCGTAGAGGCGATAGACGCCGCGATCATCCGTCAGCATGCGGTTGTAGTTGCGCCCGTAGCGTTCGCGCTTTCTTCCTTGTGGATCGATGCGATAAAGACTGAGGCGCTCTTGAACGAGCGGTCGGCCCGGCGCGCCGGTGACGCGCCCTGTGATGACGCCGCCGCGCCGCAGAGCGATGTTGATGTCGTCAACGCTCTCGCCTTCGGCAAGCGTGACGGCCTTGCCTTCAATATAGCCGCCGCCTTCGCCTTCGCTGTAAAAGGCGGGCGCAAATGCCGCGACATAGAAACGGCCCACCGGCGCGTGCGTCAGTTGAAAACGCCCCTCGGCATCCGTCGTGCTGCTGGCGACGAGGCGTTCCCGCGCGTCGGTTTGTGGGTCAAGTGTAAGTGAAATGGGAATGTTGGCGGCGGGCTTGCCGTCAATCGTGACGCGGCCTGAAATCGAGCCGGTGGCATTCGCTTCTTTTGACTGCGGAGCAATGGACTGTGATGTCGCGCAGACGACGGCGCTCAACGTCACGGCCATCAGTCTCAGGGCGCGGGCCAGAACCTGCATAGCGTGCCTCCGGTTTTTGATGATCAGCGGCGGCGCAACGGATTACACATGGATCAGGCTAACGCCGCCCACTTCCCTTTGTTCGTAATCTTGATTATCTATGTCTGCTGATTCTACACCCGACTGGCTGGCCAGGCAATGGCCTTCCCAGTTGATTCAGCAGCGCCGAAATTCGCAGAGCCAGGCTGGCGGTTTTTCTTCTCTAACCGGATAGCTGCTGGTTTTACCTGAAAACAACACCATTGACAAATTCGTCCGGCCATTCATAATGACCTTGATCTTTGCTATCTCAAACCGGCTGCCCCTGCGCCACTTGCCGCTTGCTTCATCAAAAGGAGCGTCCTTGAGTCAGATGATTTCCTCAGCGGATACGGCAACTTCGGGTGCGACAGAATCGCCGCTGTCAACCGGGAAGCTCAATCCCTACTTCCTTGATCTGGATCGCCTGCTGGCGCGCATCGAAGGCGCGACGACGCATTACCAGATTCTCTGTGTTGGCCGAGAGGTGTCGCGCGAACAGATTGACCACGCCTTCCGCGAGTCCCTGGCCATGCTCTATCCGCCTTATCAGGTCAGCGCGACACTGCCTGCCGCGATGCTGACGCGCATCGAGCGGGCCTTCCATAAAGTGGCACAAGCCTTTTCAGTGCTTGCCAGTTTCGCGCGCCGTCGCGACTATGACACGGCCCTGTCGTCCATCGCGCCGCCTGTGCCAGATCCGCCGCCGCCGCAAGTCGAGTCGCAAGCCATCAGCATCAATCAAGGAGCGGCGCCGCGCGCCGCTTATGTTGAGTTTGCCAGGAAGGCAACGAATAATAATCGCCGCCGCACGGATCGTTACAAACTCGCCATCCCGGCGCGCGTCGTCGGGTTTGAGAGCAAAGCCGAGGGGAAGTGGAGCGAGATGACGGAAACGCTCGACGTCAGCCGCACAGGCGTGCGCTTGCGCCTCAACCGGCCCGTGCATTATGGCATGGTGTTGTACCTTTCATTGCCGCTGCCTGCGAAATTGCGCTCGCATGGTTTTGCCGACAGCAGTTACAACGTTTATGCGCTGGTGCGACGCATCGAACCGCCGAAAAAGGGGGTGCGCTACATCGGCCTCGAATTTATCGGCGAGCACCCGCCACCCGGCTATCTGGAAAGGCCATGGGCGACGTTTCGCACGAAACGATGGGCCGGCAATGAACGCCGCCGCGCCCCCCGCATCGAGCGCGCAGAGGCGGTGCGCATCGAGTACATCAGCGCCGCCCTGTCCTCAACCCTGCGCGAAGAAGTGGTAACCGAAAACGTCAGCCGCACGGGATTGCGCGTCATCGTGCGGGCCGCGCCGTCTGAATTTGATCTGTTGCGCATCACCAGCCCGGCACGACAATTCGATGGATTAGCGACGCTGCGCAACCGCTTTCAAGGCAAAGACGGGCTTGAGCGGCTTT
Source organism: Blastocatellia bacterium (assembly GCA_039648975.1). Classification (GTDB taxonomy): domain Bacteria; phylum Acidobacteriota; class Blastocatellia; order UBA7656; family UBA7656; genus DATENM01. The sequence continues at coordinate 9,919 of JBBWZK010000090.1, forward strand.
GTCTGCAATTTCTGGATAAAGAATGGCCGATATAAATTTGGCCATAAGCTAGCTTTATTGTCAGTTCTGACTTGCATGGCGGCGGCGAAGATGATAAACAGAAGGGCCCGGCAACATGTTTTCCGCAAATCGCCAGGATGGTGACTGGCGGGTGCCGAGCGGCTATGGTTTGAAATGCCAAGATCGCTGCCAGTGCCCTTGAGAACCAGAGATTTAACTATCTACTTTGGATATTCAGTACCGTGTGGCTACTGAATGAACAGTCATCTGGAAACTTGGTATCCTCAATCAAGGGCTCGCCGTTTGGTTTTCGCTTACGGCAAAACCTGCAAGGCACGGAAAAACTTGAATTAAAGGCAAGCGTTCTGAAATTCGTCGGCAAGGATGAGATGCTCGGTTCGGGGAATGCAAATTGCTGAAGTTGTACCAGCCTCCTCATGTGTTTGAGCGGCACGTCTGGGTAGAAGCTTAAATAAAGGCTTGATTGAAATATAAAAAGGAGCAGGGCCGATTCAGACCCTTTCGCTCAGATTGTGAATCCTGAAGTATGAGAAGTTTGAAAAACCGCATCCAGCGTTTGCTGGAGGAAGTAATGGTAAGGAATCAGTTTTCCCAAATAACTTTGGAGAGGGATAGAAGATGAACATAAAGAGAGTAGTGTTGATCCTCGGGCTGGCTGTTGCTGTGGCCGCCCTAGCAGTGCCGCTGGTGGGCTTCAAGGCCCGCGCTGCCGGTTCTGCGGCTGAGACGCGTGCGCCGTTGACGGCAGCGCGGGCGAACGCCGCAGCGGTTAGCAAGGCAGCGGCTGCTACTCAGCCGAATGTTGCGGCAGCCACTGGTTCCTCTCAGGCACCAGTGGAAGGCCGGATATCTGCTGAGACACTCAAGGCCCTGGGCATCAAACATGCCAAAGGGGCTAATGCCAGTGCAAAGATTGCCCAGGCATTGTCGAAGAAGAAGGACAAAGGCGGCGACGGCAGCTTCACGACGCAGTCCGGCCAGCCGACGGTTCTCAATGCAAGAAGCGCCTTGTCGAGCGCTTTGATGACCACCATCGGTGGTCGCGACAATCAATTTTCAGAAGTGACTCTGATTGCCGATTGGGATGGTCGCGAAGATTGCGCGGCTGACCGCGAGCAGAAAGTCGATGACTTCTCATTCGTTGAGGCGGATATCGACACGACGCTGACGCGCACGGGCATATCGGAGCATACCGTGGCGAACGGCTTCGCCGAGAACGTCTACTACTATGGAGATTCTTTAGGCAATCTCTGGGTAGGGACGGATACCAATCCGGGCATCAACGTTTCGCCTAATGGCGGCGTTGACACGCTTCGTCAGGTCAACATCCCGGCGCTGGTCAACACAGGCGCAAGCGGCGGATTCACCATCACGCCGGGGTCGCTTGGTTGTACCGACGATCAGGTGACGGTCACCGGCATTGCTGTACAGCCGGTCGCCGACCTGGGCGATTTTGATCCTACGACGCTTTGCGGCACGATTGGCGAAGTGGTTTACGTTTCGATATTCGATTCGGAAGGCTGCTCGTCGAATGCCGCTAATCAGCCGATCCGCACACGCATCTTCGCTTTCGCCTTCACGGATGGCGTAGGCGCAGGGGCGGCGACGCCCGCCGGCGTGCTGCAAGTCTTCAGCTCCCAGTTGGGAAACACTGCTGGCATCGCACTTGACGATGATGGCAGCCTCTACTTCCAACTGGCTGACCTGATCCAATTCACCGGCGGCGCGATCTTCAAGGCCGCACCGCGACCGCACGCATTTCCCAATGGTACTTGCGACGACCCGGATGGCGCAGGGCCGCTGCTGCCCTCGGTGCGCAGCACCCGCGTGGTGCCTGCGATCCCGACCGTCGGCTTGACCTCGGTGACGCCTTTGTCGAGCGCGAGTGTCAGGCTGACAAATTACTCAAGCGGCAGGGCGGGCGCTGCCGGAACGCTGACGCCGCTGTTCGGCAACGTTGTGAGCCTGGCGACAGGCCCGTGCAATGTGCTTTACGCGGCAGTCTCGCGCTCCTTCGTTGATGGCCCGGTCAGCTTCGAGCAGTTGACCGAAGGCTTGTTCCCGGCTCCGAGCGCATTCGGCGCTACCGGCACGCCTTCGATGGTCATCAGCTTCGCCGATTGCTCTGGCGCGTTTGATGTTTGCTCCGGCGACACAAGCGGCGCTGTGGGGACAAACGTTGGCGGCACGCTGCCAGTCGCGGACGGCTTTGCCGATCCGGCAGTAGCGGGCGCAGCGGTTATCGCATCAGTGAATAATTACCGCATCTTCGTAGAAGGCGATGGCCCAGAACTGGCTCCGGCAGCGGGCGGCACAGCCATCGTGCCGGGCACGCCCAACGGCTTGCTGCGCATTGCCGGCTTCCAGGTGGACTACACGATCCACAGCGGCCTTGTAGTCAGCGAAGAAGGCACGGTGTTTGTGATCAGCGGCGGCACGCCGGCAGGCATTGGCAAGAATCCCTCGCCGATGCTGGGCGAAGTGCTCTGCTTTGAGGATATGTGCCCGATGGATCGGCGCGCGGATTTCGTTGATCTGCG
>JBBWZK010000093.1:0-3297 GCA_039648975.1 Blastocatellia bacterium
CGGTTGTTTTGAGTCGTTGACGCAGTCCCTATTGAAGCAGGAATGAGACGAGTTCGCAGAGAACTCGTGATATTAAAGTGGGCGAGTTTAACTTATGAAATGTCCATTCTGCGCGCATCTGGAAGACCGTGTCGTGGATTCGCGCGAGAGCCGCGAAGGCGACGCGATTCGCCGCCGCCGCGAGTGCTTGAAGTGCGAGCGACGCTTTACGAGCTACGAACGCATTGACGAAATCCCTTACATGGTCGTCAAGAAGGATGGCACGCGCGAACCGTTCGTGCGCGAAAAGATACTGGCCGGCGTCATGAAGGCTTGCGAGAAGCGGCCCATCCCTATGTCGAAGATCGAAGCGCTGGTCAATTCAATTGAGAAATATGTGCAGGAGTCGCGCGAACGCGAGCGCTCGACCGAGAAGATCGGCGAGATGATCATGCGCCGATTGAAGGAGCTGGATAAAGTCGCTTACGTCCGCTTCGCGTCGGTTTATCTCGATTTCAAAGACGTCTCCGAATTCATGAGCGAATTGCGCTCGCTCGTCCGCAAAGGCAGTCAACGTTAGCGCGCCTCTGCAAAGTCCCTTTAGGGACGAAATGATTATCGCTAACGTCGTAGATCAGAGCGCAAAGACTCATCAATGCGGCGATTCACTGCCAGCCGGCGGCTTCTCCACCATAGCCGCTTGTCACACTGACGCCTGCACCCTACAATCTTTATGCGGGTCATCACGACCTGCTACTGATAACCATGTCATCAATACTTGAAAGCGAAGAAGTCCAGATTGAACAAAGCGAAGAGCAGGTGAAGTTGCCGGATTCGTTACCGGTGCTGCCTTTGCGCGACATTGTCATCTTTCCTTATATGATCGTCCCGCTGTTCGTACAGCGCGAGCGGTCGATCCGCGCCGTCGATCAGGCATTGGCCGAAAATCGCATGATTATGCTGGTGGCGCAGCGCGATCTGGAAAAAGAAGAGCCGACCGGCACAGACCTCTACAACTACGGCACGGCGGCGGCCATTATGCGCATGCTCAAGATGCCTGACGGGCGCATACGCATACTCGTCCAGGGGTTGTCGCGCGCGCGCGTGTCGCGCTTTGATGAAAACCAGCCGGCGCTTATCGCCCACATCGAACCGCTCAACGACAGCGAACCCGACGCCGACGATCTTGAACTGGAAGCCTTGATTCGCAACGTGCGCGCCTCGCTCGAACGCGCCATCACGCTCGGCAAGAATATCTCTTCAGAGGTCATGGCGATTGTCGCCAACCTCGAAGACCCAGGCCGTTTGGCCGATGTCGCCGCCTCGAATCTCGAATTGAAAGTTTCCGACGCCCAGTCTGTGCTTGAAAAGCTCAACCCGGCTGACCGCCTGCGCCGCGTCAACGAATTACTCGCGCGCGAAATCAACGTCTTGCTCGTGCAGCAGGAGATCAATACGCAGGCGAAAGGCGAGATTGACCGCACGCAGCGCGAGTTCTATTTGCGCCAGCAACTCAAAGCGATTCAGGTCGAGCTTGGCGAGGGCAATGAGCTGGCCGAAGAGATTCAGATGTACCGTGACAAGCTGATCCTCATGGAGATGCCCGAAGCGGTCGAAGAAGAAGTCGAGCGCCAGATCAAAAAACTGGAGCGTATGCACCCGGATGCCGCTGAAGCCGCGACGCTGCGCAATTATCTCGATGTCATGGTGGGCCTGCCGTGGTCGAAAGCTTCGGAAGAGAATCTTGATTTGAAGCGCGCACAGGTGATCCTGGATGAAGACCACTACGGACTTGAGAAAGTCAAAGAACGGATCATCGAAGCGCTCGCCGTGCGTAAGCTGAAAGAGAAAGTAAAAGGGCCGCTGCTTTGTCTGGTTGGCCCGCCCGGCGTCGGCAAGACGAGCCTGGGGCGGTCAATTGCCCGCGCCCTGAATCGCAAGTTCGTGCGCCTCAGCCTCGGCGGCCTGCACGATGAAGCCGAGATACGCGGCCACCGGCGCACCTACATTGGCGCGCTGCCTGGCCGCATCATCCAATCGATTCAGCAGGCAGGCACCAACAACCCGCTCATCATGCTCGACGAGATAGACAAAGTCGGCGCGGATTTTCGCGGCGATCCGTCATCGGCGCTGCTTGAAGTCCTCGACCCGGAACAGAATTTTTCTTTCCGCGATAATTATCTCGCCGTGCCGTTCGATCTCTCGAATGTCATGTTCATGACGACGGCGAATGTGCTCGATACGATTCAGCCGGCGCTGCGTGACCGCATGGAAGTCATACGGCTCGCCGGCTACACCGAGGAAGAGAAGACAGAGATTGCGCGCCGCCACATCATCCCCAAGCAGATGGACGCGCATGGCATCACGGCAAAGCATTTGAAGATCAGCCGCATGGCGCTAAAGGCCATCATCCTGCAATACACGCACGAAGCCGGCTTGCGCCAGTTCGAGCGTGAGATCGCGCAAATCTGCCGCAAGGTCGCCCGCCGCGTTGCGGAAGGCGACGATGCACAGGTGCGCGTCACGCAAGAGAACGTTCAGGAATTCCTGGGCGTGCCGCACATTCATCCCGATGAAGTGCTCAAGAAAGATCAGGTCGGCGTTGCCACAGGCCTCGCCTGGACGCCGGCGGGCGGCGATGTCCTCTTCATCGAAGCCTTGACGACGATGGGCAAAGGCGCGTTGTTGCTCACAGGGCAGTTGGGCGAGGTCATGAAAGAATCGGCGCAGGCGGCCTTCTCGTGGTCGAAAGCGCGCGCCGATGAACTGGGCATCGATATAGAGAAGTTCAGCAAGGTTGACATGCACATACACGTCCCGGAAGGCGCGATTCCGAAAGACGGCCCGTCCGCAGGCGTAACCTTAGCTACGGCGCTGGTGTCGGCATTGTCAGGCCGCGCGGTCAAGCGTTCTGTAGCGATGACCGGCGAGATCACGCTACGCGGAAACGTGCTGCCGGTCGGCGGCATCAAGGAGAAAGTGCTGGCGGCGCGGCGCGCCCGCGTCAACACGATCATCCTGCCGCAGCAGAATCGTCGCGACCTCGAAGAGATCCCGAAAGAGTTGCTCAAAGAGATCGAATTCCAATTCGTCGACTCGATTCGCCAGGTGCTCAGAATCGCCCTCGTATAAGTCTAGAGAGTTTGGAGAGTCTTGGATGTCTATAGAGTCAGGAACCGCAATCCGACTCCCTAAATCAGAGGGCAAGGGAAAGGCAGACTCGCTTATATGGAGTGCGGTGAGTTGTCACCGCTTGGCCTCCTCGCCAAGCCTAAAAGCTGCGACAAGTCAAAGCACTCCAAATGCTGCCGCCCTCCC
>JBBWZK010000181.1:0-33645 GCA_039648975.1 Blastocatellia bacterium
GCAATACGCGCTCGATGTGTTCAGTGCGCTTTGATGAGGTTCTGGTTTCCGGTTTCCGGTTGGTTGTAAGATATAAAGTAATGGCGAACCAGGAAAGAGGAACTAGAAACCAGGAGCTATGATTGCACAGCAATCACCCGGAGATATTTGATAATGAGACGACGCATTGCCATGCCGATTCTTGCCGCCGCGCTGCTGGCGCTTGCGCCCGCCGCGCCGCAGCAGAAGGGCCTCAGCACGCAGACGGTCAAAGGCTATCTCGATAAGATGGAGATGGCATCGGTGCCGCACCCAAGAAGCGTTGATACGCTGGTCGTGCCGCGCACCGACAATGCCTACGCCGAGCGCATTGATTTATACGTCGAACGGCGCACCGATCAAACACTGGTGCTGACGGCGTATCCGAAATTCAAGGGGCGTTATTTCAACCTCGCGCGCGTCGCGGATCGTGAGAAGCTGTTTCAGCGAATGCTGGAAGCCAATCACCGCGCCTTTGCGACGTTCTTCATTGACAACCAGGGCGACATCGGCGCGCGCTTTACGTTCTCGACCGAAGACGGCCTCGGCTTCGAATCGTTCCGCGCTTCGGTCATCGAACTGTTGCGCATCACCGACGAGTACGTGCCCACACTCGACGGGTTCATGCGCAATGAGCCAAATGACAAAGAACCGTTGAAGAAACCGCTAATCTGATGCAAGACAAAGAGACACGGGGACACGGCGACGCGGCGACGCGGCGACGGAAAAACGCGGCGATAGACATTTTGATTGAATCTGTCGCCGCGTCTCCCCGTCACCGCGTCGCCGCGTCGGCTTCCCGAAGGGCAGGGTGCTTATGAGAAAACTGATCGTAGCCGTTCCCCTCGTTATGATGTTGATTGCTGGCGCAGTGTGTGCGCAGCAGGCCGACCCGGCGCAGGCGCAGCCGCCGAAGCCTAAGCCGCCCGCGCCCAAGCTGACCTTTGCCGAGAAGGCGAAACTCTATCTGCAAAAGCTCGGCGCGAGCATTGATCCATCAAAGAGTTCGGCAGACATGGTGGTGTCGAATTACAGCGACCCGAAAGGCGGCAAGCTGACGGTGGTCGTCACCAACGACCGGCGCAAGAATCTTGTCGGCTTTTACATCTACAACTTCGGCAACGTCAAGAACGCGACCAACAAAGAAGAGGTCTTCAAGTATCTGCTGTCGACCAACGACGCCATCACGCTGGGGAGCTTCTTCGTCGATGGCGACGACGACATCGGCTACAAGTACCTGATGAACAGCGTGACGCCGCTGACCGCCGGCGAGTTCGACACGGTTTACCTGACCATGGCAGCAGTGGCGCGCGAACGGCGCGGCGAGATTCGCCAACTGCTGGGCCTGCCGGTGAGCCGTGAAGAGAAGCCAACGGATGTGAAGAAAGCCGCAGAGGACAAGCCGCCGAACCAGTAGGCAGGAAGCAGTCAAGAGAACTGCCTCCTGCCTACTGCTTACTGATTATGGAACGCACACGATTATTAAAAGAGTTATTGGCCGAGCGCATACTCGTGCTCGATGGGGCGACCGGCACGGCGATTCAGGCGCATCATCTGACCGCCGATGATTTCGGCGGGCCGCAGCTTGAGGGCTGCAATGAAAACCTCGTCTTCACGCGGCCCGATGTGGTGCTCGACATCCATCGCGGTTATCTCGAAGCCGGCGCTGACATCGTCGAAACCAACACCTTCGGCGGCACGGGGATTGTCCTTGCCGAATATGGCTTACAGGATTTGGCCTTCGCGCAGAATGAAGCGGCGGCGCGATTGGCGCGGCAAGCGGCAGCCGAGTATTCAACCGTAAATCGCCCGCGCTTTGTCGCAGGTTCCATAGGGCCGACGACGAAATCGATTTCGGTCACCGGCGGCGTGACCTTCGATGAACTGATCAATACGTTTCACGATCAAGCGGCGGGACTGGTTGCCGGCGGCGCGGACATCCTGCTGGTTGAAACCCAGCTCGACACGCGCACCACGAAGGCGGCGCTTATCGGCATCTGGAAAGTGTTTGATGAAGTCGGCGTAAAAGTCCCGATCATGGTGTCAGGCACGATTGAAACCATGGGGACGATGCTTGCAGGGCAGGCCGCTGAAGCCCTGGCCGTATCGTTGATGCACGCCGATTTGCTGTCGATAGGCTTGAACTGCGCCACCGGCCCTGAGTTGATGACCGACCATGTGCGCAGCATTGCCGCCATCGCGCAAACCCGCGTCTCTTGCGTTCCCAACGCCGGCTTGCCAGACCCGGAGACCGGCCAGTATCACGAAACGCCTGAAACCTTCGCTGCCACCATTGAGCGATTCGTCGATCACGGCTGGCTCAATCTCGTCGGCGGCTGCTGCGGCACTACGTCAGCGCACATTCGTCAGCTTGCGCAAATGGTCGAAGGCAAGCGCCCGCGCGCGCCTCAACAGCATCACCGCACGCTCTTTTCCGGCATTGACTTTGTCGAAGCCAGCGACGATCAACGCCCGCTCATCGTCGGCGAGCGCACCAATGAAGTCGGCTCGCGCAAATTCAAGCGCTTGATCAGCGAAGAGAAATACGAAGAAGCCGCCGAGGTCGGGCGGCAACAGGTCAAAGGCGGCGCGCAAATCATCGACGTCAATTTGCAGAACGCCGACCGCGACGAACTCTATGACGCAGATCGTTTCTACGAGCGATTGATTCGCCTGGTCAAAGTGCCGATCATGGTCGATACGACCGACGCCGTTGCCATCGAACGGGCGCTGACTTACTGCCAGGGCAAGTCGATCATCAACTCGATCAACCTCGAAGACGGCCTGGATAAATTCGAGCGCGTCACGCCCTTGGCGCGCAAGTATGGCGCGGCGCTGATCGTCGGCTGTATTGACGAAGACAAGGAGCAGGCGCAGGCCGTCACGCGCCAGCGCAAGCTTGAAGTCGCTCGGCGTTCTGTGAAATTGCTTACAGAAGATTACGGCATACGGCCCGAGGACATCATCATCGATCCGCTGGTCTTCCCATGCGCCACCGGCGATAAGAACTACGTCGGCAGCGCCGTCGAGACGATTGAAGCGGTGCGGCTCATCAAAGAAGAGATTCCGCACGTCAAGACGGTGCTCGGCATCAGCAACGTGTCGTTCGGTTTGCCGGACGCAGGCCGCGAAGTATTGAACTCGGTCTTTCTTTATCACTGCACGAAGGCCGGGCTTGATATGGCGATTGTCAATTCCGAAAAGCTCGAACGCTATGCGTCAATACCCGAAGAAGAGCGCCGCCTCGCCGAAGACTTGCTGTGGAATCGCGGCGCTGATCCGATTGCCGCTTACGCGGCGCATTTCCGCTCGCAGACCTCGCGGACAAAAAAGGTGGCAAGCGATTTGCCGCTCGATGAGCGCCTGGCGAATTACATCATCGAAGGCACGAAAGAAGGGCTGATCGCTGATTTGGATGTGAAGCTCAACGAAGCCGCGCCGCTCGACATCATCAACGGCCCCTTGATGCGCGGCATGGAAGAAGTCGGACGGCTCTTCAACAACAACGAATTGATTGTCGCTGAAGTGCTGCAATCCGCCGAAGCCATGAAAGCGGCGGTTTCGCACCTTGAACAGTTCATGGAAAAGCGCGCGGATTCGGTGCGCGGGCGCATCGTGCTGGCAACCGTCAAAGGTGATGTTCATGACATTGGCAAAAATCTGGTTGACATCATCCTGTCGAACAACGGCTATCAGGTGATCAATCTGGGCATCAAGATTCCGTCAGAGATTCTCATTCAAGCGGCGCGCGAGCATAAGCCTGATGTGATCGGGCTGTCGGGTTTGCTCGTCAAATCGGCGCAGCAGATGGTGCTGACGGCGGAAGACTTGAAAGATGCCGGCGTCAGTGTGCCGCTGCTGGTTGGCGGCGCGGCGCTGTCGAATCGCTTCACGCGCACGAAGATCGCGCCGGCCTACAGCAACACGGTCGTCTATTGCAGCGATGCGATGAACGGGCTGGATACGCTCAATCGCCTGATGAGCACGGGCGAGCGGGCGCGGCTCGAAGCCGAGTTGCTGGAGACAGACTTCGCTGCAAAACCCGCGCCGCCGCCGGTTGCCTTTGATGAGACCGAGCAGCGCAGTTCGCGTGTATCGCTCGGCGTGCCGATTGCGATGGTGCCCGATCTTGACCGGCATGTCATTAACATTACAGACCTGGATGACGTCTGGAGCTATATCAACCCGCAGATGCTTTACGGGCGGCATCTCGGCTTGCGCGGGCGCTTCACGGAGTTGCTGGCGGCGGGCGACCGCAAGGCGGTTGATCTGGAAGAGAAGATCGAGCGCGTCAAGGAAGAATGCCGGCAGGGCGGTATGCATGTGCGCGTGTTGTGGCAGTTCTTCGAGGCTGAAGGCGAAGGCAATCGCCTTCACATATTCGCCGGGCGCGGCGCGAGCCAGCCGGTTGAGACGTTCGCGTTCCCGCGCCAGCGCAAGCCCGATGGATTGGCCTTGAGCGATTTTGTTCTGCCGCCGTTGCGCGACGGCGAAGCGCGCGTGCTTGAGCGCGATCACGTGGCGTTGTTTGTGACGACGGCAGGCGAAGGCATACGCGAGCTTGCCGAAGAGGCCAAACAGAAAGGCGAATATCTGCGCTCGTATGCGCTTCAGGCATTGGCGCTGGAAACGGCGGAAGCGGCAGCGGAGTGGATTCACGCGCGCTTGCGGGCGCTGTGGGGCTTTGCGGATGCCGACGGCCTGTCGCGCCAGTCGCTGTTTCAAGCGCGCTATCGCGGCAAGCGTTATTCGTTCGGTTATCCGGCGTGCCCTGATCTTGAGCAGCAGGCCGGACTCTTCCGTTTGCTGCGGCCTGAAGAGATTGGCGTGCAGCTTACCGAAGGTTTCATGATGGAGCCGGAAGCCAGCGTGTCGGCGCTCGTCTTTCATCACCCGGACGCGACGTACTTTTCGGTCGGCGCGCAGGAGATGGCCGAAGCGACGGCGGATTGACGAGCGGGGATGCGGCGCAACCCTCTCGTAGCGCAACGAATCCTGGCGATCCGCAACCCTTGCCTGCATTCGCAGATTGTCAAAACCCTTCCAGGCAATTAAAGTTAAATTGCTCCCCTGGAGCGGCTTTCGATTGGAGGTAGAGCAATCTGTTAGATTGCTCTACAGAGTGGCCCTATTTGCAAACTGCTCTAAACTTCGATTGCCGGTTTTGAGAATGGAAGCTAAGCCCGCTGCTATAAAACACTACCTCGTCTCTGCCGCCGCCTTGTTGCTGGCGATTGTCTTAAGCCTGGCGCTGAAGTCGTTGATTCGCGAAACGCCGACCTTGTTCTTTCTTGCGGCGGTCATTATCAGCGCACGCTGGAACGGCATGCGCGCCGCTGCGGTAACGATTATCCTGTCAATTCTGGCGCTCGACTACTTCTTCATCGAGCCGATTTATGCCATCGGCCTTGCCTGGGCGGATCTGCCCATCGTCACGGAATTCGCGCTGGTGGCGCTGCTCGTCAGTTCGTTGAACGAGGCCAGCCAGCGCGCCAAAGCGGCGCTTGCGAAGGCGAACGAGGAGCTTGAAAGGAAAGTCGTTGAACGCACCAGCGCCTTGCTCGTCGCCAATGAAAAAGAGCAGGCGGCGCGCGCTGCGGCGGAAGCCGCCAATCGCGAAAAGGATGTTTTTCTGGCCATCGTCTCGCACGAACTGCGCACGCCGCTGAATGCGATTCTCGGATGGACGCATATCCTCGGCAAAGCGCCCAAGGATAACGATCAGGCGCGCGCCCTCGATGTGATCAATCGCAACGCCCAGATGCAAGCCAAACTGATCAACGACCTGCTGGATGCGGCGCGCATCATCAACGGCAACCTGCAACTCGATGTGCGCCCGGTGAATCTGGCCTGTCTGCTTCAGGATGTGGCGACGGCGATGGAGCCGGCGGCAGAGGCAAAGAATATTCGTATCGAGATGGCCCTCGACGCTTCAGAGGATGCCTGCATGGCCGACGCCGACCGCATGCGGCAAGTCCTAAACAACCTGCTCTCAAACGCGATCAAGTTTACGCCCGCCGGCGGCACGGTTAGCGTCGTCTTCGCGCAGCAAGGCAATGAAGCGCATATTGCGGTGAGTGATACAGGCAAGGGCATCTCTGCGGAGTTTCTCCCTTATGTGTTTGAGCGCTTTCGCCAGCGCGATCAGGCAGACCGGCGGGCCGGCGGGCTGGGCCTGGGGCTGGCCATCGCCCGCCAGTTGGTAGGGCTTCACGGCGGCGCTATCCAGGTTGAAAGCAAAGGCGAAGGACAGGGAACCACGTTCACGATCAGCTTGCCACTCAAGAAAATCGCCAGCGCTTCTTCATTCTGAATACGCGTCTTGCTCAGTCGGCGTTGTTTATAGCGCACGCCACTTCTGTGGCAAGCCCTCCGCGCCGGGTGTATACTCCCCGCACGCCAACTAACTCACCGATCCGGTATCGTTTGGTGAGTCGACTCCCAAGATTAATGGAGACTACATGCGCAGAGACGAGAGAGAAGACAACACGATCTATCAAGTGATAGTCAATCACGAAGAACAATACTCCATCTGGCCAGCGCACCGCGAGATTCCTTTGGGCTGGACAGCCGTAGGCAAGCAAGGAACGAAAGAAGAATGCCTGGCCTACATTAAGGAAGTATGGACAGACATGCGACCCTTGAGCTTGCGAAAGAAGATGGAAGAGATGGGCGATGAGTATTGAAGGCCCGAAGCTGACCTGAGACGAGAATCTGCAATCAACCACAGAGTCAGCCATCCAAAACGGATCGCAGCCGACTTGAGTAAGCGACAGGTGCGTCTGAAGAGGAACATCATGACAAACTCTAAAATTGCCGCCCGCCGATGCGCCGGCAGCTTTTGCCTATTACTCGTGCTGGCGCTCTCGGCTACGGCATCGGCGCAGGACGCGGCTGAAAAAGAGCGCCCGGCGGATCATGAGGTTGACCTGATCTGGGGCGTAAAGATTCCTATGCGCGATGGCGTCAAGCTGAATGCGACGGTCTACAAACCTCGAAAGATGGACGGGCCGCAGCCGGTCATCTTCACGCTGACGCCTTACATAGGCGACAGCTATCACGACCGCGCCTTTTACTTCGCGCAAAACGGCTATGTCTTCGCGCTCGTCGATGTGCGCGGGCGCGGCAGTTCCGAAGGCAAATTCGATCCCTTTCAGCAAGAGGCCCGTGATGGCCACGATATTGTCGAATGGCTGGCGACGCAACCATGGTCGAATGGCAAAGTGACGATGTGGGGCGGCTCTTATGCCGGCTATGATCAATGGGCGACGCTCAAGGAATTCCCACCGCATCTACAGACGATTGTGCCGGCGGCAGCCGTCTTCGCCGGGGTGGATTTTCCTTTCTATAAAAACATCTGGGCGGCTTACGACATCCAATGGCTGACCTTTACCAGCGGCGTCACCGGCAACAGCAAGCTCTTTGGCGAAGGCCCTTTCTGGGAGCAAAAATTCCGCCAGCTTTATAGCGAGCACTTGCCGTTCAATCGTCTCGACGAGATGACCGGAAACTTCACCACAAACTTTCAGACATGGTTGGCGCACCCGACGCCGGGTGCTTACTGGGACGCCATGGCGCCGACCGATGAACAGTTCGCGCGCATGAATCTGCCGATCCTGACGATCACCGGTCATTACGATGGCGACCAGTCGGGGGCGATGGAGTATTACCAGCGCCACATGCGATTGGCCTCAGCCGCGGCGCGCGACAAACACTATCTGATCATCGGCCCTTGGGATCATGCGGGCACGCGCACGCCACGCAAAGAAATCGGCGGACTGAAGTTCGGCGATGCCAGCCTGCTTGATCTGAACAAGCTGCACCGCGAGTGGTACGACTGGACGTTGAAGACCGGCAAAAAGCCTGAGTTCCTCAAGCAACACGTCGCCTACTATGTCGCCGGCGCTGAAGAATGGAAGTATGCCGACTCGCTCGCAGCGATTGCGGGTAGCCGTCGCACGCTCTATCTCAACTCCGATGCCAGCCATGCCGGCGACATCTTTCATTCGGGCAGATTGAGCGATCAGCAAGCGGAAAAGTCAGCCCCCGATAGTTACACCTACGACCCGCTGGACATGCGCCCCGGCGAGCTTGAGCGTGAGGAGGTGGTGAATTACCTTCTGGATCAACGCTCGGCGCTTAATCTCTTTGGCAACGGCCTGGTCTATCACAGCGAGCCGTTTGCCGAAGCTACGGAAGTCAGCGGCTACCTGAAGTTCGTCGCCTGGATGGCGCTGGATGTCCCGGACACAGACTTCAGCGTCACGGTATTTGAAATACTGCACGACGGCACCAGCATTCTACTCACACAGGATCAATTGCGGGCGCGCTATCGTGAATCGCTGCGGCAGGAGAAGCTGGTCACGCCCGGCCAGATCAACCGCTATGAGTTCAATGGCTTCACCTTCTTTTCGCGGCGCATTGCCAAAGGCAGTCGCTTGCGACTGGTGTTGAATTGTCCCAACTCGATCTACGTCCAGAAGAATTACAACGGCGGCAGCGCCGTAGAAAAAGAGTCGGGCAAGGACGCTCGCACAGCGCACGTCACGTTGTATCACGACAGCGAACATCCCAGTTCGCTTGAGATTCCCATCGTCAGGTAAAGGAGACCGAGCATCAGATGAAGTTGAGGCATAGGCTGCTGGTCATCATCGCCGTTATGTCGCTGTATCAGGTCAGTCATGCGCAAAGCGGCGCGCCCGCGACGCCATCGCCGAAGCAAGACCAGACCGTGCGGCTCAGCACCGATTTGATTCAAGTGCGCGCCGTCGTCACAGACAAACGTGGGCGCGTGATTGATCAACTCAAGCAAGAAGATTTCCTGCTGCTGGAGAACGACCAGCCGCAGCGCATCGAATTCTTTAAGGTTGATCGCATCGAAGCCGGGCCCGCCGCCGCGCTGCCGTCAAACCAGAAGAATGACAAACGGGCTGCGCCGGTCAACCCGGCGGGCCTGTCGACGGAGACGCCGCGCCGCAGCATCGTGCTCTTTGTCGATACGGTTCACATAGATCACGTGCGCCTGGCGCGCGTTAAAGAAGCCTTGCAGCGATTCGTCGATCAACAGATGAGCGATGAAGACCTGGCCGCAGTGGTCGCAAGCGGCGGCGGCCTCGGCTTGCTCAGCCAGTTCACGCGCGACCGCCAGGTCTTGCGCGCTGCCATTAACACGCTCAGACCCTGGGCCCCCAGAGACAGAGACAGTCTCTTGACCCCTTACCTCGCCGCCAATGTTTTGCAGGGCGATATGGATGCGTTGATCCTCGCCTGGGAGATTGTCCAGGCTGAAGAAGGGCGGGGAAAAATTCAACAAACGCCGGACTTCTACCGCAATTTCAAACTGGCGCAACAGGCGCGCGATAGCCTGCGCCCGCTCCTCAACATGATTCTGATCGAAGCGGCGCACCGTCGCCGCGCGATGCTGGCAACGCTCGACGGCGTGGTGGCGCGGCTGGCTGAATTACCCGGCGCGCGCATGCTCCTGTTGTTTTCCGAAGGCTTCACCCAGCAGGGCGTTGGCGGCGGCACTGACGCCGGCGAGATGCAGCCGATCATCAGCCGTGCGGTGCGTGCCGGCATCGTGACGTATTCATTCGACGCCAAAGCCCTGGAACCGGTGATGGTAGGCGCGGAGAAAGCGATATTTATTATGAGCGATGGGCTCAACACCTACATGAACCGAGCCAACAATGAACTCCGAAACGCTATGCAGCGGCTGGCGCTGGACACGGGCGGCGAATTGTTCATCAACACCAACGACTTCAACGGTCGCTTGCAAAAAGTTCTGGACGAGAACCGCGTCTCTTACGCGCTGGCTTACTACATGGAGGGCGACAAAGACCCGAAAAAGCTGCGGCGCATCAAGCTGCAAATCAAAGATCACCCCGAGTACACCGTGCGCGCGGAGAAAGGTTATCGCCCGATAGATATTGAGAAAGCCGCCGCCAGTACTGCCACGCTGACGCCGCGCCAGAAGCTCATTCAAGCGATGGACGCGCCGCTGCCGGTGACGGCGCTCGGCATTTCTGCCGCCGCCGATTATCTCGAACGCGAGGGCGACGATTTGCAGGTCGTCCTGCAAGTCTATATTGACGGCGACGCGCCAAGGTATCAAGAAAGTAACGGTCGTTACATCAGCGATCTTGAGATTGTCACGGGGGTTCACGGCTTGAGCGGCAAAGCGGTCAAAGTTTTCACAGACAACCTACACGCCGAATTGCAGCCCGGCCAGTTGGCTGCCGCACAGCAGAATGGTTACCGTTACTACAAACGCCTCAGCCTCAAGCCGGGCCGCTATCAAATCCGCATCGGCGCGCTGGACACGCAGAGCGAACGCGTCGGCACCACGTCGCTGTGGATTGAAGTGCCGGATTTGAGTCAGCGGCGTTTGCGCACGAGCAGCCTGCTGGTGGGCAACTATCCGCCCAGCAAAGAGCAGGAGGTGGTGATCGAAGGCGGGTCACAGCCCTATGAGCCGCGCGTCAAGCGTGGCGTCAGGCTCTATCGCAGCGGCGATGCGCTGATCTACCAGATGATCATTTATCCGCCGTCGGCGCAAACGACCGTCGCCGATTTGACGATGCAATTGCAGGTCTATCGCGGCAGGGAGGCGGTGTTCCAGAGCGCCTGGGTGCCGGTGACGGCGCGCATGGCGGGGCAGGACAAGAAAGGCATCGCGGTCTACGGGCAGTTGGATTTGAAAACCGTGCCGCCCGGCCTCTATGAGTTTCAGATCACGGTCAAGGATGCGAAGACGAATCAGACGGCGCTGCAAACCATGACCTTCGCCATCGAGCGTTAAACAGCACAAGACAATTGCGAAAAGAACGGCCACAGAGTCATAAAGACGCAGAGAAAGATAAAAAACTCAAAGATTTCGACGGTTTTCTCTGGAACTCTGTGGCCAATCTTCTGTTCAAATGTGGTGTGGTACAATCAGTAAAAATCAAGAAAGGGATTCCTGATGAACCAGATAATCAGATTGCTGATTGCGGTGGCGCTCGGCCTGGCGCTTCTGCCGCAGGTCGCGGCGCAAGCGCGCGACGACAAGCCGAATACGGCGGCGACCTTGCAGCAGCAGATTGACGAGTTGAAAGCCGGTCAGCAGCAGATACTGAAAGAGTTGCAAGAGATCAAAAAGATTCTGCAATCGTTTCAGGAAGCGGCCAATCAGCAAACGCCGCCGGAGATTAGCCTGCCCATCGGTGGCGAGCCGTTCAAGGGCAGCCCGGCGGCGCGCGTTGCCATCATCGAATACTCGGATTACCAGTGCCCGTTCTGCGGCGAGTATTCACGCGAAGTCTTTCCCCGCCTTGATAGCGATTACGTCAAGAGCGGCAAGATCCGTTATTACTTCCGCGATCTGCCACTATCGGCGCACCCGCAGGCGTTGCAGGCGGCGCTGGCCTCGCGCTGTGCCGGCGAACAGGGCAAGTTCTGGGAGATGCACGAGCGGCTGTTCGCCAATCAAAATGCTCTGGGCGGCGACGCCCTCAAGCAACACGCCGCCGCTGTGGGGCTTAATGCGGCGCGCTTCAACGAGTGCCTGGCGTCGGGCAAATACCGCAATGCAGTGGCGCGCAGCATGGTTTCTGCCGAGCGTATGCATATTGATGGCACACCGGCGTTTCTGATCGGCGTCCTTGATGCGAATGGCGAAGTGGTCAAGGTCGCGCAGGTGATGCTTGGTGCGAAAGCTTACGAAGAGTTCAAGGTCATGCTCGATGGCCTGCTCGCTGCGCCGACAAAGTAGCTAATTGTATTTTTCTTTACAAAAGTGAAAGCCACCGGCGAGCACTCGCCGGTGGCTTTCACTTTTGTCGCGGTGCCTCATGCCGTTTGGCAGCCCGCAATCTCGTTTTCGTTGCACACGCTGCGGCGGAGGGCTTAGTGAGACTTGGCGCAGAAGCCGCCCGACGCATTCACCCAGTTCTGCTGGATGAGGTACTGGCGCGAGCCGAGCGTCATATTGTACTTCGAGCCGTTGCTGGCGGTTGAGGTCGAGCCGAACGTCCAGGCGCATTTGTCGGCGTTCTCTTCGCCGCTCGTATCGTACCAGGCGTTGAGGTCGGGGTCGGTCACGGCTTCCTCAAGCTCGTGGGAGACGATTGAAGCCATGCCGTCAGCGCCGGCATTGCCGTTCGGGCCGGTCGATTGCGCCGCGCACGACGACAGGCAGCGCGCCGCGTTGCCGACAAACGAGTACTTGATGTCGCTGCCGCTGATCGTCGCATGAGTGTGCCAGCCGCAATACCGCGTGCAGAAGCCGGAAGTCGCCGTCACGTCCTGCGACGTGAGCACGAAATAAATGCCGTTCGTGCTCTTCGGCAGCCGTCCGCTGGTAATAGCGTCGCTGACGATGTTGCGAATTGCTGTATCCGACAGTCGCGTGCCGCGCGAGTAATTGTCGGTCGTGCTGCCGCCATAACCGACCGAATTGGTGATCGGTGTGCCGGCGCTGTTGGTATAGGTCGAGTTGATGTTGAAGTACGGCGAGCCGCCGATGCTGTTGGCCAGATCAGTCAGAATCGACACGGCAGTGTTGCCGCTCCAGTTGCCGTACCAGATGTAGTAAACGGTCTTCGTGGTGAGCATCACAGGGCCGCCATGATACTGTATGCCGTTTTGTGGCACGGCCAGCGGCGAGAACTTCTTGTTGATCGGCGGGGCTTCGTGCTCGAAGCGGTTCGCCTGCTGGTCGTGGTTGTTCAACGAACGGTGAATGATTTTGGGTAGGATCACGCCGTCGTCGTCCTGACCCGACGCCGCATCCTCAGCCGGCGCTTTGTGTTTCGCCGACTGGGTTTCCTGAGCAAGGACGTTGCCGGTCAAGCCAAACATGGCAAGCAACGCCATGACGAAAAAGAGGCGGAACAAGTTCTTCATCTTAGCTCCTTTAGACTTTGAATTTGGTTTGCGGAAAACTAGCCGTTGCTTCTACTTGCGATCCCCTCGAACGTGTGCAACTCAGTGCCTTCTGTAAGCTTGCGGTCTTCCTGAGCGGAAGTGTGAGGAAAGCCGGCAAGAAGGC
Organism: Blastocatellia bacterium; assembly: GCA_039648975.1. Lineage (GTDB taxonomy): Bacteria > Acidobacteriota > Blastocatellia > UBA7656 > UBA7656 > DATENM01. Next base: position 13,049 of record JBBWZK010000181.1, read on the forward strand.
CCGCCCACAATAGCAGCGCGAAGCGGGCTTGTCAATTGCCTTGTTGGCTTAATTACTAATCGCCCCAAGCCGGACAGGAAATGCGCGGACGCCGCATAGGGCAACGCCTCACACACAGGAGCCCCGCCCTGAGGCGAGAGGTTGCCGGAGTTGAAAGGGCCGCCGACCGGCGAGTAAATAATCCGTATTGCAGATTACTTTTTGAGCAAGGCCTTGACTCTGACCATGCTGTCGGCCTTGACCTCGACATCCTGTCGAAAAGGTTTATAGCCGTTCTTATTCAGATTAACCGTGTATTTGCCCGGCGACAGGTCATTGATCGTCGCCGGCGTCGGGCCATAGGACTGCGGCGCGCCGTCGCTGTCTGGGCTAGTCGGAACCAGCGTAATGCCTGCGCCCGACGGAATTGAGCCGATCTCTATGCTGCCGGTGCCGGGCTTCGATTGCGCCGCGACGTTGGTATTCGCCGGGTTGGCAATCACCCGTTTCGTTACATTCGCATTGTCGGGCGTCGCATTGCCGGTCGCGGTGTTGCTGTTAGAGGCCGGCGAACAGGCGGCGAAAGCAAGCAGCAGAAAAGCGGTGAAAGCGAGCCGGGCGCGTCGCGTTAGGGTCATGCACAATCTCCTTTGTGATCGAAGTTCAACAGAGATGATAATCGCCTGCGCTCGGTCTGCAAAGCCGGCGAGTCGGTTGACGCGGCAGCGCCATGGCGGTTTGATCAATGCGCCGAAAACTATTTCATTTGCATCGCCTGGAGCGCGCGCGCTTCGCAGTTGGCCAGAATGTAGCCGGCGATGTCGCTGGCGCTCAACAGGCTGCGAAGGTAAGCCGGACTGGTTTGCTCGTTGTAACGAGCCTCGAATAAGTCGTCGCACAAGCGTTCGATCTCGTGCTGAAATTGCGCGTCGGTCGAGCGAAACCCATCATCCGTAAGCGGCGCGATGGCCGGCAAACGCACCAGCAGATCATACGTCTTCATCCAGGCGCAGCAATACGCAAACAGCGCTTCGGCCTGTTCGCCTGTCGTGCCATAGAGCCTTGCATAATAAGCGAAGTTGTCGAGCACCGAGCGGTCGCAGATCAATACTTCAGCGCGCGGGCGTTTTTCAATCTCCAGTTGCACCTGCCGGGCGATGATCCATTGATGCGCTTCGCGGCTCGCCTGATCGTTGAGCGCGAACGGGCATTCGCGGGCGATTTCCGTGAGCAGTTCGACTGTGCAGCCGCGCCGTTTGATCGCGCCGCCGAGTTCATAAGCGACCGTCGTTTTGCCGATGCCGTGCGTGCCAACCAGTGCGACCTTGAACAAATTCCCTGACCTCCCATGAACGATAAAATTTGCTGGCCGGAGTGCCAGCCAACTCACCTTGAACGAGCCGGCGGCGATGATTGTAACAGCCCGCCTCTCTGTGTCAAACCGGCTGGCGTCGGCGCTATTTCAGCTTTCAATGTTCAGCGAGAACCGCCTGGACATATCGGCGGATTAGCGCGGTGAGACATGCCTGCTACAGATTGAGAGCCGACGGGACAATCGGTTGAGTGAGCAAAAGAATTGCGAGACGGCCAGGCCAGTGAAGCGCCAATTCAGCTTCTCGCGGTCGCCGCATCAGACCGCATCCGCAGATATGCTCCACTGAACTTCGCCGTCTTGATCGAGGCTGCCGGCGAGGACGCAGGGGCGAGCGGCGATGGCGCGCGGGCGTTGGCCTTTCATTAATTGCGCGAAGAGCGTCACGGGGTCGTGATGAAATCTGATGAATTGCGTTGCCGGTGTAAACTCGCCGGTTCGCGGTCGGAGTAATTCGAGATTCGCCCGCTCGTAGGCAATGACCTCCGCCAGATACTTTATTCGCAAGCCTGAGCCGAGACGAGCTTGCAGAAAATCACAGAAGGCTATCGATTCCTCCAAAAAGTAGTGGCTGACAGACGGGCTCGCTTTCCAAAAGACGCTGATCTCTCTGGCCAGGCGGTCGGGGCCAAGCAGCGCACGAGTCAAGGGCAGCATGGTGTAGATTTTCGTCAGGCGAAAGCTTTTATGCAGCGTTCGAGTGGCATCGAGTCCTTTGTCAGCGGCAATGGCCAGGATGCGTTGCCGCTCGATAAGGGTGAGATCGCTGTCGAGCGCCGCAATCCCCTGCGCCTGCACCTGATCACGAAAATCAGGATCGCTGACTAAACGAGCTATGGTAGCTTGAAAGCAAGGTTGGCTCACAACCGCACCTCGGACTGTGGCGCTGGCTGATGCCGCGTCCACAGTTCTCTCATACGAGAGAGTTGGGCTGCCAAACGATCTTCGCCAACCTCTATGTACCACGACCCCAATAACTCAAAGGTGAGGCCGCCGAGATTGGCACATTGTGGCAAGACCCATTCAAGAAGTTCCCAGACTTCCGGCGGGCTCGTATCGGAATGCGCATCATGATAAAACCCTTCGTACTCAAGTCCTCCGGCAACGTGTATCTCGACGACCTGATCCAGATTCAGCTTTTCAAGAAAGGCATAAGCATCCGTATGGTGATTGCGGCTGTTGGTATAAAGATTGTGTAGATCAAGCAGCAGGTGGCAACCACTGATTTCGCACAGGCGATTCAGAAAGGTCGCCTCATCGAAATCCTGAAGCGGGTATTGGAAGAAATAAACATTGTTTTCTAACAGGAAGGGAACTGGAACGCGGGCGCGAATTTCAGCCACGCGCGGCGCTAGTAGATCAATCGATTCTTGATCGTATGGCAGCGGCAGCGTCACACCGACGTTGATCTCCTGCGTACCGTGTTCGGCTAAGATGAACGCCAGATGATCGCTGTGCCAGGGAAACTTGAGCCACTCATGCCAACTGGCGATTTGAGCCAGGTGCTCATGATCAAAACGATAGGCGCTGCCGATTGACAGACCAATGCTGTGAAGCACCATCGGCATTTCCGCACTCAACTGTCGCAGAAAGGTGACTCCACCGGGGTTCTCGATGTAGCGCGGACGTTTATGTGGGCCTAAATCTGTCCACAAAATATCCGGGATCACTTCCAGAAAATCAAAGCGCGCCGTTTGGCTTTCAATAAATGGCCGCAACTGCTCTTGATAGAGCAGGCCAATTCCAAGCTTGGGTACAAGAGACAGATGGCTCATTGCTTGAAGCTTCCGCAACCGATGAATCGCCAAAGCGAAATGCCGCCATTCTTCCGGGAGCGAGCAGATCGCACTGCTCGCTCCCATAACTGAATCAGCATTACAGGCAAAGCTATAGATCACGCCGTGCCCATATTGGCTGAGCCTATTTAACGTTCTTTGCTACCGGGTCTTGAAAGACGATGCGAGATATGCCTGACCGGCATCCGGGACATCCACCCCGCGCAAATTCCTTCTCCAGGTCAAAAGCAATGTTCAGGAACTTGGCCTTGGGGGAGCTTCTCAGGGTTAAGGTGCCCCCGCTAATCGATGTGGCTGCCTTTTTAGCAGCTCCTTTGGTGCCGCCTTTCTTCGTTGTTGCCATAGAATGTTCTCCTTTTGCTATTGGCATGGCCACCAGATAGTTACACGAGAGAGGAACTCAATGCGGCAGCATCATGCCAAGGCGATTTGTGATGTGCTTAACTATAATCTAACGAGGGTGAGGTTCTCGTCAGCGGAATTTGCACCCGCTTGTTGGTAACGAACCTTACTGTATGCCTGAAGCCCGAATGCTGTCAAGAAATTTGCTGCGCCAGGCGCACCGCGCCAGTCCTCTTCGCAACACGGGCGCGGCGGGCCTGAAGCGTTCTTGAGGGCCGCACGACAGGGTCAAGTCAGATGTTAGGCGCGAGTTTGGTTCAAAGCCGGCAGGTCACAGCCATTCCACAGCCTATTTCCTGAAGACGATGCGACCGCTCTTGATGACCGCGCTGATGCGGCGCAGTTCTTTCAGGTCTTTCAGCGGGTCGCCGTCGACGAGGATGAGATTGGCGCGCTTGCCCGCTTCTATTGTCCCCAAGTCGTTTTGCTTGCCGAGCCACGCCGCGCCGTTCACGGTCGCCGCTTTCAAGATCGCCATGTTCGGTATGCCCGCAGCGGCGTAAGCTTCAAGCTCATCAAACAGGCTCTCATTGTCGGTTCCCGCCAGCAGCAGCACGCCCATCTTTTCGGCGCGGGCGACGAAGCGCGACATGCGCCGGTAACTGTCTTTGACGATGGCGAACTGCTCGATGCCATAGCGCTTGCGCTCTGAATCCGCAATGCGCTGGATGGCCAGCGTCGGATCGAAACCGATGTGATGCTGTAGCATCATCTTGATGATCTCGCCGGTCGCCTGGCCGTCCGGGTCGATGTCGTTCCAGTTCGCCTGCATGCGCGCAATCATGTTCTTGTTGGCATCGAGGCTCTCGTTTTCGCCCTGCGGCTGCCGGTCAACCGGCAGCATATCGTGCCAGAGGCGTATGTGATTAAAGCCACTGATGCCGGCTTCCATCGCCTCGCGCCAGCCGGTGCGCACGCCGATGTGGCCGGTGACCGGCAGACCCTGGGCGCGGGCTTCTTTGATAATCGCGCGCAGCACGTCAGGGTCGAGCATGAAGTAAACTTTGAGCGCGTCAACGCCCTGCGCTTTCAAGGCGCGGACGAGCGGCGCAGCCGCTTCGGGCCGGTTCAATTCAACATCTACGTAAGGGTGATAGCCATCCAGCCCATCAATCAACGGCCCGCAGGTGTAGATGTCCGGCCCTTCGAGCAGGCCGAGCGCAATAGCCTCCTTGAAATTCATGCTCATCGAGATGGCGACGCCCGGATCGCGTATCTCTGTGATGCCGCGCACCAGCAATGAACCGCCATCGAAGGCGCTCCAGTAGTGATAATGATTGTCCATCAGGCCGGGCATCACGGTCTTGCCGGCAGCATCTAAGACCGGCACGCCCGCAGGCAAGCCGACGGCTTCCTGGCTCGCATGAATCTCGCTGATGCGCCCATTGCGAATGACGATGAAAACGCTCGGCAGAACGCGACTCGTGCCGGGATCGAGCAGGCGTGCGTTGGTGATGACGAGATCCGCCTTCGCCTGTTCCGGGACAACGAAGCGGGCTGTGAAGGGAATCGGCGCAAGCTCTCCCGACGCAAGATTCAAGCGATAGAGTTTTCTCGCCGCGCACAGCACCGCCGCTTGACCGTCAGGCAACAGGGCAAGCTGCTTTTGATCATAGGCGCTCCAATAAACCGCCCGCGCCGCGCCGCCCGTTGCGGGCTGCACCATCACGCGGTCGACGCCGTTGTCGGTTTGTATGAATGCCCATGCTCTGCCGTCGCGGCTCCAGGCGACGTTGTGTTCATGCGCCGACGTGCGCGTGATGCGGGTCATCTGCAAGGAGTCGAGTTGAATGCGATAAAGGTCGCTGCCGCCGTAGTGCCCCGAATCGAGAAAAACCTCTTTGGCGTCGGGCGAGAGCGCGAATGACCACTCGTGCCAGTTCTCTGCGTGCGTCAATTGTTTGGCTTCGCCGCCGGGCGCGACACGGAACAGGTGGGCGTCATATTGCGAGCGTTCGGCGATGAAAAAGACCTCGCCGCCCTTCGGGTGATAAGCGATCTGGCCGATCTCGGCGTCGGAGTGATAAAGCGCTGTCGAGTTGCCTGTAGTAAGATTTCTTACAATCAACTCCGCGCCGCTTGGCAACTGGTGGGCGTAAGCGATGAAGCCGCCGTCGGGCGACCATGCCGGATGCGTGTCCCAACCAAAGCCGTCGCTGAGTTGCTGTGCGTCGCCGCCCCTGGTTGGCAGCAGCCAGATTTTCCCAAGAATGGAAACGGCCAGTTGCGCGCCATCGGGCGACACTGCAGGATCCTGCGCGCCGTGATCGACGATGACCGTGCGCGTCTTCTGCGGCATCGCATTCGCAGCGATTTGCGCACCGGCAATAAAGACTGTCAACAACAGCGAGGCAAGAAGCCATCTTCTCACGAGGCTGTCCTCCTTCGTTAATATTGGTGATGGGGCACTGAAAGCGCGGCTGAAAAGTCCCGTTAGGGACGCAATGTTTATAGTTGCCAGAGACTAGAGAACTCGCAAGCTCCGTCGGGGCGAAATGTTGACATTGCGCTCCTGACGGAGCTTGATTCGTGATCTGCTCTGCTTGCTATAAACATTGCGCTCCTACGGAGCTACCCTCTCAGACATATGCTACAGGTTACTCCGGCAGTGCTGCGATCAGCGCATCGATATCATCGCGCGTGTTGTAAAAGTGCGATGATATCCGCAACCGTCCGACGCGCGGCGCGGTGAAGATGTTGCGCTCGCGCAGATGATGATACAACGTCGACGGCGTGTGGCGCGGATGCGTGCAACAGACGATCCCTGATGTTTCGCCCGCCTGCCGCGAACTGACGACATTGTAGCCTTTATCACTCAGCCGCTCGGCCAGATAATCGCTCAAGCCGAGCAGGTGCGCCTCGATGGTTGCGGGGCCGACTTCTAAAAACAGATCAATCGCAGCCGTGATGCCGTAGACGCCGACCGTATTCAGCGTGCCGCACTCGAAGCGCCGCGCGCCTTCTTGATAATCTAACTGATAATCGAGATAGTCTTCCCAGTGCTTCACAGATGTCCAGCCAACCACTGTCGGCTCAATTTGATCAAGCACGCGCTCCGAGATGTACATCACGGCGATGCCTTCAGGGCCGAGCAGATACTTATGCGCGTCGGCGGCAAACGCATCCACCGCGTCACGTTCAACATCAAGCTGCAAGCCGCCCAGTCCTTGAATCGCGTCAACGAAGAAGAGCACGCCGCGCTCACGGCAGAAGCGCCCGATATGTTGAATGGCCGAGCGAAAGCCGCTTGCAAACTGCACCCAACTGAGCGTCACCACGCGCGTGCGCTGGTCAACCAGCGCCAGCAGTTCGTCGGCGTCAATGCGCCCCTCATGCTCTAACGCTTTTTTGATCGTGACGTTGTGTTTTTCGGCGATCCGCATCCATGGGTAGACGTTCGCAGGGAACTCGACGCCCGTGGTGACGATATTGTCGCCGTTGCGCCACGCGAGGCCGTTGGCAACTGCGGAGATCGCGTCGGAGGTGTTGCGCATGAAAGCGATCTCCGATGGGCGCGCGTTCACCAATAGGGCAGCCGCCGCGCGCCCGCGTTCATAAACCTCAAGCCACTCAGCATAATTCGCCGAACCGTTCAGCGTCACGTCATCAATCAGCCGGCTCATCGCCTGGCGCACTCTGGTCGACAGCGGCGATACGGCGGCGTGGTTCAGGTAGATGTATTTTTCAGTGACCGGGAAGAGAGAGCGGATCGTGTCGTTCATTGCTGGTTGAACCTGAGATCAAAAATAGCCCGCACACCGCCGACGTGCAGGCCGCGCCGGTTTTCAATCACCGGGCGATAGTAGGTCATCAACGGCGTCGCTTCCTCTTGATCGAGCACGCCGATTTGCAGCAGCGTTTCGATGACGGTTGGCGCGAGGCCGCGATACGAACCGTCTTCCATCTTGAAGGATATGCCAAGGCCGCGCGGATAACGTGCGGACGGCAGCACGCCGACGGAATAGACCGCTTCAGCGCCGACCTTCGCCATCAGCTTGCCGCGCGCCGCGCGCATCAGATCGGTATCAAAGCGACCTTTCGTGCCGCCGATCATTTCAGGATAAGCAATCATCGCTTTGACGATGCGTTTGGCGGCGGCGGCGAGTTCGGGCTCAAGCACAGGTTGCGATGCATCATCGCCACAGGCATTCGCGAGCCGCGCGACAGCGACCGCCAATGACCGCAGCGGCACGCCGAAGGTCGGTGCGCTGCAACCATCAATCGCCGTTGGCAATGGTTCTTGCAAATCGCCGAGCCGGGCGAGCGTCCTGATGATCTCGCGTTGTATGGGATGTGACGCGGCGACGTAATCTTCGATCTCAAGACCGCGATGCACGGCGGTCACGAGCATGCCGGCGTGCTTGCCCGAACAGTTATTGTGCAGTTGATTGAATGGCAAGCCGTCGCGTTCAAGTTGCTGCGCGGTTTTGCTGTCGTAAGGCGCGTGCGCGCCGCAACGCAAGGCGGATTCGTCCAGGCCGACGCGCGCCAACATAGCGGCAGCGGTCTCTGTGTGAATCGGCTCGCCTTCGTGCGAGGCGCAGGCCGCGGCCAGTTCGCGCGGCGTCAACTGGAAATGATCCGCCGCGCCGCTGGTGACGAGGGGCAACGCCTGAATGGGCTTGATGGTCGAGCGCGTTGAGGTCAGAAGGTCGGCGTCGCCATAATTCAAAATGAGGTTGCCGTCGGGATCACAGATGACGATGACGCCGCGATGCCACGATTCGACGATGGGGCCGCGCCGGACTTCGGCGAGCACGGGAAGCGCGTTGCTCATGGATTGCCTTTCACGATTGAAATGCGAACTCTAAATTTACCGCACGGCACAAACAAACGACAAACGGCTACTCAACGCAGATCAGGTCGGCAATGGCGCGGTACTTCTTTTCGCTGAAGCCTTCGACGATGATGATCTCTGCGGGACGGCGAAACGGGCCGTGCTGCTCGCGATAGTCGATGATACGTCGGCTCATCACCTCGCCGATGCCGGGCAACTTAATCAACTCTTCGGCGCTCGCTCGATTCAGATTCACACACGGCTGATTCGATGTGGCGTTGACCGCCGCGTCATTGCGGTTTGCCGCCGCACTCGCATCCGTCCATTCTTTGCTGCGATGGCAAGCCGCCAGCAAAAGCGCTGCGAGCATTAGAATTGAAAGTGTGAATCTCATTACACGCATCGCACTCACTTCATGACCTCTCACCGACTGGTCACAACGATAGCACGCAACCGCCTCACGCGATATTGCGGTTTGTCTGCGCGGCGCATAGAGCATACAATTTTATTGTCGCCAGAGCCGGCAATTCGCCGTCACTGAAGTTCATAGTCCCGTTCATTAAGGTAGTAAGTCATGCAAGACACGTTGCGCCGATGCGCGCTCGCATTGCTTCTCAGCCTCAACCTCTGTCTCGCCGCGCTTCCCGCGAGCGCCAGAAATGCCGATGAGCGGAAACCGAAGCGCGAGAAGTTTGGCTCCAGCCTCAAACGGCTCAAGTGGGATCAGGCGAAACAGGCCGCCGTCGACAAACCCGAAAAATCGAGCAATAAAAAAACCAAAGAACATACGGATGCCGACGCCGCAGTCAAGTTGAAAACTTTGCTGGTGACCTTTGACGTGCTGGTCACCGACGCCAGCCACGCGCGCGTCATCGAGGGACTTGGCAAAGATGACTTCGTCGTGACCGAAGATGACCAGCCGCAATACGTCGCCACGTTCGCGCTCGGCAGCGATGCGAATGTAGCGCGCTCGATCATCCTGCTGATCGATTGGAGCCGCAGCCAGGAGACCTTTATTGGAAAGAGCGTCAGCGCCGCCAAAGTGCTGGTCAACCAGCTCGGGCCTGCCGACGAGATGGCCATTATCACGGATGACATCGATCTGATTTGCGATTACACACGTGATAAAGCGAAGCTCGCGGCAGGGCTCGATAAAATAGAGAAGCGGGCTCTTGATCCGACCGAGCACAGTCGTAGCTGGCAATTCACCGCGCTGTTTGCGGCGCTCAGAGAGTTGGTTAGCGAAGAACAGCGGCGGCCCATCATCATCTTTCAAACCGATGGCGACGAAGCCGTAGCGTTCAGAGATCGGCCTGATGCCGAGCGCTTTTCCTTCTTTCACAAGGGCAAGGCGTCTGACGATTACGGACTCGGCGACATCTTTGCGGCGGCCAGGAAATCGCGCGCCACCATTTATTCGGTCATGACCAACAAGCGCCTGATCGGACTGCCATCATCACAGCTTTACCGGCGCGGCAACGAGATTCTCCAGGAGTGGTGGCATACCCAGTTTGATCCCGACGACCCGCGCGACGTTTACAAAATTAAGTTATGGACGGATATGTTTGTGGAAGGTCAGAAGGCGGCGGCGCGTGTGGCGATGATGACCGGCGGCTGGATGACTTTTCTGGAAAAGCCTGAACAGGCCGAAGAGATTTACGCGACCATCCTCAAGGACATCAATCAGCGCTACGTCATTGGCTATTACCCGACGAACACGGCGCGCGACGGCAAACCACGAGATGTCAAGATCACCGTGCGCAATCACCCGGACTACTACGTCCATGGGCGCAACAGCTACTACGCGCCCGACGAGCCGTAGGTGAGGGAAATGATGAATGATGAATGATGAATTGCGGAAAGATCGGCGTGTTGCTGCACGGTTCTTTCAGTTCATCATTCATCATTTCCTCTCTAAATCCCGTAAAGTTCCAAACGGAATTCGTCGTTCAACAGCGACAGGCGCGGCTCGCGCCGTGTGAAGGCAAAGTGCGCGCGGCGCAGGGCAGGGATGCCGCGCCGTGCTCGTTCGATGCCGTAGGCTTCGCTGGTGAAGACGTGATGCAGTCGCGGGTTCAAGCGCAAGGTCGCGCCATACTCAACGGATTTCTTCGTCGTGCCGTTGGTGCGGCAGGCATTGATGAACTCCATGCGGTCGTCGAAGATCAACACGCGTGCAGGGCTGGCGATCATCGCGTAGTCGCGATGCACCAGCAGATTGGTCAGCGATTCGATCACCGTGTCGCGCAAATAGTTGGCGCGGGCGCGCACCGGCGCGGCTTCGACCGCTTGCGCGGCGGCTTGCGCGGCGCGCGGCGGGCGGGCATCCCACAGGTCAACATAACGGCGAATGAACTGCGCGGCGCGATCAAACAAGGATGTGATGTTGCCTACCAATTCACTCTGTTCGACGATGGGCGCGGCGATGTTCGTGCCCGAATAACGCACCAGCGTCAAGCGACTCTGCGGCAGCGCCCGCTCGACCACAGGGCTGCGACCGAACAGCAGGAAGCCGGCCATGGTCGGCGCGATGCTGGCTCCGTAAGCAATCGCCAATCGCAGGTCGCGCATGGCCGAGACGGTGGGAAACCCGTCCGGCTCGCGAAAGGTTTCGCCTTCGAGATCGCGTATGTAACTCCAGACCAGGGCTTCGTCAATATCTTCAATCGCGGCGCTGATCATCGGCATATCTTCGAGCGAGGCGACGCGCGAGCGCGCAAACAGCGCGGCGATCTCTGCCCCCTCGGCTTCGCGCTTGGTCGAACCGATGCGCAGGTAATAGCGATGATCGAGCGTTTGATAAGGCGCGCGGCGGTCGTCGACTTGCAGCACAACGATGCGCGTGCCGTTGTCGAAAGCGACTTTGTCGAGGCGCGGCAGGATGGCCGGCTTGATCTGATGGCGGCAGATGTCGATCAACTCCTCTTCGACCTGTTCGGGATCGTCCAGGCCCTCGACGCGCCGTTGATCGTTGACGCCGAAGAGAATCGCGCCGCCGCCGGCATTCGCCATCGCGACAATCTCTGCGGCAATTTTGTCGGCGTTGACCAAGCGGATTTTGAATTCGAGGTGGGTGTCTTCGCCGCCGCGAACGAGGTTGAGCAAGTCTGTGCGGTCGAGTGTGCGGGTGTAACGGCCCGTCAGCTTTTGCTCGAACAACGACCGTTCGGTGTCTGGAATGCGCCGCGTCGGGCGAAACTTTTTGCTGCGTGCCATGATGTCTCTACCAGCAAAATCATAGCACACCGTAAGCGACACGGCGACGCGGAGATGGGGCGAAGGGGAGACACGGCGACGCGGTGACGCGGCGACACGGGGACAGAAAGGTAAGCGGTCAGTATCTATTGTTCTCTCTCGCCGTGTCGCCGTGTCGCCGCGTCGCCGCGTCTCCCCTTCGCCGTGTCCCCGCATCATCTTGGCGGCGCAGCCGCCCAAGCGTCTTTCCAGAGTTGCGGGTAATCCGTGAAGCCGCCGTCGATGCCGTAATCGAGATAACGTTTGATGTCGGCAATGATATTATCGCGCGTGCTCGCGCCGTTGGCCTGCTTTTCATCGAGCGGACGGCGCGCCGCCGCCAGCGTCATGCCGCGAAAGGTGTACGGATGAATGAGCAGATGTGCGGCGTGCAGCGTCGCGACGTCGCCGGCGTCTTTGAGCATTGACTTGTTTGGCCCTGCGCCCTGCGCATAGCGGGCAATCTCTTGCGCAAGCGCCGCGCTGATCTTCGCCGAATCCGCCTTGCGCCCGGCGTCTTCCATGGGCAGCAACTGCACGCGCCGATAGCGAGGCGCGAGTTGCTGCATGCGCAACAAGGCGTCCTTGAAGAAGGACTGAATGAAGATGCGTTCAGGCGCGCGCTCGTAGCCCCTGGCTTTCAACATGGCGGCGAGTTGCGCCGCCATGTCGAATCCCAGTTGTTTGTAAAACGGATAGTGCTTCAATTCGATGTAGAGGCCGGCGCGCTTGCCGACCAGGGCAATCGTTTCTGCAAGCGTCGGCACGCGCTGGCCGAGAAACTCTGGGCGCGCCGCAAACGCATTGGCGCGATTGAACCACGCGCCGGCGTCAAGCCGCTTGATTTCAGCAAGCGTAAAGTCAACCACAAAATAACCGCGCTGCGGCTTGCCGGTTTCGTCCGGGTCGCGCAGGGTGGTGCGGTTGGGAAAGACTTCGGCGACGTTCGTCGTGCGCGCCAGATCGGGGTCGTGCATGCAGATCAACACGCCGTCTTTGGTGATTTGCAAATCCTGTTCGACGAAATCGGCTCCCTGTTGGATGGCGATTTCATACGCGACCAGCGTGTGCTCCGGCGCATAACCTGAAGCGCCGCGATGGGCGATGAGCAGCGGCTTGCGCCGTGCGGAATCTTGCCGGCTCATCATCGTGGTTGGAACGATGACGAAGAACACAGACGCCAGAGTGAGCCATCGCACAAAACTTTTCGGGCGCGCGGCGCGACGTGGCAGAGATGACCAGAGCATGAGATTTCCTTTCGCTGCGGGTGATGATGCACGGCAAGATTAAACCGCAAACGCACACGAATTCAACCGGCCACCGCTTCATCAAGCGCAAAACAGTCGTGCTATAATAACTGCCACCGTTTCGACTCAAGCACAGGAGCAGTATGACCAAAGCGCGCAGAATGATTTTGCTTTTGCTTGCCGTGACGCTCGTCGTTGCGGCGCGGCCTTCGTCTACGCAAGAGGGCAAATCCGTCTTCGATGAAATTCGCCGCGAGCACCAGTGGATTGAAAAGCACCTGCACGAGCAAGCGCCGGTAATGCTTACCGCGCCGCCGGCCAGGTCGCCTGTCAGGTTGCAGGCTCTGACTGCCGCGCCGCAGACGATTGATGTGCAGCATTACCGCTTGCAGATTCGCTTCGATCCCGACGCGCTCTTCTTTGCCGGCATTGTGACCATTGAAGCCTTGACGACCGCGCCGACGACGGCAGTCATCATTAACGAATTTGATAATCTGGATTTTCATGCAGTGCGATTGAATGTGGATAACAACTCTTATAGCTTTTTGCGCAAGAACAACCGCCTGCGGATCAACTTTGACGAGGCGCTGCCTGCCGGTCGCAATCTAACGATAGACATTGCCTATCAAGGCAGGCTGGTCATCACCAATGGACAGGGCGACGGCATGCTCGTATCCAGGCATGGGCCGGACGCGACAATCGTCATGGCTAACCTGAGCGAGCCTTACGCTGCGCCGTCCTGGTGGCCGTGCATTGACGACGTGCGCGACAAGGCAACGTCTGAAGTAGAGATCACCGTGCCGCAATCCTATGTCGGCGCATCGAACGGCGTGCTGACGAAGACCGTGACCAATCCGGATCAGACGACGACTTACTTCTGGCGCGAAGACTACCCGCTGACCACTTATCTGATCTCGGCTGCCGTAACCAACTACGCGAAGTTTGAAGACACCTACACGGCGATGGATGGCCGCACGATGCCGCTGGTGTTTTACGTTTATCCTGAGCATCTGGCGCAAGCCGAGCAGAAGTTCGCGGTGACGCGGCAGGCGATGGAGATTTTCGCGTCGTTGTATGGCGAATATCCGTTCATCAATGAAAAGTATGGCATGGTGGAATTCCCCTGGAACGGCGGCATGGAGCATCAAACGCTGACCAGTCTCGGTTCAAGCATCATTGGGTCGGCGACCAACTCCGCGCAATCGATCATCGCGCACGAACTGGCGCATCAGTGGTGGGGCGACCTGGTGACCTTGCGGACGTGGGACGACATCTGGCTCAACGAAGGCTTTGCGACTTATTCAGAAGTCTTGTTTGCCGAGCGCTTCGCGCATCTCGACGCCGGCGAAGTGATGAGCCGCAGTTATGACGACGGCGAGGTCTTCGGGCGGCTGGGCGGCACGGTGACGGCAGAGAATCTCGCCGATCCGTTCGACGACACCGGCGCGGTTTATCGCAAGGGCGCGTGGACGCTGCACATGCTGCGTCACCTGATGGGTGATGAAACGTTCTTCGCGACGCTAAAGGATTACCGGCAGCGGTTCAGTTTCGGCAGCGCGTCGACGAAAGACTTTCAGCAGGTTTGTGAAGAACATTACGGAGACACGCTCGACTGGTTTTTCCAGCAATGGATTTATGCGCCGGGCCGCCCTGTCTATAAAGTGTCATCGGAGATTTCGCCTGCGGATGCAGCGGGTCATTACACCGTTAGCCTGGTCATCAAGCAGAAACAGTCGCACGCCATACCGAATCGCGCGGATAGCGTCTACATCATGCCGCTGGACGTGACGATTCACTACACGGATGGCACGAGCGAAACCCGCGTGGTGCGCAACGACAAGCGCAAGCAGTCGTTTGCCTTCAGCGTGCCGAAAGCACCGGCGAGCGTCGGCCTTGACGAAGGCCACTGGGTGCTGAAGAAGGTGAAGTAAGAGTTGGGCGTCGGAGTTGAATTGACTTCCCGCAAAGCTTAAGCACAATACCAACGAGGGATAGTTATGAGTGACGAAGATATCCTTAGCCAGTTTGACTCTCTACCTCCAGAAGGACAGCGTCAGGTAATCGATTTCATTGCTGCTTTACGCCAGCGATATAGCCCCAGACAAGTAACTGACGAGCAAGCCTCGCTTGAATTAACCGAAGAAGGTTTTATCGGGATGTGGCGCGACAGAGAGGATATGCTAGATAGTACAGACTGGGTGCGGGACAACCGTGAACGCGAATGGGTAAAGTAAGGTGGCTGATCTCATCGTAGTTGACACCGACATTCTGATCGACGTTGGCCGAGGTGTGAATGAAGCGATCACTGGTTTGCAGCGACTCGAAAAGCAACTCCCTTTGGCTGTGAGTGCAGTCACTCAAATGGAGCTTCTTATTGGCTGCCGCAACAAAGCAGAGCTACAACAAGTTGAGAGATTTCTTAAAAGATTCATCCAGTTAAAACTGAGCGAAAGTGTTTCAGATATAGCGATTGATCTACTGAGACGATATCGGCTGAGTCATGGTTTGCTCATCGCCGATTCGCTTATCGCTGCCACAGCGTTAGCTTTTGATGTTGAGTTCATTACCAAGAACCAGCGAGATTACCAGTTTATTGCCGAACTGAAATTGCTATCGTATCCGTGACAACCGCCGTCCAACAACACGTTGGACGCGAGGTTATGCAGCGCTATTCTTATGGTTTCTTTCAGTGCCGTTCACGGCCCGCGTGAACGGGCGTGTTAGACCCTTGAAAAGCGGGTCAGAGAAGTAATGAATCAGTCTGAGATTAAAGGAACGTTCTTGCGTGGCCGCGTCGTCGTCCTCGTCGGCGATATCACCACTCAACCTGTAGATGCCCTTGTTAATGCCGCCAACTATACGCTCAGGGGCGGAGGGGGCGTTGACGGGGCGATCCACCAGGCGGGCGGCCCTCAGATACTAAAAGAATGTGAAGAGATTCGCCGCACGCGCTACCCCGAAGGCTTACCCACTGGCGAGGCCGTCATGACTAGCGGCGGCCTACTGCCGGCGCGCTACGTCATTCATACGGTTGGCCCTGTGAAAGGTGTCCATGGGGAGCGCGATGCAGAACTGCTGGCCTCGTGCTACCGAAACTCGCTGGCCTTAGCCGTCGAGAAGGGGCTGAAATCGGTCGCCTTCCCGGCCATATCTACAGGGATATACGGCTATCCAAAGGAAGAGGCGGCAACCGTATCCTCTGAAGCCATCGCCGAGTTCTTAGAAACGGAACAAACTCTGAAAGAAGTGAGGCTGGTATTTTTCACTGAACGTGAAGCAAGCGTATATTTGAAGCACCACCGATTCGGCAGCCAGGGTTAAATGCCTGTAAGCGATATACGCACAGCGGAACACGCAGACATTAGACCATCGAGAAAATCACTTATGATCAGGATCAGAAGCTTGCTGAGTTCGCTATCTCTACTTTTTCTCTCAGCCGCAATCGTCATCGCTCAGGATTCACCGGTCTCGCAAAGCAATGCGCAGCCGCAGGCGGTTAAACTGAGCGTGCTGGTGACTGATAAGGCAGGGCGCATAGTGACCGATCTGCGCCAGGAAGATTTTCTGCTCTCCGAAGACGGCAAGCCGCAAAAGAGCACATTCTTTTCCAGAGAAGATAAACCCATCAGCTTTGGGTTGATTGTTGATGCGACCGGCAGCATGAGAGGACAATTTGCTTCGGTTATCAAAGTGGCCAGGGACATCATCAATTCCATCAAGCCGGGTGATGAAGCTTTTCTCGCGCGCCTCCGCGATTTGAAGCTGGACTTTCTGGTGGACTGGACAGCCGATAAACAACAACTGCTCGATCCACTGGCGGCGATGGATGTCCAGGGCCAGGGGCCGCTGATTGATGCGCTCTATACCAGCGGCGAATATCTGGCCAAGCACCGAGCCAGTGCCAGCGCGCCTGCGCGCCGCCGTGCTCTGGTTATCATCACAGATGGCCTTGAGAAGGGCAGCACGCACAACCTGAAGCAGTTGCAGAAATTTTTGAACCAGGAGCAAATTCAAATTCTCGCTCTCAGTTTATTCAAAGGGCCGCCCAATGCGGGCATCTTCGGCGAGAGCGATCACGAGAAGGCCAACACGTTTCTGAAACGAATTGCCGATGATACAGACGGGCGCGTTTTCTTTTCGCAATCGTTCGCCGAGCTACAACACGCGGCCAACGAGATACTGGATTATCAGCGCTCGCCCTATCTCATCGGCTACAACTCAGCGACTCCCGGCGCGAAAAATAAAGTTCGCGTCAAGCTGGTTGACGGGCCGGGCCGCAACAAGTATTCCATCACTGCACGAGTGCTATCCAACTGAGGATGCCGATCAAAGCGCCATGACCGCAAATGAGATTCGCGTGAAATTAAAAAGCCTCGGCAGCCCGGCGCGGGCGGAGGTGTCGAAACGCTACTTCAAGACAGGCCCAGGCCAGTACAGCGAAGGCGACATCTTTTACGGCAACCGCGCCGCGGAGCTGCACGGGCTGGCGCGCGATTATCAGTTGCTTGCTGAAGACGAGATTCTCAAGCTCCTGCGCGCGCCGTTTCACGAAGAGCGCGCCGTCGCTTTGCTCATCTTCGTGCGCCGTTTTGCTCAAGCTGACCCGGCAACCCGCAAGCGCATTTACGAGCTTTATCTGGCACACACGGCGTTCATCAATAACTGGGATTTAGTCGATCTCTCAGCGCCGCATGTGGTCGGCGCTTATCTGGTCGATAAAAGCCGCAAGCCGCTTTACAGGCTCGTCCGCTCTCGCAGTTTATGGGAGCGGCGCATCAGCATCATTTCGACGTTTCATTTCATACGGCAAAATGATTTCAGCGATACGCTCGCGCTCGCCAGGCACTTGCTGGCCGATTCAGAAGATCTGATTCACAAGGCGGCGGGTTGGATGCTGCGCGAAGTCGGCAAGCGTGATATGGACGCCGAGCGCACCTTTCTTGCCGAGCATTACCAGCGTATGCCGCGCACTCTGCTGCGCTATGCGATTGAGCGATTCCCTGAAGCCGAACGGCAGAGCTATCTGAAAGGCTTGATTTAAGATTAAGGAGACTCTGTAATGAATCATTCACCTCGTCTGCTGGCGTTCTCCCTCAGCCTCGCCGTCTTGATGGCGACGGGCTGCAACGGGCCTGACAACCGGAACAACGCCGTCTCGAACAGCAACGCGGGCACGGCAAGCAGCGCCGCGCCAGGCGATGCGGCGGCGACGATGGATGCGCTGACCAAATCGATCAATGCGCAACTGGACGCCAAATCGTTCCGCGCCCGGCTGGATTCGACTTTCGATGGTCAGGAGATGGCGCGCACCATCGAATACGTCGCGCCCGACCGCTTTCGCATGGCGGGCGAGCGCGACGAGACCGTCATCATTGGCAGCAACGCCTGGACGCGACAGAATGGCGGCGCGTGGCAGAAGCTGCCCATTGATGCCAGCCAGATGATCGCTTCGGTGCGCGACCCGAAGATGATCGACGAGATTCGCAAGAGCGCCGAAGTCAAGCTGATCGGCCCAGACACCCTCGACGGCCTGCCGATGATGGTCTATCAGTACACCCTTCGCAATGCCATGGGCACGGACATGACCAGCCGTGCCAAAGCGTGGATCTCTGCCGCCGACAGTCTACCGCGCCGCATGGAGACCGAAACTGAGATCAAGGGCACAACCTCGAAGGCGACGATCACCTATTTCGATTACAACACCGACATCAAGATCGACCCGCCGAAGTGATGGCGCTTCGGTAGATGAAAACACGGAATCCCGGCGCGGTTCAGCTTGCCCGCACGCACTGCCAGATTCCCAGGATGAACATGATGATTGATCCATTCTGCATTTCTCGTTGCCAGCGCACTCGACTGCTCGCGGCGCTGCTTGCGGCGCTGTTGCTGACGCCAACAGTGCATGGTCTTCAGAGCGCTGGCGCCGCCTCGGCTGTCGCGCCGCTCTCAGCCGCCGAGCGCGAAGCCGCCGAACGCATTACCGCCGATCAAATCCGCGAAACGACTGCGGCGCTCACCGCTGCTGATATGCAAGGGCGCGGCACCGCGCAGCCCGGTGGCGATAAGGCGGCGCGTTACCTGGCCGAGCGCTTCAGTAAACTTGGCCTCAAGCCGCTCGGTGACAACGGCACCTACTTGCAAGCCGTGAAGTTTAAGGTTTATCAACCGCAGCCGCCGATGGCGATGCAGGTTGACGGCGAAGCGCTCAAATTCGGCGATGACTTTGTCATCTCGCCACCTTACAACGGCGACCACAACGTCAGCGGCAATCTGATGTTTCTGAGCTATGGCCTGCGGCAGGATTTCAACCTTCTCAATCTGCAAGGCAAAATCGCTGTGCTCATCAACGGCCCACCCAAAGGCGTCGATGAAGCCTGGTGGAAAAAACAAGATGCCCAGCGGCTCATCATCAGCAGAATCTTTCAGCTTGGTGCCGCCGCCATCATCATCACCAACGGCGGCACGAAAGAGAACCCTTATGCCACCATCGCCCGTTACATGACGCGCCGCTATGTGGCTCCAGAAGATCGCCCGGAGATGCCGTCGACCTTCCCGCCTTTCGTTCTCGTCAGCGATGCTGCGGCTGAACAATTGTTCAAGGGATCGGGCACAACCTACGCACAGGCCAAAGCCAAAGCCGATCAGGGGCAGATGGCTGCGCAAGCGTTGAAGTCGACGGTGAAGCTTGCCGTACGCGTGAAGAAAGAGAAAGGCGCGGGCAGCAACGTCATCGGCCTGCTCGAAGGCGCGGACGCCAAGCTCAAAGAAGAAGCCATCGTCTACACGGCGCATTACGATGCGTTCGGCGTAGAGGCCGACGGGCGCATCTATCCGGGGGCTGCCGACAATGCTCTGGGTGTCGCGCAGATGCTGGCTGTGGCCGAAGCGTTCACCAGGCTGCGCCCGCGCCGTTCAGTGATCTTTATGGCCGTCACCGGCGAAGAGTATGGCTTGCTCGGCACGGAGTACTGGACGAAGCATCCGACCTGGAAGCTGCAAAAGATCGCCGCCGATCTGAACTTCGATGGCTTAGGGACAGAGGTCTACGGGCCGGTCAAGCGGATCGTCGGATTCGGCGCGGAGCATTCGGAACTGGGTGCGCTGCTGGGCCAGGTCGCCGCCGCAACCGGCAATCTGGTTGTGCCCGACCCGATGCCGGACGAGAAATCCTTCTACCGCTCAGACCATTACGCCTTCGTCAAAAGAGGCGTGCCGGCGCTGATGTTGATGGGCTTGCCGGAGATGGACAAAGCGGCGCTCGTCGCGCGCATCAAGCAGTGGGAGCAGACCGACTATCATCAGCCGACCGACACCATCAGGCCGGAATGGCACTGGGACGGCCCGCGCGCGATTGCCGCAGTCGGTCTGCTGGTCGGCATGCGGCTCGCCGAGACCGACGCCCTGCCGGCGTGGTTGCCATCGTCGCCATTCAATCAGCCGCGCGGCACAAATAAGGAGCCGCCGCCGGAACAATAAAGCCTAGCGAGTCTGGCGAGTCTAGCGAGTCCAGAGAGTCTGGCGAGTCTGGAAAGTCTAGCGAGTCTGGAAAGTCTCTGAAAAGTCCCGTAGGGACGAAATGTTTATAGTGACAACCGGCAAAAAAACTCCAAGCCCCGACGGGGCGCAATGTCGACATTGTGCCCCGTCGGGGCAATGGCATTAAGTTAAGAGTGAGAGCGAGGAGCGGCCATTTTGGAGTGCGCCGACTGGTCGGCGCTTTTTCACCCACACCAAAGCGCCGACCAGTCGGCGCACTCCAAAGGCTTCGCCTAACTTAATGCCATTGCCCC
>JBBWZK010000095.1:0-8755 GCA_039648975.1 Blastocatellia bacterium
GGGAGGGCGGCAGCATTTGGAGTGCTTTGACTTGTCGCAGCTTTTAGGCTTGGCGAGGAGGCCAAGCGGTGACAACTCACCGCACTCCATATAAGCGAGTCTGCCTTTCCCTTGCCCTCTGATTTAGATCAATAAAGCTTTTCGAGTTCGTCCAGCCTGCCCGTTTGACCTTTGAAGATGGTGTCGCGAAAAGGCGCAGAAAACGACGCGATGTAGACCACAGGCTCCCATCCTTCGTTGATTACTTTGTGGCGAACGCCCGGCGGGATGAGCGCCGTCTGGCCGGGCCGCAGTGTGATGCATTCGCCATGCGCATAGACTTTCAACTCGCCGGCCAGCATGTAGATGATCTCTTCGGCGGTGCGATGGCGATGTTCAGGGTTGATGCCGCCGGGATTTAGAAACGCATAGCCAAAGCTCTGCTGGCTGTTCGGGGTGGTTTTTCTATCGCAAATCCATTTGATCGCACCCCAGTCATAATCTACTGGATTCATCTCAGCGGTATTGATAATCATAATTCGCTCATCGGTGCTCCCTTGATTGGCGATGGGAACGAGCGGCGTTGCTTCTGACGACATGATGATTCTCCTTTTCGTAATCGTTTGTCTTTTCCCGGTCGTGTAGTTTTCGCCCCTCAATGGGCGCAGACCGGCAAAGCCCGCGACATCTCACAAGAAATCGTCGCTTGCTGGTCGCAAGGCTTTGTTTGTTCGTTGAACACCGACTACTACGGAGACTTTCAAAACTCAGATTCGTGCGGTTTACTTTGAGTGGTTCGCAAATGCGTGTAGCCGTGTAGCGCAAGGCGGTTAGCTTGCGCAGTGATTCAAGCACGAGCGATACGGCGCAAGCTAACAGCTTGCGCTACGTCCACGAGCGTCATTGCGCCTGCCCGGCGCGATAGGTGCGACGCGCGCGAACGACCGAATCAGGGTGAGCCACTTGAACAGTCAGGCGATGAACCGCGCCCTCGGTCTGGTCGTTGTTAGCGTAAAAGCCGAGGCGGTATTGATGCCGCAACTCATCGGCGATCAGATCGAAGGTCTGCTTGAGATCGGTTACTTCGCTGCGGTAGAAACGACCGGCTGAAGCGTCTGCAAGCTGATTGAGATAATCCGCAGCTCCCTCGTTTTTGTGCTCGGCGCGCTCGCGGCGACGCTCATTGCCGGGAGCGCGGCGCGGGAAGGGTTCACCAAAGACGCCGCCGCGCCGTCGCCAGCCGCCGTGCCGCGCCTCGAAGCGTGTCGCAAAGTTGGTGCGATAAAAGAGGGCATAGATCATCGCGCCGGACTCCTGCGCCGCTTCAAGCGATTCAACTTCCCCGATGGCGCTGCCATGATCCTTGCCGTCCGTCAAAAGCACGATGGCTTTACGGCCCTGCACCTGCCGCAACGATTCGTTGGTTGCTTTCATGACCGCATCGCGCAGCACGGTGCCGGCGTAATCGCCGATCTCTGCATCCTTGATGGCGCGCTCCAACACTCGGCGGTCGGCGGTCAGTTTGCTCAACACATGAATGTCATAATCGAAGCTGACGATCATGGCGCGGTCTTGCGGACGGAGCCGCTTAATGAAATTCATGGCGGCGTCCTTAATCTCATCAAGGACATCGCGCGTGCTCTTGCTGGTGTCGAGCAATAGGGCGACATTCAGCGGCTCTTCGGTGGCTTCAAAGACGGCAATGTTCTGTTTGACGTGATCGTTGTAGAGCGTGAAGTCTTCGGCGCGCAAGCCGCTCAGGTAACGGCCCTGGTGGTCGCTGACGATCACCGGCACGTTGACGAGCGTGGCTTTGAGCTTAACGGCCTCTTGTCCATCCGCCGCTTGCGCGCTGGCGTTGCCAGCAAGTGTAAACACAACCACACAAAAGGAAAGCGCGAGGATTGAAATCTGTTTATTCATTGTCACGCCTTGGAGCACGTTCTTGCATCAGTGCCGTAGGCACGAAATGTTTATAGAAGAGTAGCCGGTTAATACAACCAAGCTCCTACGGAGCTTGACCCAATCACTTACCTCTATCTATAAACATTGCGCTCCTACGGAGCTTGGCATTTTACAACACACCCTTGATGCAAAGAGGGACTCGCGCGGAGTCCCTCAAGTCATGGCTCGCTTCAAAAAACAACCTATAGCGGTTTTCAAATCGGTTTAGCATGTAGGGGGGACCCTCTGTGGTCGCCCCAGACTGCGCTTGCGTACACTGGGGAGGCCACAGAGGGCCTCCCCTACATGATTGCGGCTTAATCCAATTGAAATCTACTCTAGTGTTCTGTCAGCCGGGTATTGATGGGTAGAGTTATCTGATTTTCAATAGAAAAACGCCCATTCAACTATTCAAAGCACGGCTGACAGAACACTAGGCGCAAACGCTGAGAGCGCAAACCGGCGGCTCGCGCCGCCTTTGGTTTAGCCGCGAATCAGTCCCTTGAAGTTCGCAGGGTTCGGAGTGAAGCCCGGAAAGATCGTGCCAAGATTCGCTGCGCCCAGATGGCGCGCGGCGATTTCGGCGAACACATCGCGGAAGTCCGTCGTCAACTGGAGGTCGCGGCCTTCATATAACTGTTCGCTCCCGAGGCCCGGCCACTTGCCATAGACTTTGCCGCCTTTGACCGCGCCGCCGAGCGCGAAGGCGACGCTGGCGTGGCCATGATCGGTGCCGCCCGAACCGTTCTGCCGGATCGTCCGCCCGAACTCAGTCATCGTAACGATCACTACATTGCGCATGCGGTCGCCGAGATCGTTGTAAAGCGCACTGATGCTCTGGCTGAAATCCTGCAAGCGATTGGCGAGCTGGCCGCGCGCGTTGCCCTGATTGGCGTGCGTGTCCCAGCCGCCGACATCTGTGAAGGCAACTTCAACGCCGATGTCGGCTTTGATCAACTGAGCGATTTGCAGCAACGCCTGACCGAACGGCGAGCGCGGATAATTAGCGCCATTGGTCGGTTGATATTGCTGCGGGTTGGCTTTCTTCAGCATCTTCACAGCTTCAAAAGCTTCCTTGCCGGTGCCATGCAGCACGTCACTCAGATTCTGCGCATAAAGTTCTTCAAAGCCTTTCGCCACCTGCCCATTACCCTGCCCTGCGCGCACGCCGAAGTCGCCGATGTTGGTCATGGCAATCGCCGGCGCATTGCCGAGCAGCGTGCGCGGCAAGTTAGCCGTCAACGACACAGCGCGAAACGGCGTCGCTTGCTGATCGCGCTTCGCCTGCAAGTAACGATTCAGCCAGCCGTCCGCCGTGCCCTTGTTGCCGGGCGTCGCCGACTCCATGTAATCCTGCGCATCGAAGTGCGACCGCGTGTTATCGGGCGAGCCGACGGCGTGAACGATGGCGAGATTGCCGGCATCGTAGATGGGCTTGAAGGACGCAAGCGCCGGATGCAAACCGAAGTAGCCATCAAGGTCAATCGCCGTATCATTGCTCGCACCGCTCTTCGGCTGCGGGACGGCGATATTCGGGCGGACGTTATAGTAATTTTTATCGCCGAACGGCACGACCGCCGAAATGCCGTCCATCGCGCCGCGCTGAAAGATAGCGATGACAATAGGCTTGTCTTTGCCTGTGCCGGCGCGCGTCTGGCCCAGCGCCGTGCGCTTCAGAAACGCCGGAGCCGCCGCCAGGCTGACCATCGCCAGGCTCGATGACTTCAAAAAGAATCTGCGTGTTACTGCCATAATTAGCTCCATTGTAGGGGCGACCCTCCGTGGTTGCCCCAGACTACGAATTAGAATCTCTCAATTTGTGCGGCGCTTAGTTTCAAGAGTTGGTTCCGCGTCGCAATCTGGGGCGGCCCTCTGTGGCCGCTCCTACATGTAATCATCTTCTCTGAAACTCCGGCGAGCCGAGCACCAGGCCGAATACTTTGGCGATCTCCTGCTCGTCGGGCGAAAGCATCAAGGGTTGCTCGGCGCGGCGGTCAAAGCGGGCCT
The DNA here is from genome assembly GCA_039648975.1 of Blastocatellia bacterium. Classification (GTDB taxonomy): domain Bacteria; phylum Acidobacteriota; class Blastocatellia; order UBA7656; family UBA7656; genus DATENM01. The sequence continues at coordinate 3,931 of JBBWZK010000095.1, forward strand.
CGCGGCCTCTGGGAAAATCGTACTTGGCGATCTTGTCGCCTTTGCCCGGACGCTGCGGCGTTGAGCCATCGGCGAGCAGTGATTCGCCGTTGTCGGCCATCATGGCATCCGCAGGCTTGCGCTCCGGTTCAAACTCGCCTTTGACGGGCACGCCTTCGGTCATCTGTTTGTCCAGCACCGCGCGCGTCTGCGGCGACACGTCTTTGTTCAACAACAAGGCGATGGCTTGATCGAGCGTTTGCGTCGCGTTCTTGCCCGCCACTTCGGGCGCAATGCGCTTGAGGTCAACGGTCGTGCCGCGAAGTTTATTTGAACTCAACGCCAGACCGAAGTTCAGCCGCTCCAGCAGCGCGCCGGTGTTCACCCATTGCTCGGCCTTATCAGGATAGCCGGTCGGCGGCTGGCAACGATAAAGCGGCTGGCCCATCTTCGAGATGAACTGCGTCACCATCAACGTGTTGCTCATATCGCCGCCAATGGCGCGAATCGCCGACACCGCCAGCTCGAACGGCGACTTGATCTTGGCGCGATAGGCCTCTTTCGAGTAAAACTCCGGCGACGTGAAGATCGTCCGCAGCATGTCGCGGATGTCGCCATCGCTCTTCGTATAAACCTGCGCGACGCGATCAACCAGCGCCGGCGGCGGGTTGTCGCTGACAAAGCGGCGCACGAGCTTGGTCGAGATGAACTTCGCCGTGCTCGGATGATGCGCGAGGATGTCGATGACCATCTCGCCGTCTTTCATGCCGCCGCCCGCAGGAATCTTGTGGCCGAGCACAGTCTTCTCGCCGTCGTCGTGCATGAACGGGCGGAAGATGAAGCCGCCGCCCTTGCGCGGTTGCACAATCGTCCAGCCCGTAAAGCAACGCGCGACTTCCTGAACATCTTTTTGCGTATAGCCGCCTTCGACGCCGAGCGTGTGCAGTTCCATCAACTCGCGCGCGTAGTTTTCATTGATGCCGGGCTTGCGCTTCTTGAATTGTTGAATGGCCTGCGCGCGTTGTTGGTCGGCGCTCATCTGCGGGTTGCGCATCTGGTCGCGTTCCGTCTGCTCATCGCGATAGGTCGGATCATTGCGACGACCGAGGCCGCCAAGTATACCGCGTCGCTGTAAGCGGCCCTGCTGGCCCATTCCAAGACGACCGGGCAATTTCGCGTCGGGCGAACTCGATTGGAAATTGTCGAGGTAGAACATCATCGCAGGGCTTTTCGCCGTCGCCAGCAGCAAGTCTGCAAACTTGCCGAGCGTGTGCGGGCGAATGGCGCTCATCTCGTAATCGGTGGTCAGAACTTTGTCCGCGCCTTTCGGCCAGAAGATATTGAAGTGGTTGTACCAGAAATCGCTCAACACTTCCTGCAACTGGCGCTCGCTATAGACGGCGTGGATCATCTTCTGTTGCATCAGGTCTTGCAGCAGCAACTGCGGCGGTTTGAGGCCGTGTTCGCGGTAATACTCCATGACCATCTGCCGGTTCTCTTTCTTGTTGAGGTCAAGTTGCGCGTCGTTGGCTTGATTGGCCGGCGCGTTGTCGCCGTTGGGATTCATCGGCTCGGCGGGCACAGCTTTCGGCGCGGCAGCCTTGCCTTTCAAGCCAAGCTCGCGGGCGATTATGCCCGGCTCCGGGTACTTCTCTGCGAGTTCAGATAATCCCATGTGTATAGACTCGATGTTCTTGAGCCGCGCTTCCACAGCCGAATCGTCGAGGCGTTCGGGATGCAGTTGCTGGTCGATGAATTTATCAATGCCGATGCGTTTAACGCGCTCGACATCGCCGGGCCGCGCGCCGAAGCCTAGGCGATTGAGCAGGTGGGTGATCTTCTGATCTTCAGTCAGCCCTGCCGTCTTCGTCGCCTTCGCCTTGGCGTCGCCGAAGACCGGTGAGAGAGCGCCGAGCGTGAGGGTTGCCGCCATCGCCACGGCCAGTAGCCTTGCAGCCGCGCGCCGCAGCGCAGCAGTGAATATCAATGAGTTCTTGTGTGTGTTAGGTTTCATGGTCTACTTCCTCTGATGGTGCGAACTGATATGATGAAGGAGCCGCCGCGCCGTTTGCCTGTGCGATGGATGCGCGCCTGGATTAATGGCAAACATCCTGAAGGCCATCGGCGCGACTCGAATCGCTGCCATTCAAATCGCCGGAGCGCGTAATTTGCTGTTCAGTGCCTTCGCCTGACTTTGCGCGCTCAGTAGCTAAGACGCGCGCGATTTTGAAATAGTTTGGAAAATCTTAAGGACTTTCATCAGGCGAGGCGCGCGCGCATTCATCCTTCCTTCATCCTTCCTTGCGAGGTAACGCTGGCGGTCCGAGAGGCGGGCAGCGGCGATTCATGATGATAAGACACAAGTCTGCAAAAAAAATCTCGGAGCAGATTTCGTCTTATCTGGCGGGAGAATCGGTATCCAACATCAGCGCGGCATTGCCGGAAGCTGATGCCCGCCATTGACACTTGATGAATAGTAGCATACCATACCAACGACAGTTAGTTTACTTTCCTGCTGGCGGATCGCTCTAGCTCGCCAGCCCTACATTAACTTTGTTGAAGGAGGTCTAACTATGTCCAGCTCACCAGCAAAAAAGCTTACGCGAAGGCTTATCCTGTTAGCGGTTATGCTGATTTTCCTGGCTGCTCTCAGCTTCAGTAAGGTGGCGAATCAATCTGTGGCCAGCGCCGAGCCGCTGATTTGCTGTTCGGCTTGCGATGTGGAGAACCCGCCGCTACCCTGTCGGCATGGTTGCTCCCCGAGTTGCAAGGAATAAGCAGAAGCGTATCTTCGCGGGGCGCGCCTGGGTTCGCCCCGCGAAGATTATCGAACAAATCGTCTGTGGCAGGCTTTGCTAGGGCATACGCAGACTTTAGCGACCGCAGGATCAATTAGCGCGCCAGTAAGCGTTTTGTCCGATGTAGTCGTCGTCAGGGAAACTCGCCAGGATGAGCCGCCGCGTCTTCAGCATGTCGAGCTTTCCCTTCCCCTTGTAAAGCACCTGACCGTCAGGCGCAATCACCATCGAATAAGGCACTCCACCATCCCAATCCGCATCAAAGGCGCTCATCAACTCGTAAGGGTCCATCGTGCCGAACAGCAGATTGCGCGTCGAGGCGTGCTGCGATTCCAGGAAGCGGCGCACGCCCTTCTCTTCATCCGGGTAGTTGATGCTGACCGTCACCATCTCGAAAGGGCGCTTGCGATACATGCGCCAGGTCTTCTGCAACTCAGGGAACTCGATGGTGCAAGGCCCGCACCATGTCGCCCAGAAGTTCACCAGCACGGTTTTGCCATTGGCGTTCTTGCGTAAGGCGCGCATGCCTTCGACGCCGATTTTTTCGAGCGGCACGGCTTCGCGCGCGATGCTTTTCATCTCCTCATTCTGGAGTGTCTCTTTGTCGAGCCACTTGACGGAGCAGCCGACCGCTGGCGTTTTTTCAACCTCAACCGGGCTGCCCGCCAACACCGCGTCGATGGCGTTGCGCGCGTTGGCAACTTTCGCGTAGGCTTCGCGCGGGTTGTTATCGACGCGGCCCTGATAGCGCAGCTTGCGTTGCTGGTCAAAGACGAAGACGTGCGGCGTCGCCGTCGGCCCGTACAGGCGCGAGGCTGTCTGCGTGTCGCCGTCGTAGAGGAATGGAAAGTTGAACTGCCGATAGGCAGCGCGGAGTTTCATGTCGTCGAACGAATCGCCAAGGTCTGTATAGCCCATCTCGTCGAGCCGCAGTGCTTTCGGGCTGTTCGGCTGAATGACGACGAAGGCAACGCCGCGCTCGCGGTAATCGGCAACCAGTTTCTTGATGCGGTTCTCATAAACCTCAGCGGTCGGGCAATGCACCGCAGTGAAGATCACGACCAATACTTTGCTGTTTTTGAAACTGGCCAGCGAGTAGGTTTTACCATCCACACCGGGCAAACGAAAATCCGGGGCTGGTGAACCAATCGCCAGCGGCGTGGGATGATTATCGTCCATTGATGGTGAGGCAACCGCGCCCGCCGCCTGGCCGGTGTGGTTGAGATTACCCGGCGCGAAGATCACGGTGACGATCAGTATAGCTAACAGAATGGCGCGAGGTGTGCGGAATGAATTGATGATCATCGTTATCTTCCTTGTCGGCCCATTTGGACGTAAAGCTAACTATAAGCCCAGCCACAACCGTACTACATCTTCCACTGTGATGAGTTGCGTTGTGGATAGAACGCCGAGCTTTCTCATCAATTTTGCATAAGGAATTGCAACTATGTTTTGAGCGTCAAATGCGCCGGGCCGTAGAAAATTCGTTCTAACCTCAACTTCGAACCTTGAGCCGCGAACGCTTGTTGTATGAGCCAGTACCGTCGTTAACGCACGGTCTTGATCTAAAGCGGGAACACTCAACACGAGACACGGCCTGATCTTGGCTGTCATTCCAAGATCAACTAACCAAACCTCCCCTCGATTGGGATTAATCATTCGCGAATTCTCTTTGATCGAGTTCCAAGAAGAGCGCCTCGGCATTCAAAACAAGCTCGTCGTCAGTTAGAGGCGGTAAGTCGAGTTCTATCGTGCGGCGAATGATTTCAGAGGCCAATTCGCGCTTCTCTGCTTCGGATAGATGATCGAATGAATCAAGTAGCTCTTCTACAGTTGCGCTCATAATCCAAGTCCCTCTTGATGCAGATCATTTCATAATCTGGGACATTTGATCAAATGGAATCGAAAGCCATGCGCACGCCCGGTTGATTGATCCGGGCGTGCGCATGGCGTTCGGTGCGGTTTGATTGAATGCTCCGAATTATGAAATGATCTGCATCAAGAGGGACTTGGATTATGAGCGCAACTGTAGAAGAGATACTTGATTC
>JBBWZK010000098.1:0-16021 GCA_039648975.1 Blastocatellia bacterium
GGAGGGCGGCAGCATGTGGAGTGCTTTGACTTGTCGCAGCTTTTAGGCTTGGCGAGGCGGCCAAGCGGTGAGAAGTCGCCGCACTCCATATAAGCGAGTCTGCCTTTCCCTTGCCCTCTGATTTAGGCATCGCGTCCTGCATCTTGCCTACTGCTGTGCAAGCGGTTGGAAGCTGCGCGCGACCTGGTCGCTGATGTTGCGTATGCGGTCGAGCACACCGCGTTTGCCGGTGAATCGCAAAACGTAGATCGTGTTCTTGTCTTGAAGGAAATAGATGGTATGAGCGAGCTGGCGCGTGCCTTCGGTCGTGTAAAACGACAGACGCATGCCGTTCAACGTGCCGCCGCCGAAGGTTTCGCTGGCGGCGCGCTCGAAGCCTGCGCGGTAGATGCGCTGATTCTCTTCTTCCGCCTGCACCATGTTGGCAAGCGCGCCTTGCAGCGGCTGCGATGAAATCTTCATCAAGCCTTCCGAGCGGTCGCGGAAAACGAATTCCGTCTTTGCCCGGCCTACGGCGTCGTTATAGTTGATCGCCCGCCAGTCGCCGTAAAGCGACAGCTTATACCCACCGGCCTTATCTACGTATGCCTGTCCGTCTTGCGCATGAGCAATCACGGAAAACGCACTGATGATGAATGCGGCCATAAACAGCAGACCTTTGCTCTTCATCTTCCCTCCACTTGCTTTCGGGTTACGCTGGAAACGTCAACGAGTCCTGACAAAATTCTACACCACAGAGCAGGAAATGATGAATGCAAAATGATGAATGATGAACTGGGGAAACGGCTCCGAACAATTCATCATTCATCATTTTGCATTCATCATTATCTCAGTGAGCCAAGTATCGAACGCTGGATTTCGATGAGATGATCGATGCCGCTGGTTGCCAGCTCGGTCATCGAGTCCATCTGTTCTTTGGTGAACGGCTTGGTTTCCGCCGTGCCCTGTATTTCGATGAAGTGGCCTGAGCCCGTGCGCACGATGTTCATGTCAACTTCAGCGCGCGAGTCTTCGCTGTAATCGAGATCAAGCATCGCCTGGCCGCCGATCATGCCGACCGAAACGGCGGCGACGTAGTCGGTCACCGGCAGCGGCGAGGCAATCTTGCCATCGTTGTAGAGCTTACGCAACGCCAGCACCAGGGCGACGAAGCCGCCGGTAATCGATGCCGTGCGTGTGCCGCCATCGGCCTGGATGACGTCACAGTCAACGTAGATCGTCCGCTCGCCCATGCGATTGAACTGACAGACGGCGCGCAGCGAACGCCCGATCAAACGCTGAATCTCTTGCGTGCGGCCCGACAGCGATTTGCCGCCCGTCTCGCGCTGCGTGCGCGTTTCCGTGGCGCGCGGCAGCATGGAATACTCTGAGGTGACCCATCCTTCGTTGCGCCCGCGCTTGAACATTGGCACGCGCTCATCAATCGAAGCCGTACAGATGACGCGCGTTTCGCCCATCTCGATCAGCACGGAACCTTCCGCGTACTTCGTATAGCCGGGCACGATGTTCACCTGCCGTAATTGATCGAACGCGCGGCCCCTTGCTCTCTTATAAGCCATTAGATCGTCCCCGATTCAACAGTCTCGACCGCCTCCAGCGGTCGCCCGCGAAATATCTGATTGTAGATTGCGGGTTATGGTTAGCTGAATTATCCACTGTGTTCGATGATTTCTCAGAAACTGATCTTGCGCGGATTCCCAGGTTGAGGAGATCCGTATGCCCTGCCGATTCCGCCATCGCTGCGCCAGGCGCATCTCTGCCAGGGCCATTGTCAATGGCCGCGCGAGGGGCGCGCTTTGCCGTCGGTGAGAATCGCCGAGAGCTGTTCCATCTCTTCTTCCGCTTCATCAAGCGTGTCGCGCAGGCTGTCGGCTTCAAAGACAAGGTTCACCGCATCGCGCGAATTGAGCGTCATTTCCAGTCCCATATCGCGAATCTCCGCTTCGAGGGCGCGCAGTTCCGCCATGGCGGTGACGACGCCGGCGATGTGCTCGCAAAGCAGATCGACGCTGGCGCGCATGCTGGTCGTGCGATTGCCGGCGACCAGCAGCGTGTTGCGCAACGCCTCAACGCGCTTCAACAGCACGTTACGGCTTGATTCAAGCTCGTCTATCTCATGTGAAAGTTCGGCGAGCCTGAGGGCAGTAGCTTCGGCAGCGCGAGGATCATTCATCAGTTAGTCTTCTCACCTTAAAAAAGACAGGCGAACCATAAGCCATCATCGCGGCCCGCGTTCGCCTGTGTCGGTTGCAAGTTTTCGTCGTTCACAATAAGCAATGGAGGTGGAGAGAATTGAACTCTCGTCCGAAAGTCTTCAGCGATAGAATCTACATACTTAGTCGCTTCATTTTGGTTTCGCCTGCTGCGACCGTTGAAGCAACGAAGCATTGCAGCCGGCTAGCCCAGCTTGGTCTTTCCCGCCGAACCCCTGAGCACGGGTTCATTGGGGCAGCCTGCTAAAGTGACGTCTCAGACCGAAACACAGGCGATCTCGGCAGAAACGTGGCCACACTAGGCGGCCAGTGCTAGTTCGCTATTCGCGATTGTGTTTTCCACGCTTTTAACGCGGTGCATGGGCCGCGGTATGCATCTATCACCTCAGAGTCTCCCGTCGAAACCTGGCACCCCCTTGGCAATATAAAGTGTACCACCCGCATTTTGCGAAAGTCAATCACACGCAGTTTTTGCGCCCATTTAGGCCGCTTGCTCAGATCTATTTTGCCACCTCTGGCGCGAGCGTTTTGGCGCGCTGCAACGCTTCGTTGTAGCGCCCCAGATAGCTTGAGAACTCTTCTTGCGAAGTTGGAAACATGCCGTACCAGGCAACATCGAAACGGTCAGTCATCTCGCTGACGGGCGCAACCAGCGCCTCAAAGCGCGACAGGCGCGCCAGGTATTCGTGATTGGTGGCGCTCTCGTCAATCTCGACCAGGTTGCGCTCGCTCAACTCATAGAGCAGCGAGATGTAGAGCTTGCGCACGGCGGCGCGGAAATCGCCTGCACGCGCTGCCGCCATCGCCGCTTCAAACAGATCGCCCGGTGTCGCCCCGGCTTCGATCTCTTCGCCCAGCACCGTGCGTTTGCGGGCGGTTTTGCGGCGCGGCTTGATTTGCCTGCCCAGACGCACAATGAAGATCAGGAACGCGCCGAGCGCGACGAAGACCAGGATTTTCGAGATCAGACTGCCTTCCGCCGCCGAGCCAAAGAGTTTGCCCAGCAAACGTCCGAACGCATCGCGCAGTTCGCCGAGAAAGGCGACCACTTTGTTGTAAATTTTCCTGAGAAAAGCGGCGATGCGGCCCTCTTCTTTCTCGCGGTATTCACGGCGGTCGAGAATGTCGCGCAGCTTGTCGCGCGTCTCCTGGTCATTGCCCTTATCGAGCGAAGTTTCCGCAGCGTCAATCAACGCGGCGTCGAGCGCCGCCAGCCGGTCGCCGATCTCCGAGAGTTTCGCCTTCTTTTTTTGCGCGTCGTTGTCGTCATCGTCATCCTCATCCTCCAGCGCGGTGTAAAGCCAGGTGTTGTCAATCGCCAGCTTCTTGCCCTGGTGTTCAATCTGCTCGTGACGCGGCAGCAACTGTTTGATGTGCTCGATGCCTGCGGCTTCATATTCGGCATCGCTCTTGATGCGGTCGATCTGTTCGACGGCGCGCGCCACGCGATTCTCATACTTCAGCAGCGTCTCTGCCGATGCCGCGAGCGCGGCGAACAAGATCAACGGGAGAATGAGCGCGATTCGTTTCATCATTAACCGTAAAGTCGTTCACGCTACATAATCGGTGGCGGCACAGCCGAACCGCAGTGGCTACAAAAGCGCGAATCCGGCTCCAAAGGGTCGCCGCACACCTGGCACCAGGCGGGCGGCGTGTTACTTTGTGGCTGGCCGCTCGCCTCGTTGAGGCCGTCGGCTGGCTGATCTTCGTTGAGCGAGCGCGCCACCTGTTCAAATCGTGTGCGCAACTCATCACCGTCCGCGCTCACGACTGGTTCACTGAGGGGCACGGGTGGCGGCGCGGACAGCGGTGGCGGCGCGGGTGGATAGTAGCCGCCGAGACCGAGCGGGCTGGTCTGCACGTATTCGCGCGGCGGATAATAACCGGCGAAGGCCGGGGGCGGCGCTTGCCAAACGTAGCCCGGCGCGACCTCGCGCGCCAGCAACTCGATGTCGTAAGCCTCTTTGCGCACGCGGCTGTCAAAGTATAACAGCGTGAACGAGACGATCCAGATGGGCAGCGACAACATGCTCGATATGTCGCGAAACGATGTGTAAAGAATATTCCATAGCGGATTCGCCAGATTGGCCTGCCCGATGAAGCCTGTGAAATAGAGAACCACCGCCGTGATGATGCTCAACGCGCCGACCAGCGAAAACGAGATGAAATAAGTGAACAGGATGATGGCCAGCACGCGGTGCCAGTTCCCTTTACCGAGCTTAAACGCGCGGCCCAGCGCTGCGCCGGCTGATTCGCCCTCGATCATTAAAACCTGCGGCATGAAGACGACCCGCGCCAGGAGAAACGACATCGCAAACATCGCCGCGGCTATCGCCAGCAGGCTGACAATCACGATCACGATGATGATGGCCCATTGCGGCAAATGCAAAGAGACGATCAGGCCGCCCACAATGCCAATCAACATGGCCAGCACGAACAAAATGAAGAAGGCGACAATATAGAGACCGAACATCAACGCCAGGATCAGCAGGCCGAGGGCGATGATCTGGCCGACCTTGCCGCGCACCGATGCGAAACAGCGACGGAAGGTGATCGGCTCGCCCATCATCAGGTTGTCGCCGACGACACGCGACACCCCGCAGACCGTCATCAGCAGCGTGAACATCCACACAGGGTAGCCGACCATGCCGATGATCAGCATCAACACGGCATCGGCAGGCACGCGGCCCGGCTTCACTGTGTTCATCACCAGGTTCGCATAGCCGTACCAGAACATCAGCGAGATGACGTAGCCGATCAATGTCGGCACCGCGACGATGGCAATCAGCGACGCGAAGTTGCGGCGATACAGGCGCACGGCGCGGTCTATCACATCGCCCGTCGACATTGGCTCAAGGATAGTGAACTTCATGATGTTCGGGCCGATTATAACATGGCACGGAGGAGCGACGCGGGGACGCGGCGACACGGCGACGCGGCGAGGGAAAGAAAGGATGATCAGCGTTGCCGTTTAACTACTCCTACCGCCGCGTCTCCCCTCCGCCGCGCCCCCGCGTCGCCTTTTCCCCTTCTGCTAGCGCCCAGCGCGTGCGGCCTGTGCCGAAGGCGAGCGGCGCAAGACTTTGGTCGCCGTGACGTGTTTCAGCAATTCCTGCTTGTCCAGAAAGAATGAGGGATAAGCCTTGCTCCTGCTGAAGAGCTTTTCGGCCTGATCGTCCCAGTGGCCGCTCTCTTTGTGGTCGCTCTCGCCGAGCGGAATGATGGCGTAGGATTTCGGCGGATTCGACATCACGACGATTTGCGTCGAAGTCTGGCCGCCGCCGCCGACCATCTCTTTGCCGACTGGTTTGAATGAAATGGCGCGCGGCGTCGCCATCGCGACGTTGTTCGGGCCGCCATTTAATGAGCCGCCGCCGACCGGCCAGGTCTTCGCGCCGCCCTCGCGACCGACGCGAAAGTATTGCCCATAAGCCGCGCGCGACGAACCGAAGGTCTCTCTGAGCCATTTGCCTGCGTTGTTCACTGCTTCAATCAACTGCGCATCGCTGAGGCTATCGGGCGGGTCGTATTGCTTTGCCACTTCCGCAGGCAGGTTCTTCTTGAAGGCATAGAACGCCAGCGCGCCTTCGGAGTCGGCATCGCTGCGGCGATTCCATTTTTGTATTGAATCATACACCGTCATCGCATCTGCCGAGAGCGCCGCCTTCGCCTCGTCGGCGACGCCCGGCCCGCTGACGTTTGCAGCAGATGCACTCTCAATGGCTTTCTTCAATCGCGCCTGCCACAACTCGGCGTGATAAACCTGTGGGCTGAAGGCAATGTCAATCGCCTGTTCGAGAGTGACTTTGCCTGCCGCGTCGAGCAGATCGGTCATCATCTCGGCGCGCTGGTGGCGCGGCATCTTGCAGTCGGCGTTGTAGAGATACGGATGCGCGGCGTATTTGTCGGGCGTCATCGGGCTGTTCTTCATCATGGCGCACGGCGTGACGTTGCAATTGTGCATGTAGCCGCTCGGCGGATTGGTGATCTGCACCAGGTCGGTGAATGGATGCAAGCCCTGCCATTCAGTCGCCGAGGTGTTGCCGGGAATTGGCTTGCTCGGATCAGTGCCTTTGGCGCGCACCGGCACGCGCCCGTTGCGCACGTAGTAAATGTCACCTTGAGCGGTTCCGACCATGACGTTCTGCGCCATCAGTTGCAAATGCGTGAGCGCCTGCTTCATCTGGTCGAGATTGCGCGCCATCATCATCTCGTAAGCCTGATCGGTCAAGCCGACCTCTTCGGCATAGGGAATCGCCATCGCGTAATCTTTGCCGTTCTTATGCGCGACGACCGGGCCGTGATGCGTGTATTCAATGGCGATCTCTTTCTCGTCTACGCGGTCGCCTGCTTTAACCTTGATCTTCTCCTGGCGCACGGTCATGTCACGCCAGTGGCCGTCATAGCGATACTGGCGCGGGTTGGCCGGGTTCAACTCTTCTTCAAAAATATCCGAGGTGTCCGGCCCGCCTGTCGTCATGGCTACAGAACAGTAACGGCTGTGGCCGAGACTCGGCAGCGGCACGCCGAGGATCGACACGCCGCTGACGTTATAATCGCCGGCATAAATTCGCACCTGATAAAAACGAAATTCGCCGTACCAGCTCAAGTGCGGATCGATGACCGCGATGGGCGCATTCATCGCCGTCCGTGCGGGCGCAATCAACATTTCGTTCGAGCCGCGATAAGCCAACGGGTCGAGTTGTATGCCGGCGCGCAGCAGATCGCCGCCGGCCTCGCCCATCGGCCAGCCGAAGATGATGTAGCGACCGAGCGCAATCACATCCCATGGGTGAATCTCCTGCGCCCACGCCGGCACCTGTTCGGGATGCTCTTTCATGAAGGCGCGTATGCCGTCTTGATACGACTCGATGCAGGCGCGCATCCGTGGGCTGACCTGATTGTAACGTTCACGACTTATATCGGCGTGCCGCCAGATGCGCTGAATCATGTCCTGCCGGTAATAGTCCGGCCCGAAGACTTCGGACATGGTGCCGTTGGCGCGGCGATAATTCTTGAGCAGTTCTTCGAGGCGGTCTTCGGCCTGCGCATAGCCGACGGCATAACAGGCTGATTCGAGCGTCGGCGCAAAGACGTGCGGGATGCCGAATTCGTCGCGATAAATCGTCGCTTCATCTTTGGCGGCGGTCTTCGGCACCGATTGCGCGGCAAACGGCATCAGCAGCGCGATAAGGACAACGGCAAGCATCGTTCGTTTCATGATCTGGCCCCTCCGCTTGAATGGTGAGTTGCAAGGCGCACTCTGCCATTCATCATTCATCATTTCAGTTGATTGGTGCTGCGAGTTTAAGCTAATCGTTGAATGCTTGTCCATGTCGCTGCAACTCAATGCCACATTGCAAAACTCAGAGCTTTGATAGAGAATAACGCCGCTCTCGTTCTCACAACTCCACTGCGAAGGGAATAGCTATGGCTGCCAGCGATAAGATACTGGTGACGCTCGAAAACGGCATCAAGCGCATCACCATCAACCGGCCTGAGCGCCGCAATGCGGTCGATACCGAAACCATCGAGCTGCTGCACGAAGCGATTCAACACTCCGCCGAAGATGCCAGCCGCGTCGTCATTCTCACAGGTGCGGGCGATGCCTTTTGCGCCGGCGCTGATCTGCAAATCTCCGACGGGCGCGACATCCGCGAAGTTGACGTGACGGCGTCGCTGCGCGAGCACACCAATCCAACTATCGTCGCCATGCGCGAATTGGCCAAGCCGATTATCGCGCGAATTCACGGCCATGCGGTCGGCGTAGGATGCAACTATGCGCTCGCCTGCGATCTGCTCATCGCTTCGGAACAGGCCAAGTTTGCCCAGATTTTCGTGAAAATTGGCTTGATGCCCGACGGCGGCTCGACCTATTTTCTGCCGCGCCTGGTCGGTTATCACAAAGCTTTCGAGTTGATGGCGACCGGCGACGTGGTCAGCGCCCAGGAAGCCTTGCATCTGGGCCTGGTCAATCGCGTCGTGCCGTATGAAGAACTCGACGCCACCGTGAACACGATAGCCATGCGTCTGGCCGCGTCGCCGGGAATCGCGCTGGCGAAGATCAAGGCGGGGCTCAATCAGGGTGAGACCAGCGACCTGCGCGCGGCGCTCGAATTCGAGGCGGTGAATCAGGCGGCGTGTTTTCGTTCGCAAGATTTTCGCGAAGGCGTGACGGCGTTTCTCGAAAAACGCAAGGCGAACTTCAAGGGCCAGTAATCGGCATGGGTGCACGCACCATTCAACGGCTCGTCGTTGTGTTGAGCTTTGCATTGATCGCGACGCTCTGCTCGGCCAGCGCTTATGATGAGCAGGATAAAAGCGCCGCGCTTGACGCAGAGAAAATCTTCATGCACGAATGTAAGGATTGTCACGGTGAAGATGGGCGCGGGCGCATGCACGGCCAGCCGGATTTCACGAACCCGACGTGGCAGGCGAATGTCACAGACGAGTTGATGTTCAAAACCATCAAGTTCGGCAGGGAGCCGATGCCGTTTTACATCGGCGCGTTGAGCGACGACCAGATCAACGCGCTCGTCAAATACATCCGCTCGCTTGCGTCAGCCAGACCATCTGGCGAAGCACCGCAGCCTGCGCAGGCAAGCGTTCCAAGACAGCCGGGTGCGGCATTTTCTGCGATGAACACCTGCATATCTTGCCACCAACAAACCGGCGACCAAAGCGTGGCGCTTTATGCTCGTAGCGTTCACGTGCGCAAGGCCATTACCTGCGTGGACTGTCACGGCGGCGACTATAAAGCGCGGGACAAAGCGGCGGCGCACGCTGCAAATTTCATCGGCAAGCCCTCGCCCGTCGAACAACTGACGATGTGCGGCGCGTGCCACGGGCAGCCACTCGCTGATTTCAAAACCAGTTCGCACTTTCCCAAAAACTTGAGTGTGCCGCGCCTGACGTGCAGCGACTGTCACGGCGCGCACACGGTCGGCTCAACGGCGCGCGACTTCAGCTACGCGATGTTTTGCACGAACTGTCACGGCCTTGAGTATCTGCCGGAACTGCCGGCGGCGTTTCGCAATCTCTTGCAGGTCGTCGACGAAGAGAACCGCCTGCTCAATCGTTTCAGCGCCTGGGGCCGCCAGCCATCGGACGAATTGCTGGCAAAACGCCGGGAGATTCGTCGCGTCATTGGTAATCTTGTACACCAAACCGACTTGCGGCATGGCATGGAGCGCGCGCCGGAAGTCATTAAGCTCAATGATGCCTTCAGGCGGATGCTTGAAGCGGAGAAGAAGTAAACAGAGGCAATAAGCAGTGCCGTAGGCACGAAATGTTTATAGAGATGTCGTCGGTTAGTGCGTTCAAGCTGCGTAGGAGCGCAATATCAACATTGCGCTCCTACGCAGCTTGAACCAATCCTTCCCGTTTATCTATAAACATTGCGCTCCTACGGAGCTTGAAATATCAAATTATGCCCAAAGCGGCAACACATCTTGCGACCAAAGGCAAAGCATGACGACCAGGAGCAAAGCAACCTTCGCGTTATGGGTGCTGTTCGGCATCAACCTGATGAACTTTTTCGACCGCCAGATACTCGGCGCGGTCGGCGAAACGATTCGCAACGAGTGGCACCTGAGCGATAAGGCGCTCGGCACGCTCGGCACCATCTTCACAGTGGTGTACGCGGCCATAGGGCTGCCACTGGGCCGCTTGACGGATCGCATCACGCGAACCTGGATACTGTCGGCTGGCGTCTTCGTCTGGAGCCTGTTCACCGCTGTATCGGGTGTGGCGCAGAACTACGGCCAGTTGTTCGCCATGCGTCTCGGCGTCGGCGTCGGCGAAGCGAGTTGCGCGCCCGCCGCCACGTCGCTGATCGGCGACCTCTTCCCCGCGAGCCGACGTGGCAAGGCGCTGGCCATCTTCATGCTCGGCCTGCCGCTCGGCGTGGCGGCGGGCTTTGCCGTCGGCGGCTGGGTAACCAAGTTCTGGGGCTGGCGACCGTCGTTTTACGTCGCGGCGATTCCCGGCATCATCTGTGCCGTGCTCGCCTTGATGGTCAAAGAACCGTCGCGCGGCGCGGCAGAATTACATGCCATCAGCGGCGCGAAGCGCGAAGGCTCGCCCTTTCTGCTCGTTCTTTCCATCCCGACGATGTGGTGGATTATCTTGTCGGGAGCGCTGCACAACTTCAATATGTATGCGCTCGGCACGTTCTTGTCGCCCTTTCTACAGCGCGTGTATCACGCTGACGCCTTCAATGCGGGCATGATCTCAATGCTGACTTACGGGCTGTCGGGCGTGCCGGGATTGATTCTGGGCGGCTTGATTGGCGACTCGATCATGAAACGACGTTCAAATGGTCGCCTGCTGGTCGCTGCGGTTTCGGTATTTATGGCTGTGCCCTTCGTTTACCTGGCCTTGAATCAACCTGCTGGCGCGACGCTCAGTTTTACCGTGCTCCTGTTCATTGGCTGGGCGCTGATGTACGTTTACTACGCGACCGTCTATTCAACGATTCAAGATGTGATCGAACCATCGCTGCGCGGCACGGCGATGGCGCTCTACTTTTTTGCCATGTATGTGCTCGGCGCGTCGCTCGGCCCGCTCGGCATGGGCTACCTCAGCGACCACTTCAAGGTGAAAGCCGCTCAAGCCGCAGGCGTAACAGAGTTCACCTTCGAGACATTAAAGCCGTTCGAGGGGCAAGCCTTGCATTCGGCGCTTTTCATCATTCCGGTACTTGGCTTTTTGCTGGCGCTGGTGCTGTTCGCAGGCTCGCGCACGGTGACCAAAGACATGGATCGCTTGCAACGATGGATGCACGAAGCCGCAGATAAAACGCCGACTGTGGAATCGACCAAGGTCGAAGCCGCGAAGTGATTCGATGTTGTTTAATCGAATACAATCAAAGAAAGCCGTGATGATGCGCCTGGCAGCAATCGCCCTTTGCACGGCGTTGCTGCCGCCGGATGTGCTTCATCACAAGCCGTTGCCGTCAACTTCAGGCCACACATTTGCGCCACGCGAACTCACTGAAGCGAGAGAAGCCGCGCCCGATGAGTTTGAAGATCTCGATGGCCGCAACGATTGGTTCACCTACCAGCGCGCTTACCCATTCGAGGCTATCCCTGCGGACGCGCGCCGCCGCGCATGGGACGCGCTCGACCGTATGCACACCGAATCTCTCGTCAAAGCGACCGCCGTTCGCCGCTGGCATCCCATCGGGCCGTCGCCGACGGTGTCGGCTTTTTCCGCTAACTGGGGCAACACCAGCGGGCGCATCAACGCCATAGCCGTATCGCCTGCCGACGCGCGCATCGTGCTTGCGGGCAGTTCGACCGGCGGCATCTGGCGCTCAAGCGATAGCGGCGCAACCTTCGTTCCGGTCTCTGACAATCAGGTTGACCTGGCGGTCGGCTCTCTGGCTTTTGCAAGGAACAAAGCGGCGGTGGTTTATGCAGGCATGGGCGACAGCAAAGTCGGTTACCTCGGCAGCGGCGTGTTGAAATCCACCGACGCCGGGCTGACCTGGGCGCGTGTGAGCAATGCTACACTGCCGTCACCCGGCGCCATCTCGAAGATCGAGGTTGACCCAACCAATTCAAATCGCGTTTATGTCGCGCAGTATTCCCGGCTGGCCACAGACAAAGTGACGTCGAGCGGCTTCTATGTTTCAAGCGATGGCGGCGTCAACTGGACGAAGACGCTTGCCGGCGCGGCACGCGACATCGTCGTTAATCCGGCGAATCCGCGCACCCTCTTCGGCGGCCTGTCGCGCCTCGACGCCGATCACGATCCGCCTCTGCGTGTCGTGCGCTCAACCGATGCCGGCGCGACCTGGACGGTTAGCTTCAACGGCGACAACTACGATGTCAAGAAGCGGCAGGACTGCCGCGTGGCGATTTCGCCTGCCAATCCGCAAAAGGTTTATGCCTACTACGGCGGCTTTATCGGCGATCATCTCAACGCCAATCTGCACGCCTCGACCGACAATGGCGCGACCTGGACGGATCTCGGCACGGGGGGCTTCGACACAGCGCAACTCGGCTATAACACCTATCTCGCCGCCGATCCAAGCGATGCGCAGACCCTCTATGTCGGCGCGCGCGATGTCTTTCGCTCGACCGACAGCGGCGCAACCTGGGCGAACCTGACCGGCAGCTTCAGTTTCAACGGCGACTTCTATGAGTACACGCCGGGCGCGTCAAAAGCGCATCCCGATCAGCACGCGCTGGCGTTTGTGCAGGGCCGCGCCAGCGAGTTTTATATAGGCTGCGACGGCGGCATCTATAAGACCGCAGATCGTGGCGCAACCTTTGAGTCATTGAATCGTGGGCTGACGCTGACGCAATTCACCAGCATCGCCATTCATCCGAACGACCCCAGCATCAGCCTCGGCGGCACGCAGGACAACGGCACGCAATGGCGATACGCAACCAACAACGCCTGGTATGAAGTCTTCAGCGGCGACGGTGGCCGCGTCGTCATCAATCCGCTCGACCCGAATATGGTCTTCATCACTTACATTCGCGGCAACATCTATCGTTATCTGGGCAGCGGCAAGTACTTTGACACGCAGATCGCGTTTACCAGTTCATTCGGCGAGAATGATGACCCGCCGCGCGGCGCTTTTTATGCGCCGGTTGTCGGCAACGGCATCGACGCGACGCATTACTACGGCACATGGCGTTTGTTCATCAACACGGATCAAGGCTACTCGTGGGTTGCGCCGGCGGGCGAGTTGGATTTAACCAAGGGCATCAACGACAAGGGCCGCGACGTGCTGACGGCGATTGGCGTCGCGCGCTCCGACATTAATGTGATTTATACGGGATCGGCTCAGGGCCGCGCCATGGCGAGCACGGACGGCGGTGCGACGTGGCACGATGTGACGGCTGACTTGCCTGACCGCTCAATCACCAGCATCAAAGTTGACCCGGCCAACTCGTCTGTCGCTTATCTTAGTATGTCGGGATTCGCTGCCGGGCACGCGTTCAAGACGACAGACGGCGGCGCGACGTGGCAGGACATCACAGGCAACCTGCCGGACGTGCCGGCCAACACCGTATTGATTGACCCGCTGGATACGCGGATGATCTACGTCGGCACAGACCTTGGCGTCTTTCGCTCGACGGGCGGCGCGGACTGGCAACCGCTCACCAGCGGCATGCCGCCGGTCGTCGTCACCGAACTGGCGGCGCATCCGAGCGGCTTGATTCAAGCGGCGACTTACGGGCGCGGCGCGTTCGAGTTGGCGGCGGTGGCGTTGCCTAAAATTACCTCTGTAGAGTGGAACGGCAAGAAACTTCTGATCATCGAAGGCGGCGCATTCGATAGCGGCGCACGGCTAGTCATCAACGACGTTGACCGCACGGACTTTATTCGTTCGCTGAGCGACACGACGATTCGCATCAAAGGCAAAGCCAAAGGGCTCGGCTTGAAAGCCGGCGACAACACCATTCGCGTGACCAACGGCGACGGCGCGGCGACCAACGTCTTCATCTTGCAGATTTGAAAAGCGGAAACGCGTTGAACCTGGGAGCGCGGGCATCCTGCCCGCATGTTTTCGCACTCGCAAGACTGGCGGGCGAGACGCCCACGCTCCCAGGTTCAACATCATTTGGCTAGATTTCAAACGCCAGGGCGCATAGAATATGAGGGTGGACTCTACCATCTGGACTTGAACTTTTCCTCGTTTGAAATGCTGCGGGGCATCACGCTTGACGAACTTCAGAGGGCCATTATGGCCGCCAGCATCAGCACGCCGGTCGCGGCTGATCAATAAGCGCATTACAACGAATGTGTCAGATACGATGTGCGCCAATCTGATTCTGGCAGACGCGGCGACTCGCAATGGAGACTCTTTTGGTCAAAACTAGAAACAATATGAGGCGCAATGACGACCTGGTTGGCGTGGGAATTCAACCTCTCGACGCCTTGATCACTATGCAAAATCTCGCACCGCTCGCGGATTGGAGCCAGTTGAGTGAGTCGGATCACTTCGTCCACTTTTACGAAACCGACCGCTTCCTCATCGACTTGTTGAGCCACTTCATCGGCACGGGCCTGAGCGCCGGCGATGCCTGCCTGGTCGTCGCCACGAAAGCGCACCGCGAGGATCTTGATGAACGATTGACTGCAAGCGGCGTGGATGTCGCCGCCGCCAAAGCGTGCGGGCAGTTTCTCTCTTTGGATGCGGCTGAGACGCTGTCGAAGTTTCTGGTTGATGGGTCGCCTGAGCCTGAGCGTTTCAAAGAGGTCGTCGGCGGCCTTCTCGCCCAGGCGGCAGTGGGTCGCGGCGTGCGCGCCTTTGGCGAGATGGTCGCGCTACTTTGGGCGCAGGGCAATCACAGCGGCGCAATCCGTCTGGAAGCACTCTGGAACGAGCTGCGCCGGACGCAGCCCTTCTCGCTTTTCTGTGCTTATCCGGTCAATAGCTTCGCCGGCGAAACGATGACGGCGCAACTCAGCGGCGTCTGTGGCGAACACACTTGTGTCATCCCTGCCGAAAGCTACACGGCGCTGGTCGACGCAGACGACCGCTTGCGGGCTATCGCCCTCTTGCAACAAAAGGCCAGGTTGCTTGAAACGGAGATCGCCGAACGCAAGGCCGCCGAGGCCAGGCTGCGCGAGCAGGCAGAGATGATCGAAACCATCAACCGCGCCGGCCAGGCACTTTCAGCAGAATTGAACTTACAGAATGTTGTGCAAGTGGTGACGGATGCCAGCACGGAACTGACCGGCGCGCAATTCGGCGCGTTCTTCTACAACGTCATCGATCATAGCGGCGAATCTTATATGCTCTACAGCCTTTCGGGCGTCCCCCGCGAAGCCTTCGCGCATTTTCCCATGCCGCGCAACACCGATCTGTTTGGCCAGACCTTTCGCGGCGACGGCATCATTCGGATCGCCGATGTGAAGCAAGATCCGCGTTACGGCAAGAACTCGCCTTATTACGGCATGCCGCGCGGCCACTTGCCTGTGACCAGTTACTTAGCGATTCCGGTCATCTCGCGCGCCGGCCAGGTGCTGGGCGGCTTGTTCTTTGGACACCCGCATGAAAATGTTTTCACCGAGCGACACGAACGGCTCATCGAAGGACTGGCGGCGCAGGCGGCGATTGCCATGGATAATGCGCAACTCTACGAGCTGTCACAGCGCGAGCGCGCCAAAGCCGAGGCCGCCAATCGAGCCAAGGATGAGTTTTTAGCGACCGTCTCACACGAACTGCGCACGCCGCTGAACGCCATCATCGGCTGGTCGCACATGCTGCGCCGGGGCAGACTCGACGAGGCGACGGTGAGCCGCGCGGTCGAGACGATTGAGCGCAACGCCAAGTCGCAGGCGCAACTGATCGAAGACATCCTTGATGTCTCGCGCGTCATCACAGGCAAGCTGCGTCTCAAGGTCGGGCCGGTGGATATCGTCTCGGTGATCAGTGCCGCCATTGATTCCGTGCAGCTTGCGGCTGACTCGAAAAGCATCAAGCTCGGCGTCATCCTCGATCCTTCAGCGCGACACATTTCAGGAGATGCGAGCCGCTTGCAGCAAGTCGTCTGGAATCTGCTCTCCAACGCCATCAAGTTCACTCCTGCCGGCGGCCAGGTCGAAGTGCGACTGGAGCGCGCCGGCGCTAACGCAAAGATCGTCGTCAGCGATACAGGCGAAGGCATCAGCGAAGATTTTCTGCCCTTCATCTTTGACCGCTTCCGGCAAGCCGATGGCTCGCTGACACGCCGGCAGGGCGGCCTGGGGCTGGGGCTGGCGATTGTCAAACATCTGATCGAACTGCACGGCGGCGCTGTGTATGCCGACAGCGCCGGAGCAGGGCGCGGCGCGACCTTCAC
>JBBWZK010000139.1:0-42712 GCA_039648975.1 Blastocatellia bacterium
GAGTTGTGAGGAGGCTTTGTGATATTTAAGGTGGGCGAAAAAGTTGTCTACCCCAATCACGGTATCGGCGTCATTGAAAAGATTATCACCGCTGAGATTGCAGGAAGCCAAAGTAGCTTTTATCTTCTGCGCCTCAAAGCAACCGAGTCCACCGTGATGGTGCCGATTGCCAACGCGGTCGAAATTGGACTTCGCTCCCCCATCGATAACCACCAGTGCGACAAATTGTTGAAGGCCCTCTCAGCAGATTTCGTCAGCCCGCCGGTGGATTGGAAAGATCGCTACAAAGAGTTCCTTGAACGGATGAAGACGGGAGACATCTTCCACGTCGCTGAAGTCTTAAAAACGCTCACCTATCTGTCTCAGAGCAAGCCGCTCTCGTTCCGCGAGAAACGCATGCTCGAACGCGCACGCTATCTGGTGGTCTCGGAACTGGCGACCGTCTGCCGCAAGTCGGAATGCATGGTCGAGCCGATGGTGGACGACGCGTTGCGCAAATCTTGTTCAAAGCATACACGCACCGCGACGATAGCCAAGCCGTTCAAGCCGTCGAGTGCAGTGATTGCTCACTAAGTAGTTTCATTAAGGATTGAAGCCTGGCCCGTTTCGATCCTCTCGAACGACAATCTACGCAAACGGTTTGCAGGCGAAGCCCTCTGGTCGTCGTGATGTTGGTGTGCCCTGAGCGCGCCATCAGCGAATGCTCACTGTGCGGATTTCGCCGCAGTAACCGTCGTCCAGTCGAACAAAGGATTAACTTTCGTTCGCCGGATGATCGTGTGCGTTGAATTACATTATTGCTTTGACGGCGAATCGACAGCCGCCTGGACGGCAGCCAGACGAGCCTGTATCCACTCGACGCGGCGCGGTGCCCAATCGACGCGCTGGATGATTTCTTCAAGGTTCCGCAGAAATTCGGGTAACTGGGCCAGTTCGCGAAATTCGGCGATGAACGGTTCGACGATTGCCCAAACGGAAATCAACTCGCCCGCCGATTCAAGCAGCAATGTAGCGTCCAGCGGCCCACGCACGGCGAACGACGCCGCCATGTCCCAGTAAGACACCACCATTCTGAAAGAGGCGTTGCGCGGATCGTCGGGCGCGAGCAGCAGCGCTTTGATGTCGTCTATGGTCTGCGGACGGAACTGTGATGTGAACCACTGGCGCGCCTCGCGCAGCTTCTCTTCGCGGCGCAGTTCATAAAGCTTGAGGATCAGATTCGCATCTTCATAAGTGGCTTTGGCTTCGTCGTTCATTTCGTTTCCTCCCGAAAAACTCAATATCCAAGCCGGCAGTGGCATACATCACATTTGCCGTTGTTGAAAGGTGTGATGCTGAAAGTTTGCGTCGTCGCGTTCGGGGTAGTCGCTACGATAATGCGCGCCGCGCGACTCGCGCCGTGAAAGCGCCGCTTCGGCGACCAGCCGTGCCAGCGTGACAAAGTTCCACGAGCGCGTGTTGAGCGGGCGCGCGGCAATCGCTTCCAGTTCAGCAATCGCTTCTTTAAGCGTCGGCTCGGTGCGAATGATGCCGACCTTGTGCCATAAAATGTGTTTGACTTCGGCGCGCGTGCCGTCGTCAATGCGCCAATCGGCTTTTTCGCCGATGTCCCAGTCGCGCGGCTCGGCTGCGTCAATCATCGTCGCCGCTTCACTGGCCGCTGTCTGGCCGGCGCGCGCGCCAAAGACCAGACCTTCGAGCAATGAATTCGACGCCAGCCGGTTAGCGCCGTGTACGCCCGTGCAGGTGACTTCGCCGGCTGCATAAAGGCCGGCAATCGAAGTCCGCCCCAGAGTGTCTGTGCGCACGCCGCCCATCGTGTAATGCGCCGCCGGGCTGACGGGGATCAAATCGCGCGTGATGTCAATGTGGTACATCAGGCAGGTGTGGTAGATCTTTGGGAAGCGCTCGCGAACGAAATCGTGATCGAGATGCCGCATGTCTAGCCAGACGTGCGCGGCTGCGGTTCGCCCCATCTCGAAGTGAATGCCGCGACTGACAATGTCGCGCGGCGCAAGCTCGGCGCGCTGATCATAACGCGGCATGAAACGTTCGCCGTTCTTATTGAGCAGATGGCCGCCTTCGCCGCGCAAGGCTTCCGAGATCAGAAAGCGCGGCGCCTTCGGCACACAGAGCGCCGTCGGGTGAAATTGAATGAACTCCATATCAGCCATCACTGCGCCGGCGCGATACGCCATTGCCATGCCGTCGCCGGTCGCCACGTCCGGGTTCGTTGTGTGCAAATAGAGTTGCCCCGCGCCGCCTGTAGCCAGAATCACAGCTCGCGCATAAAGGGCGCGAATCAGATTGGTCGCCGGTTCGACGAAGGTGACGCCGACGCAACGCCCGTCTTTGACAATCAGCGATTGCGTGCAGGCATGTGGTTGATATTCGATGGCAGGAAATTTCTTCGACCAGGCGACCAGGGCGCGGACGATTTCGCGGCCTGTGGCGTCACCGCGCGCGTGCAGTATGCGTGAACGCGAATGCGCCGCCTCGCGCGTGAAGGCGAGGTGGCCGTCTTCGCGGTCGAACTCCGCGCCGTGTTCGATCAGTTCCGTGATGTAATGCGGCCCTTGCTCGACCAGCGTCTGCACGGCTACGGCGTCGCAGAGTCCCGCGCCAGCAACGAGCGTATCCTGATAATGAAGTTCTATTGCGTCATCGTCGCTCAAGACGACGGCGACCCCACCCTGCGCATATTCCGTATTCGATTCGGTGACTTGATCTTTTGTAAGCACGGCTACACGCCCGAACTGGGCCAGCGCAACCGCTGCGCGCAGGCCGGCGATGCCGCTGCCGACGACGATGAATTCAGTCTCTTCAGTCATGGGGTATCCGTCACCAGCCGCTCACATATTGCGATAGTTCGGCCCACCGCCGCCTTCCGGCGTCACCCAGTTGATGATCTGATAAGGGTCCATGATGTCGCACGTTTTGCAGTGAACGCAGTTTGAAAAGTTGATCTGCAATCGCCGCTTGTCTTTGTCTTCAACCATCTCGTAGACGCTTGCCGGGCAAAAGTTCTGGCACGGGTTGCCGTATTCGACCGTGCAGCGGTCGACGCAGATATTAAAGTCTGCGACCTTCAAATGGGCCGGCTGATCTTCGTCGTGATGCGTGCTTGAATAGTAAACATCTGTGAGCTTCGCAAACGTCAGCTTGTCGTCATACTTCAAATCGTCGTAGCGGTCGCCTTTGAAGCCGTTCAACTTTTCCATGTGCTGATGACCGGCTTTGATCTGCAAGCGGCCAGGCCACCGCCCGCCCGTCATGGTTGAAATGCCTGCGGTCACCAGACCGATATTGCGACCGCGATCAAACGCCTGGTGGAAGTTGCGCGCTTTGTAAAGTTCCTTACCAACCTGGCTTTCTTTCAAGCGTGTCTCGTAGCGGCCAAGCACGCCCAGCGAATAATCGTCAGCGACAAGCGCTTCGAGAATCGTTTCAGCCGCCAGCATGCCGCTCTTAATCGCCGTGTGAATGCCTTTCAAGCGTTCGCCGTTGAGCAACGACCCGGAATCGCCGGCGATCATCACGCCGTCCGCCGCCAGTTGCGGAATCGTGTACCAGCCGCCCACCGGCATCGCCTTCGCGCCGTAGCGAATCAGCTTGCCGCCTTTGAGCAGGTCGGCGATGAACGGATGCGTTTTGAACTTTTGAAATTCGTGATGCGGGTCAAGGCGCGGGTCGCGGTAATCGAGGCCGATGGCCAAACCGATGTTGATGATGCGGTCGCGCATCCCATAAATCCACGAGCCGCCGAAGGTGTGCGAATCCAGCGGCCAGCCCAGAGTGTGAATGACGGAGCCTGCGGGAAAACGATTATCCGGCATCTCCCAGAGTTCCTTGACGCCGACGGAAAAGACCTGCGGGTCGCTTGCGGCGTCGAGCTTCAAACGGCTGATGAGCTGTTTCGCCAGCGAGCCGCGCACGCCTTCGCCGAGTACCGTAACTTTCGCCACAATATCGACGCCCGGCTCGAAGTTCGCCTTGGCGTTGCCGTTCTTATCAATGCCTTTGTCGCCGGTGCGCACGCCCGTCACTTTGTCGCCTTCGTATAATATCTCCGCGCCGGGAAATTCAGGGAAGATGTTGACGCCGGCGGCTTCGCATTTGTCGCCGAGCCAGCGAATCAGCTTGTTGAGCGAGATGACGTAGTTGCCATGATTGCGCAAAGGCGGCGGCAGCACAGGCAGTTCGATCTTGCCGCGCTGCGTTAGAAAGTAGACGTGTTCACTGCCGACCGGCGCTTCGAGCGGCGCTTGCCCGTGCTTCTCGAAATCAGGCACCAACTCACGCAGCGTAGTGGGATCGAGCACCGCGCCCGACAATTGATGCGCGCCGATTTCGGCGGATTTTTCAATGACGGCGATGTTGATCTCATCGAGCGGCTTGCTGCCCGCCGCCCTGGCGCGTTCGTTGTGCGCATTGATCAAATTGGTGAGGTGCAGCGCACAACTCAAATTAGCTGGCCCTGCTCCGACGAGCAGAACATCCATTTCCAGTATGTCTCTTTCAATCGTCATAGGCTCACTCACAAAGCGATTTCTATCATGGCTTGTGCTATTAGTAATCTAACGAATGGATCGCGGTAATGGTAGGCGTCGATCAGGGCAGTCACAGGAGTTTTCGCTTCTTCGATGTTTACCTGGTGCATAGCAATCTGCTTCAGAGCAGAATCATCTTTCGCGGCTTACGCTTTCCGGTACTCATCCTCAAAGACTTCTTTCCAGGTTAATTCAGCTACGGATGCATCTTGATTCATATCCGCCTCGGCCTCTCTTTTGGCCGCTTGCAAACACTTAGCCCATATCTCTTCAATCATCTCGTCGGTTAAGCTGGGCGTCTCTTCCTGAATATCCTTGATCTCATCGCGCGCATTGTAGATGGTTGCAAGCCAACTGCGTGAGCGTTTGTCCGGCTGGGTTTTCCATTTGATAATATGCGCCATCAAGCGAGTAAGATGGCTCTTTAACGCCCTTTTATCTGATCGTCCCAATGACTCAATCAGCTCCTTTAATCCGGTAGAAGCCTCTTCGATATTTCCCTTTTCTAATTCCTGTTCAATCTCAAGGGCTGTTTGATAATGGGATGTTGCAGATAATTCTTGCCAATCCATACATTCTCTCCCGCAGTTTCTTTTTAAGTGTACTGCCTTTTATTCTGCATGCAAGCGGCATGAGTTTCAGCCGGATCAAGCGGGAATTTGAGCCGACAGCTCGGCAATGTAATCTGGGGCGACCACAGAGGATCGCCCCTACATTATTCCGCTGTGAGCGTGTGTATCGCTACTCGCCCTTCGACTTCTTCACTTCTGCGGTGAGCGCCGGGACGATCTCGAAGAGGTCGCCGACGATGCCGTAATCGGCGATGTCAAAGATCGGCGCTTCCGGGTCTTTATTGATCGCCACAATCGTCTGCGAGTTCTTCATGCCGACGACATGCTGAATCGCGCCCGATATGCCGACCGCCAAGTAAAGCTTCGGCGCGACGGTCTGCCCACTGCTGCCGATCTGCCGATCCATGGGCAGCCATTCGTTATCGCAGATCGGGCGCGACGCGGCGATCTCTGCGCCGAGCGCTTTCGCCAGTTCCTCGACGATGGCGATGTTCTCCTGGCTCTTGATGCCGCGACCGACCGAGACAATCAGCGGCGCTTGCGTCAGATCAACCGCCTGCTTCGCTTCCTGGAATTTCTCTTCCGGCTGACTGCGAATCACCACATCCGTGAGGTTGACTTCGAGCGACTTGACCTCAGCCGTACCGGCTTCGGCTTTGTAGGCGAGATAAGCGCCTGCCTGAAACGACGCGAGACTCGGCGGCGCGGCTTCAGTGCGCACGTCGGTGGTGATCTTGCCTTGAAAGATCTGGCGCGTGAAAACCACGTCGCTGCCGTCAACGCGACAACTGATGCAATCCGTCACAAACGTCTTGCCAAGCGCGGCAGCCAGTCGCGGCGCGAAGTCGCGCACTTGATAGGTGTGGCTGAAGATGACGTAACGCGGATCGAGACGCTCGACCACCTGCTTCAACGCGGCGACGTAACCATCAAGCGTATACTCGCCGAGCTTATCGTCTTCGACGGTGTAAACCACTTCGAGTTTCTTGCCAGCCACATCCGCAGCAACGGCGGCGACCCCTTTGCCCAAAACGACGGCATTGATCTTATCGCCGGTCGCAGCGGCAATCTGCTGCGCGGCCACCAGCGCTTCAAATGAAGTGCGGTTGAGCGCGCCATCACGCTGTTCAATAAAAAGCAGTATTCCTTCGCTCATAAGTCCTCCAGGATTCAGGATCTAGGATTCAGGATTCAGGGCCGGATGAGCGGCTGCCAACTGAATCCTGAATCCTGTATCCTGGCTCCTAACCTAGATCACTCTCGCGTCGAAGCGCAGTTTCTCGACGAGTTTGGCGGCGACTTCGGCAGGCTTGCCTTCGAGCATTTCGGTTTGCTTCGACTTCTGCGGCAAGTAAGCGCGCTCGATGGTCTGCATCGGTTTGAGGTCTTCGCCCATCAGTCCGAGGTCGGCGGCGTTGACATCGCGAATCTCTTTTTTCTTCGCCGCCATGATGCCTTTGAGCGTCGCGTAGCGCAGTTGATTGATGCCCGATTGAATCGTCAGCAACGCCGGCATAGGCACGCGCACCCACTGGAACCAGCCCGACTCCAACTCGCGCTTGACGCGCACGTCCTGGCCTTCGGGCTGCACTTCCATGACGATGGTGGCGCTTGATACACCGAGCCGTTCGGCGAGAATCAAGCCAACTTGCGCAAAGCCATAATCGTCCGACTGCAAACCTGTGAAGATTAGATCGAACTTTTCATCTTTGAGCGCGGCAGCCAGTGCGCGGGCGATGGCCGGCGCATCTTTGGCCTGCTGGAAAATCGGGTCGTTGAGATGAATGGCGCGGTCTGCGCCTTTGGCCAACGCTTCTTTGATCGACTGCTTGACGCGCTCAGGGCCGAGCGACAGCACGATCACTTCGCCGCCGTGCTTCTCTTTCTGGCGCAAGGCTTCTTCGAGCGCGTAAGCATCGGCTTCGCTCATTTCGTAACTGAGATCGCGCTCGTCAATCCATTTCTGGTCGGCAGCGATTCTCAAGATCGAGTCTTTCTTGGGAACCTGCTTCAAGCAAACGACGATGTTCATAATGAGTCCTTCAGGATACGGCAGAGCAAACTTGTCTCTGCCCGAATCGAGCGCCGCTCGATGATATTTTAGAGCGTGGTTTGAAATTCATAGCTCCGTAGGAGCGAGATGTTTATAGATGGAGGGAGTTATAGATTACAAGCTCCGTAGGAGCGTAATGTCAACATGACGCTCCTACGGAGCTTGATCGAACGGATTGACGGTTGTTCTATAAACATCTCGTGCCTACGGCACTGATTTCAAAGCATGCCTGAAGAATTGATCGCGTTCGGTCGTAGGAAGGCTTCGCCGCATATAGTTCAGGCAGGGATAATCCCAGCCTCTACAACCTGGTTACTGTTGCTTGCTTTACGGCTCGCTCTCGTCGTAGCGCTTCATCAACA
Source organism: Blastocatellia bacterium (assembly GCA_039648975.1). Taxonomy (GTDB): domain Bacteria; phylum Acidobacteriota; class Blastocatellia; order UBA7656; family UBA7656; genus DATENM01. The sequence goes on from JBBWZK010000139.1 coordinate 7,538, forward strand.
ACGCGGCGTTGGTGCCGCCGAAGCCGAACGAATTCGAGAGCGCATATTGAATCTCGATGCGCCGTGCCGCATTCGGCACATAGTCGAGATCACATTCGGGATCGGGCTTTTCATAGTTCGCCGTCGGCGGAATGATCTGGTCGCGCAAGGCCAGCGCAATCAAGCCCGCTTCGACGCCGCCTGCCGCGCCGAGCAGATGGCCCATCATGGATTTCGTCGAGCTGACCGGAATCGAATACGCCGAATCGCCGAAGACGCGCTTGATGGCCATGGTCTCCAGCTTGTCGTTGTAATAAGTCGACGTGCCGTGCGCGTTGATGTAATCCACCTGGTGCGCCTGGATGCCGGCATCCTGAATGGCATTCGTCATCACGCGCACCGCGCCGTCGCCATCTTCCGATGGCTGCGTGATGTGAAAGGCATCGCTCGACATGCCATAGCCGATGACTTCGGCGTAAATCTTCGCGCCGCGACGGCGGGCGTGCTCCATCTCTTCCAACATCAAAATGCCCGCGCCTTCGCCGATGACGAAACCGTCGCGGTCGGCGTCGAACGGACGGCTCGAATGCGCCGCATCGTCGTTGCGCGTAGACAAAGCGCGCATCGCCGCAAAGCCGCCGACGCCCATCGGCGTGATGGCCGCCTCGGCGCCACCGCACATCATGGCATCGGCATCGCCGCGCTGGATGATCTTGAAACTGTCGCCGACCGCATGCGCGCCGGTCGAGCAGGCCGTGCAGGTCGCCGAGTTCGGCCCCTTCGCACCGAAGCGAATCGACACGTGCCCCGACGCCAGATTGACAATCGCCGCCGGAATGATGCACGGCGAAATCTTGCCCGGCCCGCCTTTCAGATACTTCTCGTGCTCGCGCTCGATGACGCCGAAGCCGCCGATGCCCGAACCGATGTAGGTGCCGACGCGCGTGGCGTTCTCCGCCGTGATGCGCAGGCCCGAATCGTCCATGGCCTCCTGCGCCGCCGCCACCGCATAGTGAATGAATAAGTCCATCTTCTTGACTTCTTTCTTCTCGATGAACTTCAGCGGATCGAAGCCTTGCACCTCGCTGGCGATGCGCACCGGAAAAGCGGCGGCATCAAAGCGGCTGATGTGGCCAATGGAGCTTCGGCCTGCAAGTAAGTTCGACCACACTTCTTCCTTCGTGCGGCCCGAACCGCAGACGAGGCCGATGCCTGTCACTACTACACGACGATTCAAGTAAGATTCCTCCCTCAGAAGCGCCCTTTACTTCGAGTGCTTCTCGATGTAATCGACAGCGTCGCGCACGCTCTGGATTTTTTCGGCGTCCTCGTCGGGAATCTCGATGCCGAACTCTTCTTCAAAGCGCATGACGAGTTCGACCGTATCGAGCGAGTCTGCGCCGAGATCATCTATGAAGCGCGCGTTCGCCGTCACTTCGCCTTCGTCAACGCCCAATTCGTCAACGATAATCGATTTCACCCTCTCCTCAACCGAACCTTCAGCCATTTCCTAGCTCCTCTCATTTCAATTTTGGATTTTGGATTTTGGATTTTGGATTTTTAGATTCAAGCCAGTTGCGTCGTGCCGGTAATCCAAAATCCAAAATCTAAAACCTAAAATCTAGAATCCCACAATCGCAGCGGTCGCCTCAAGCGACAGCGCGTCTTCGACATTCAGAATCTGCACTTCGGGCTCGATTTGCTTAATCAATCCCGAAAGCACCTTGCCCGGCCCAAGCTCGATGAATCGCGTCACGCCTTCGTCAATCAAACGCTTGACGGATTCGCTCCAGCGCACCGGCGAGGCAACCTGCCGGATGAGCGCGGCGCGCGCCTGATCGCCCGATGTAATGATCGCCGCATCGACATTGGCAATCAAAGGCATATTCAAATCCGTGAAGTCGGTATCGCCTAGCACCGGCGCTAATCGTTCAGCCGCCGGCTGCATCAATGCGCAATGAAACGGCGCGCTCACCGCCAGCATCACCGCGCGCTTCGCACCCCGCTGTTTCGCCAGCACAACCGCGTATTCGACCGCCGATTTGTGTCCGGCGATCACCACCTGATTCGGCGAATTGATATTCGCCGGCGAACAGACACCACGCTCCGACGCTTCAAGGCAAACCGCCGCGACCGTCTCGGCGTCTGCGCCGAGCAAGGCCGCCATCGCGCCTTCGCCCGCCGGCACGGCCTCCTGCATGAACTGCCCGCGCTGGCGAACCACGCGCAACGCATCTTCAAATTGCAAAGCGCCCGCCGCAACCAGAGCGCTGTATTCGCCGAGCGAATGGCCGGCAACAAAATCGGCGCGCGCGCCGCGCGCTTCCAGGCAACGCAGCGCCGCAATCGACGCCGCCAGGATTGCCGGCTGTGTGTTCTCGGTGAGCCGCAACTCTTCTTCCGGCCCTTCAAAGCAAAGGCTCGACAAACGCATGCCGAGCGCTTCGTCTGCTCCTTCAAAGACCGCTTTCGCCGCCACACAGGATTCGGCAAGCGATTGGCCCATTCCCACTTTCTGCGCGCCCTGTCCCGGAAATACGAATGCCGTCTTCATCCTGGCAGGACGCAGGAGCTAGGATGCAGGGTTCAGGGCTGCGCCAGCGGCTGCTAACTGAATCCTGTATCCTGCATCCTGCATCCTTCCTCCTATCTGTGTCCGTCGTGCGCAATGGCGACGCCCGCGCCGAGTTGCGCTTCGATTTTTTGATTCACTTCGCCAAGACAATAATCGCGCGCCACGCGAATAGCATTGCGAATCGCTTTGGCGCTGGAGCGCCCGTGACAGATGACCGTGACCCCTTTGATCCCCAGCAGCGGCGCGCCGCCATATTCGGCATAATCGAGCCGCTACTGGAACTGGCGAAAGGCGGGCCGCGTCAGCAGCGCGCCGGCTTTCGTTTGAATCGACGACATCATCTCTTGCCTGAGCAATTGCATGATGAATTCAAAGACGCCTTCACTGGTCTTTAAGGCGACGTTGCCGGTGAAGCCATCACAGACGATCACGTCGGCGTGGCCGCTGAACATATCACGCCCTTCGACGTTGCCGATAAAGTTCAAAGACGTATTGCGCAGCAACTTGAAGGCTTCTTTAGTCAGATCATTGCCTTTGATCTCTTCTTCGCCGATTGACAGCAGACCGATGCGCGGATTGCGGACGCCGACGATGACCGTCGAATAGAGCGAACCCATCACCGCGAAATCATACAAGTGCTGCGCCTTGCAGTCTGCATTCGCGCCAACGTCGAGGATCACGGCTCCCTGCCCTGTCAAGGTCGGCAGCACGGTGGCGAGCGCAGGCCGATCAACTTTGGCAAGCGAACCGATGACGAGCTTTGAGGTCATCATCGCCGCTCCGGTGTTGCCTGCGCTGACGAGCGCCTGAGCCGCGCCATCGCGGACGAGCTTGGCGGCGACGCGAATGGAACTGTTTTTTTTGCGTCGCACGGCCTGGGCTACCGGATCGTCCATCGTGATGACTTCGGCAGCCTCGACGATTTCAATCTGCGAACTGCGCCACGAGAGCTTGTCGCCAAGCGTGCGGTTGCGGCGGTGGCGGTCGAGTTCGGCCTGGATCAATTCGGAGCGCCCGACCAGAATAACGCCGACGCCGAAGTCGCGCGCCGCTTCAAGCGCGCCTTCGACTTCGCTGGTGGGAGCGAAATCGCCACCCATGGCGTCAACAGCAATCTTGATCATAAGCGTCCGACGATTTTAGATTTTGGATTGCAGAAGGTGGATTTTAGATACTGACCAGCGACGCCTCTGCATCGGCTTGCGATATCAATCCAAAATCTAAAATCCAAAATCGGGTCTATTCTTCTTCTTTCACCGCGATAACGACGCGCCCGCGATAGTAGCCGCACTTGGAGCAGACGCGATGCGGCAGGCGCGGCTCGCCGCAGTTCGGGCAGGCGCTGGCATTGGCCGGCGTCAGGTGATCGGGCGCGCGGCGCATGCCTGTGCGTGATTTGGAATGTTTGCGTTTTGGATTCGGCATTACTTACTCCTTAATTAATTCGTCAGTGATTCGTCTTCAAATCTTTGAGCGCCGCCCATCGCGGATCGATCTGCTCGTTGGCGCAAGCGCACTCGCCCTGGTTGAGGTTTGCGCCGCAATGCGGGCAAAGACCGCGACACGCCTCGCTGCACAAGCGAGCCATCGGCAAGGTTAATTCGACCTGCTCGCGCACCAGATCGTCTATGTCAATCGTCTGGCCCTGATAAAAGGCGATAGAAAGATCGTCATCGTGCAGTTCGAGCTCATCCCCTACGCCGAGCGGCGGCAGGTAGAGCAGATCAAAACTCTGCTCGACTGTCGCCGAAAGCGGCGTCAGGCAACGGTCACATTCAAAGCCGACCGTCGCCGTCACACTGCCGACGAGTTGCACCTGTTGAGCGGCGCGCGTCGCCTGCAAATCAATTTCCGTCTGCCCGATGAGGTGCGTGTCGTCGCCCAGAACCGGCTCGCCCTCGGCATACAGATGACGGAGGTCTAATCCTTCATCTTCACTGATCTGTGCGACCTGAATCTCCATCGCCAAAGCCAACGGATGCGCAACAAATAAGCGCCGCAAGCGATTCCAACTCAACTAGTATCTTCACACAAAAAATCGGCTCAACGCAAAAGATATTCATTATATTGGCTGAAGCGGCTTTGTCAACTTACGGCGATGTGACGACAGGCGGTTGCCAAGTTGTAAGTTGTCATGTAGGGGGCGATCACAGAGGGTTGCCCCGGCATGAAAGACAACTATTTACCGCTAATGCGCCACAGAACTTGAACCGTTGCCGCGAGGTTGCTATGTAATTGATGGGGAGAAAAAAATGAGTGAAGCGATCAGACTCGACGCCCTGGCCATCGGCGCGCACCCGGATGATGTGGAGTTCTCCTGCGGCGGCACGCTGCTGAAACTCGCGGCGCTCGGCTACCAGGTCGGTATTCTCGACATGGCGCGCGGCGAATCCGGCACGCGCGGCACGGCGGAGATTCGCACTCTTGAAGCCGCCGCCGCCGCCAAAGAATTGAACCTCATTGTGCGCGACAACCTCGAATTGCCCGACAGCCACATCTGGCTCAACGAAGAATCGCGCACGCGCATGGTGCGCAAGATTCGCCTGTATCGCCCGCGCGTCATCTTCACGCACTTCTGGGACGATCCGCATCCCGACCATGCTCATACCTGCCAGATCGTCCGCGAGGCGGCGCACGTCGCCGGCTTGATGAAGTACGACGCTGAAACCGGGCAAGAGCGTTTCCGTCCGTCGACGGTCGCACACTTCATGTTCCCGCGCACCGTCGCGCCGACCTTTGTGGTTGACATCACCGATTATGCGGAACAGAAGCAGCGCGCCGTTGCCTGCTACAGTTCGCAACTTTACGACCCGGCGAGCACCGAACCGGAAACCGCATTAAGCTCTGAGGCTTTTCTGCACCGCCTCGCCGCGCGCCAGCGATTCTTTGGCACGCTGATCAACGTGGCGCACGCCGAAGCCTTCGTCGTCAAAGAAGCCTTGAACGTTCACGACCCCGTCGAGTTGCTGACGCGGCGGATGAATATGTATTCCTAGAGGCTAGAGGCTAGGGGCTAGAGGCTAGTGGGTGCGCCGTTACCCATCTCGCCTCTGATTCACTAGCCTCTAGCCCCTATCCTCTAGCCTCTAATAAGATCGGCATTACCTGTTATCCAACCTATGGCGGTAGCGGCGTGGTCGGCGCGGAGCTTGGGCTTGAACTGGCAAAGCGTGGTCACGAGATACACTTTATCAGCTATGCGCCGCCCATGCGTCTGGGCACTGACGCGAGCCGCAACCAGCGCATACGCTTTCATCCGGTGGATATGTTGAGCTATCCGCTTTTTGAGTACCCGCCTTACACTGACGCGCTCGCCTCAAGATTATTCGAGGTCGCCGAAGCCGAGCGCCTGGACGTGCTGCATATGCATTATGCGATTCCGCATGCGGTCAGCGGCTATCTGGCGCGCGAGATGCTGCGGCCCAGGCGCTACGTGCCGATAGTCACCACACTGCACGGCACAGATATCACGCTGGTCGGGCGCGATCCGTCATTCTTGCCGATCACGCGCTTTGGCATTGAACAATCGGACGCCGTGACGGCGATCTCGAATTATCTGCGCGCCGCCACACACGGGACATTCGGAATGACGAAGCCAATCACAGTCATCTACAACTTTATTGATGCGGATTACTATCGCCGCGCGCCCAATGAAGAGTTGCGGCAGGCCATCGCGCCGCATGGTGAAAAGATCATCCTGCACATTTCGACCTTTCGCCCGATCAAGCGCATTATGGATTGCATCGAAGTGATTGCGCGGATGTGCGAGCTTGAAAGCGGCTCAGGCAGCCGGTTTCGCGTCAAGCTGGTGATGTGCGGCGACGGGCCGGAGCGGGCGGATGCCGAGCAGCTTGCGGCCCGCCTGGGGGTTGCCGATTTCGTGCAGTTCGTCGGCAAACAGCCGCAGACGGAAATCCGCGATTATCTGTCGATTGCTGATCTGTTCTTGCTGCCGAGCCAGAGCGAATCGTTTGGGCTGTCGGCGCTCGAAGCTATGGCCTGCGAAGTGCCGGTCATTGCCACGCGCGTGGGCGGCGTTCCCGAAGTGGTCGAAGATGGCGGCTGCGGTTATTTATTTGAAATCGGCGACGTGAAGGGCATGGCCAACGCGGCGTTGCTTCTGTTGAACGACGAGGCGTTGCATAATCAATTCGGCGCGCGTGGCCGCGAGATCGCCGTGGCGCGCTTTACGACTGATGAGATCATCCCGCAATACGAAGCGCTTTATCAACGACTCATCAACAAGCAGCCGATGTAGCGCAATCTGTTAGATTGCGCATTGGCGCGCGCAATCTAACAGATTGTGCTACATCAGCACACTCGTTTGCAAAGGCGTTTAATTCTGATTTGTCCCATCAAATCCCACGAAGACAGGCTCCGGCGTTAGCTCGACGCCGAACGCCTCGCGGACGCGCGATTGTATGATTCCACACAATTCAAGGACTTCGCGGGCGGTTCCATTGCCGCGATTGATGATGGCTAGCGCGTGCTTCGTCGATGTGCCGACGTTGCCATGCACCGTGCCGCGATGGATGCCTGCGCGTTCGATCAGCCACGCCGCCGACAGCTTTACACGGTGATCTGGAGAAGGAAACATCGGCATCGCCTCAGTAATTTGTATGAAGCGGGCAGCGGTTGAGCGGATGCGCTCGAAGGCTTCCTCGGTGACCAACGGGTTCATGAAAAACGAGCCGACGCTGCGCGAATCCGTATCTGTAGGATCAATCACCATCGCTTTGCGGCGGCGAATCGCGATGACCGCATCGCGGACTTGCGCCAGTGTCGGAGCCGTTGCGCCGTTCTCCGCAAGGGTGCGTTGCAACTCTGCGTAGCGCACGGCAGGCGTGCCGTCTGGTTTCAAGCGATAGCTGACGCGCGTGATGACGTAGCGCCCTTTATCGCGCCCTTTGAAGCGGCTGGCGCGATAACCGAATTCGCATTCGCTTTGATCGAAGCGGGTCAGATCGCCGGTATCTAAATCAAGCGCTTCGACTGACTGGAGCGTTTCGCTGGTCTCTTGCCCATAAGCACCGACGTTCTGCATCGGCGTCGCGCCGACGCGCCCCGGAATTCCCGAAAGACATTCAAGGCCCGCAAGGTTGGCTTTGATGGTGTAAGCGACGAACGCATCCCACTCTTCGCCCGCGCCGGCAGTGATGATTGCATCGTCATCATCAACACGCGCTTCGATGCCGCGAATCGCCACGCGCAGCACGAGGCCGGCGAATCCCTTGTCCGCTACAACGAGGTTGCTGCCGCCGCCAAGCACGAATACAGGCAAAGCGTTGGCGCGCGCCCAGGCGACGCCGGCAGCGAGGGCTGCGACGCTCGCACAGTCGGCAAAGAAGCGCGCCGGGCCGCCGATGCCGAGCGTCGTCATCGGCGCAAGCGGCACGTTTTCTCTGAGCGATTGGGCAAACTGATCGTGGCCTGAGTCGTTGTGCAAAGAGGTGTTTGCTCCGTTCGTTTGAATTCATTGCAAGCCTACATTGCCCGCGCCCGCAGCGTCCAGTTATCATTCGCTGCGGATTGCACCCGTCTCGCAGGGCTGGCGATCTCACAGAGGGAAGCGCGAATGGCAGAAAAACTACAAATCCGCTTGAATGACACGGACAGCGTCACAGGGCTGTTTTATGCGGCAAACCAGCAGCAGCGGCGCGGCGTGACTGTGTTATTGGGACACGGCGCGGGGGCCGATCAGACGAGCGCCTTTATGGTGAGCTTTGCGATGGGGCTGGCAACGCGCGGCATCGATACAGTGACCTTCAATTTTCTTTATACCGAGCAAGGACATCGTGCGCCCGATACAAATAAGAAGCTCGAAGCCTGCTACCTGGCGGTGATTGCCGCCGCGCGTGGCCTGCGTAAATTGAAAGCGAATCGTTTAATGATCGGCGGCAAATCGCTCGGCGGGCGCATCGCTTCGCAGGTCGCCGCCACAGGCGTTGAGGATCTCGCGGGCCTCGTCTTTTTAGGTTATCCGCTGCACGCGCCGGGCAAAGCCGATCAACCGCGCACGGCACACCTGCCGCAGATTCAAGCGCCCATGCTTTTTGTACAAGGCACACGCGACCCGTTCGGCTCGCCTGATGAGTTGCGGTCAGTGATTAAGAAGCTCAAGCCGCGCGCGACCATTTATGAAGTCGCCGGCGGCGATCATTCCTTCACTGTTCCGAAAAGCTCGCCCATCTCGCAGGAAGAAGTTTACGCCGCCGCGCAGGACGCCATCGCGCAGTGGAGCGATAATCAGAAATGAGCAATCGCTCTTACCCTATTGCTGGCTGTTGATCTGCTTCAGCAATTCCTCGGCACGGTCGGAATGCCTCTCTTTAAGAATCCGATACTGCGCCATGGCAGAATCCTTGTCTCCCATCCTGAGGTAAGTCCCCGCAAGGAGCATATACATTGAGTCTACATCGGGCCGCTTTGCGATGGCCTGCTTAATGGCTTCCACGGCCTCCGGGTATCGTTGATGATTGAAGTAGAGCGTGCCAAGAAACCTGAACGCAGTGAATGTTAGCTCTGAATCAGGATTGAGCTGAATAACCTGTTTATAAGCGTCAATGGCTTCGTCAATGCGCTCCATCCCCTCATAAGCTTTGCCGATCCCTATCCACGCGTCCGCATAATCAGGCTTCAGCGCCAGCGCCTGACGGAACGATTCAATCGCTTTATCGAGTTCCCTGGCAGAGATATACGTGAATCCGAGGTTATGATAAAGCTGCGGATCATTCGGCTTTTCAGCGATCTGCTGTTGCAACTTCTCAATCTCTTCTTTCGGATCTAGATCAAAATAGATCGTAATCGTACCAATGACTTTGACGGGTGTGCCTTGCAATGTCGTCGGCGTGAACATCCAGGCACGCGCCGCGTTGACGGCAGCGTCTTTGAGCAACGGGTGGCCGGAGACGGCGCGAGCCGAGATGACTTTGCCGTCTTCGTCAACGGTGACTTCGACGACCACCGCGCCGCTGACGCGCGCCGTTTTCGCCAGTGGTGGATAAGCCGGCTCGACACGCTTCGTAGCTGAACCTTGCAACACGCCGCCCGATTTGCGGATGATCTTCGGCAGCTCTGGCTTATCCTGCGGCGTAGCGCGGGCGGTTGTGTGAAGTGTCAGCATGGCGAGCAGCAGAAGAAATGTAGCAAACCAATGTAGAACATTTCGTTTCATGTTTGATCTCCTGTATTCAAGCTGGCGCTCGGCTTTGTGTGTTGAACGTCTGGCTTGAATCGAGCAGACGCTTCAACTCATCGGCCAACAGGTAAGCGGTGTTTACAGACAGGCCAATCTCATCACAAGCCTGAAGGTGTGTCAATGCTTGCCATTCAACCGGCGGCGATCAACCGATTAACTCAGCATCCGGCGCAGCAAGCGCGCCGCGCAAAGGGCGCGCGCCATCTATGAATTTCCACGCATCGCGCTGCGCAACGAAAGGCATCAGCAGCAGTTTACCCGGTGTCAATTCGCTTTCGTCACGATAGGCTGCCAGGCCAATCGTGATGTCATCCTGCGGCACGTTGAGCCGCAACGTCCGGTGTAACCAATCCCACAAAGTTAGAATGGTCGCATAGTTCGCATTGCTTTCGTCAGCGATAATCGAATGATGAATGCTGTGCATGCGCGGCGTGACGATCAACGTATTTAATCGCCGTTCGGCATCAAGCGGCAAGCGCACGTTGCTGTGGTGAAATTCGGCGGCGAGCATAAACATCAATTCAAAGGTTGCGGCAGCAGCAGGGCTTGCGCCGATCAGGATAATCTGCGCGGCGCGGTACGGCGTCGACAGCACATATTCGCCGAAGTGAAAGCGCGCCGCTGTCGAAACATCGAGGTCGAGATCGGCGTGATGCACGACGTGAAAGCGCCACAAAAATCGCTTCTCGTGCAGCCAGCGATGCCACCAGTAAAACGTGTAATCGAGCAGCATCAAGGCGGCGATGAACTGCAACGGCGCAGGCAGCGGCAGGCGGTTGAGCAGGCCGAGCTTGCGTTGTTGCGTCAGCCGCGCCACCGCCGAGACGAACGGCACGAACAACAGATTGACGGCGAGTGCAGTCACGCCGCCGAGCGCCAGATTGCGCGACACTCGTTCGAGCTTGTTCGCAGTGGCCTGGCGCAGCGGGCGTTTCTTTTCGGCAAGCAGCAACAATCCGAACCCGACGGCGGCAAGCGGCATGGCAACCAGGGTGAGAATCTTTTTCAGCATCTTTGCCTCTCAGCGGCATCGCCCTACTTGCGCGAAGTGCCAAAGAACGTTAGAAAAAAGCCTGAAAGCTATCCCTAAACTTATCTTCAAAGCCTGTTTTTCAGGGCTTTTTGAGGTTTAGTGATGACTTTCAAGAAAATTACTGGCATTTATATTACAAGCGAATATGATGCTGCTCGTCTTCAATAAAGATAGAGACCACGAGTCTTCTCAGATTAGTCATTGGTTATTACGCGCCCCTAATATAGACCCCATCGTCTGTATACGAGCGCAGCCCGTAATTTAAAACAGAGCGATTCCGTTGTAGTCGGCCTGACTGCCCGCAATTCACCTTCCCCCAACGGAAACTCTCCATTGCAACTGTCTCTCTAAAGAAAAACCGGAGGAAGGATTAATGAAAAGCCTCGCGTCAATGAAAGCTGTTCCGTGCTGCATTCTGGTTGTCGCTTTTTTGTTCTTCGCCCCCCTGGCCAATGCCCAGATTTTTGAAGGACAAACCCCAAGCCCATGCAATTCGCTAAAGAGTAATGACTTTGTTCCACCTTTCTACCCTTATAGCGGGTCTCTCCAGCCGTTTTGCAATGAGTTGCCGCAGACCCGCACGGAAGACAGTATACAGGGATTTGGTGAAGACCCGATTGCTTACTTTTTTCCGTCCTATACAATTACCTACTAAGGACAATCTGGGTCGCATCAAAAAGGTTGATCGCCCGGCACTAGGCTAAGCGATTGGGCCCCGTTTTTTTACTTTCTATGGTTCAGGCATCACCCGCTTGCTCATCAGTCAGGACGCATTTAGTTCAGATGCTAATTACCGATGGTTCTTCTCTGTCAAATTCGTGAGTTGGCGCGCAGACCTGCCGGCTTGCAATTGCAATGCGGCTTTTGCGCGTAGCCGTCACACAGTTTCCGGTCACAACTGGAGGATGAGCGCGGAGGTTTCGGCTGACGACGGTGTAGTTTTGCGTGATATCATGCTGGGGGATCGCTACATGGCAGAGAGAATCAGCATTCCCTACTACATTCTGCAAACCAATGCGCTTCCGACGACGCGTGCTGAACTCAAGCCCAATAGTACAGATACCGTAGCACGCAGTCGGCTCATAGATTATCGCGAGGTGATAGATGAAGAAAAGCTGCTAATCTACGCGGTCTATGCAGTAGATCAGACTCCCCCAGGCTCAAACAGTTGTCTTCGCATCACACAGCGATATGAGTTCTATAAAGCCGGCACCGGGTGCGAGCCTACCGAGACTTTGCCCTGTTCGCGCTTTAAGCCGATTGTGGAATATAAATTCGACGGGCAGGGCGGAGAGACGCTAACGTCTGTCAATATCGTGCAACGCTCTCATTTTTAGGTTGATGGCCAACCTGGCAATGCCGCCGGTATTTTCCGTGATTGCAATTTTGAGCTGCCGACTGGCTGCTTGCCGGACGGAATCATTTTCGCAAGAAAATTAAATCCTTTGCTCTCTGAGATTCTGATAGACCGAACCATTCTGCCGCCAGACACGCGGGCGGCCAACTTCGATACAAAAGTCATCCGCGCAAAGGTTAATTCGTTCAGCCCATTTGTCATTGCTCGCGTCAGCGACACCACGCCGCCCATTAGCACGGCCACGGTTGCGCCAGCGCCGAATGCCGATGATTGGAACCATAGCGATGTAACGGTGACGATCCACACGACTGACAATTCCGCCGTCCGGAAGATCACCTATATCAACGCGCTCACTGGCGTCACAACGACTGTGCACGGCGCGACGGCTTTCTTCCCGGTCACTATCGAAGGTGCAATGAAATCACTTACTTTGCGACAGACCAGTTCGGCAATGTCGAAGCGTCGAACACCCTTTACGTCAACATCGATAGATCACCGCCGTTCTTCCTGTTCATCGGCACGCCAACCCCTGCGCCCAACGCGGCGGGCTGGAACAACTCGGATGTCGAGATACACTATGCAGTTGACGACGACGTTTCCGGCATATTCCCCTCGAACCGCACACTGGTGTTGGGCAATGAAGGAGCAGCCGTCACCGGCACAATCACGATCACAGACCGCGCCGGCAATAGCTCCTCTCTGACAACCGATGCGGCCAAGATAGACAAAACCAGTCCGGTGACGACTCACAACGTCAGCGGCAGCGGCAATCAAGCGACAATCACGTTGAACGCCAGCGATAATCTATCGGGAGTCGCGGCGACAAGCTATTCGATCAACAACGGCGCGGCACAGAGCTACAGCGGCCCGTTTACCATAACCGGCGTGGGCAGCTACACGATCACTTACTCCAGCACGGATGTGGCGGGCAACACAGAAGCGATGCAGACCGCGAGCTTCACAATTGGCTCCGGGCCGACGACCACCACCTTAGTCGCCATCAAAGACAGCTTCCTCAGAAATGGCGCGGACGATACCAACGAAGGCGTGAATGAAAGGTTGCGCATCCAGAACTCGGGTGATAACCGCGTTCTCATTGCCTTCGATCTTTCGGGAATTTCCACGGCCAATCTGCTGTCAGCCACACTGATAGTGAACATTGCAGAAAATTCCGACAACTGGGGAGCCAATGGGCGGCTGGTCGACGCGCAACGGCTGCTGATGGATTGGACGCAAGGTAACGGGCGCAATGATGTGATGGCTGGCGGCGGCTCCAGCTTTCGCGGCACCGGCGAGGGCGTGACCTGGAATTGCGCCAAAGATAGCGACATTCACAACCAGCGGGCGGATTGCAGCAGCCGTTGGAATGGCGGCAGCTTTGCGGCAGCAACCGCACCGGGCGTGTTGCACCGGAATGGGCTGTTGGGTGAGGTGCGATGGGATGTGACAGCGGACGTGCGCGCGGGGGCCGGTTTCGGTTGGATCATCAAGAAGCGGGATGAGGGAAAGGCGGGGCAGGTGCGCTATTATTCGCTGGAAGGCGCCGGCGGGAATGCGAACCTCGCGCCTCGCCTCGTGCTGGTATTCAGCAATTGAGATTCCCTGCGACATGGCAGAAACCATAGATTATTGCTGTCTATTTGCCATTGGCGAGTTTCTCATCCAGCAGCAATCTGAAGTCCATAGGAACCGCTTGGTATCAGGAAGATCATCGGCCATGAAAAAGAATAGGTATACGAAATCACTTCGCCGAGGATGCCTGGGGGGAATGTTTGGGGGACTGCTCTATACCCTGACTCTCCCCAGTTTCAGCTTCATTATGAGAAGCGGAAAACTTTTGCTGGTTCTGTTACTCATGGTGCCGATTACTGCCATAGTAGGAACGGTCATCGGAGGGTTGATCTGGTGGCTTCATACGAAGTCAGGAAGAAATATACGAGCGCCCTTAAGGGCATTGATTGGAGCAGGCTTCACCGTCGTTTTGGCAGGTTTTCTGTCAGTGATTGGGGCGATGAACTCCCATACAGATTATGGCGCTACGGAAAGAGGCTCCTGGAACCATTCAGAAGTTTTTTATTGGATTTTGCTTGGGATACTTCTAGGGGCCGTGCCAGGAATAATGGTCGGAGGTCAAAATGGAGAAAAACCAAAACAATCGCTTTAATAGAGGAATTGAGATTGCAAGCTGGCACAAGATATTGCAGTGGAGCGGGCTTCAGAGATAGGAATCCACTGCACTGCTTCATCTCAGTCGGTGGCCTTTTGCTCGTCACAACCTATCGCTTTTAGCCGGTTAACAATATGCCCCTGTGAATTGAGGCCATCCCTATTTAAGCTGCCTCAACTAACCCTCTTTAGCACGAAAGGTAATTGAAATGATGAAAACAGAGGCTCTGCCATTTCTGTGGCGAGGAATGCTTGGAGCCTTCATCGGTGGTGTGCTTGGAATCGCAATCCTTTATTTGTTCTACTTCAAACGTGCTGGAACAGCATTCTATTGGGGGTCTTTCGCAATCATTCGCGTACTGCCAATAACAATTATTGTCGGGACAGTGGTAGGTGCATTGATATGGATGGGGATCAAACAGCTACGAATTGGAAGACTAACCGGGGCTGTCATTGGGGCGGTTATTGCGGCAATCATTGGCTCAATTGTCGGAGCGATTATTGATGCCCAGATTGTAACCGAAATCCGCCAACCTATCTGGGATGGCTTTTTCATAAAGTATGGAATGATTGCCGGTGCAGTGACAGGATTAGTATCCGGAGTTCAAGGTCACACAAACATTTAGAATCTCTGAGTGCGCTATATGCGGATATACTCTTCACAGCAATCTCCTTGGCCAATGTAACCATAGTTGCGGCGACAACTCCACGATGTAAAAGATGAAGGAGTGAACAGTGACAAAACCATCCGGCAAGGTTTATCTGTGGCGCGGGGCTCTTGGCGGCGCAATCGGTAGCGTTCTGGCGGATATCATTCTCCCTAAATTTCAGTATGGCCCAGGAACCAAATGGTTCTTTTTCCTGCTATCGTTAATCATCACCACACCGATAGCAGCATTGATCGGTGCGATGATTGGCGCAATCGTTTGGAAGAGCCCTCGCTGGGCCAGGCGAGAGATTGGGCCGACGTTCAGCGCAATTATCGGGGCAATTCTGGTTGGTATTGCATTAGTATATCTTTCCTATGTTCGTTATGACGAAATACAGAGAGCCATCGTTGGGCCATCTTACTTGATCGCTGCAAGCATAAGAGGAATACTCATCGGCGCAGGCGCAGGCCTCGCGGCAGGGATGCTAAACTACATTCCCTACCCCGCCAAAAGACCCATAAAATAACACTTCAACATCGCAGGCTCTTCAAAAGGCTTAGCAAGCCGGGCGCAGGCATCCGGCCTCACGAATCTCAGAATCGCCGCTACCACTCTTTCCATCTGCCATCCCTCAATGCAGAATCGCGCCCATGTTTTGGCCCGCATAGCCGGTCATCTCCAGATAGCCGCGCCCGGTCACAGGCCGGCCATCTGCTGTGCCGTCGACGTTGATGCTGCCTTCCCAGTAAGTCACGCCGGTGCTCTCGGTGGTGCGCAGTTCCTGATCGGCAAACGCGGCGCGCGTCGTCAGTTTTAATTGATAACGCGGCAGGTCAATCGTCCACCCCGTCGGGTATGCCGCATTGCTTGACGGCGAGCGCCACACGTCGCTTGACGCCAGCGCAAATTCGCCGAAGCCTATGTGCGTCGCACGCCCGTCGCTATCGATCAGCGTGCCGCTGGAACGCGGATCAATCTGTCCGTCGCGGCGGCGAATCTCAAACAGCATCACCTCGCGGCCATCATCGAGTTGAATCGAGAACCAGTCCCAGCCCATCTCTTCTTCTTCGAGAAAGCTGGTGCCGAATTCGTGATCCATCCAGCTTAACCCCGTCACGTTGAAAGTCTCGCCGCCAACGGTCAATTGCCCTGACGTTTCAAGCCGCGTCAACGAATAGTAATGCGACGCGTTGCCGGCGGACTCACCCTTCTGGCTGATGCCGTTCTCGCCATGTATGACTTCGGGCTTTGCCGGTGCGAGCCGTAAATCAACTTTGTAATCTCCATCACTCGCGCTCAACACATGCTCGCGCCCGTCAAGCCGCGCCGACCAATCTTCGTTCCAGACGCGATACTCGTCGGTCGTCGCGCCCGCCCAGCCGATGCCTGCGCGGTTGATGCGGTCGAAGGAATGAAACTGTTTTTGCTCAATATCGGAAATCGCCAGGTGCGTCATATATAAATTGCGCACCGCCCAGCGCGATGGATTGACCGGCTGACGCGCCAGGCCGACGCGAAAGAAGGTCAGTTGATAGCCGAACCGGCGACCGTCTTTCGCCTGAAGGTTGCCTGTGTAATACCACCACTCAATCGCATAATCTTCGTGCGACGCGTGATCGCGTGGGAACTCATAACGGTAGCCCGCTTCGGCTTCGCGCCATGAATCAGGAGGCAGGAGGCGGGAGGCAGTAGGCAGTAAAGAGTTAGCAGTAGGTAGCCAGGAGGCGGCAGTAGGCAGTAGGCAGTAGGCAGTAAGCAGGCCAACAATACCTGCGAGCAACCTTGCTTTCAGCTTCAGCTTTTTGTCTTTGGCTTTCTGTTTATCCATCAGACCGACCCGTTGTTTCTGAACTGCCTCCTGCCTCCTGCTTCCTGATTCACTCTTCTCTCGCAAAGCGCACGGCTTCGACGCGCGCCGCCTGCGCCGCCGGGTACAGGCCAGCGAGCGCGGTGACCAGCAGAATTAACAAGGTTGACTGCGCGATGAATCCGAATGGCAGGTGAAATTGAATCGTCCAGCCGAACGATTGCACATT
This sequence comes from Blastocatellia bacterium, assembly GCA_039648975.1. Lineage (GTDB taxonomy): Bacteria > Acidobacteriota > Blastocatellia > UBA7656 > UBA7656 > DATENM01. The sequence continues at coordinate 24,532 of JBBWZK010000139.1, forward strand.
GATGACGTAGATCAGCACCAGCGACAACATCCAGCCGATGATGATGCCGATGGCCTGGCTGACGCCGCCAATCAACAGGCTTTCAATCACCACCATGCGGCGTATCTGGCGGCGAGTTGCGCCCAGGAATCCGAGCACACTGATTTCGCCGCGCCGTTCGAGAATCAAGGTGATCAGCGTCGAAATGACGCCGAGCCCTGCGACGACGATGGCGATGGCTTCCAGCGCATAAGTGATGGCAAAGGTGCTGTCGAAGATGCGCATCACTTCGCGGTGGATGACGCGGTTAGTGGTGAACAACAGTTGATAGCGACCACCGATGGATTCAGCCAGCCGTGCGTTGACTTCATCGGCGTCGGCGTCCGGCTTCAGATAAACCGCCAGGCTGTTTGGCCGCGTGTGCGGATAGTAGCGCGCGTAAGTTGTAGCATCCATCACACAAACGCCGCGACTGTTGGCATAATCGTAATAGACGGCGATGATCTCGAAGGCGTGCGGCCCGCCGGTCGTCGGCAATTCAACGACATCGCCAATCCGCTTCTGGTAACGTAACGCGAAGCTCTCATTGACGACGATTCGATCTGTGCCAATCGCCGCAAGCATCGCCGCGCGCCCGTCTGATGGCGACTTGAAGAGCAAGCGCCCGTGACTGGCAAACGTCGAGAAATCGCCGCCGCCGACCACGACGGCTTCGCCTTGATAAGTGATTTGCTGTGAGGCGTAAGGATAGACCGCTTCGACTGCCACATCATTCTTCACAAGTGCGATGGCCTGCGCATCAATCTCGCCCGCGAAGTTGGTGGCGCTCTGCGCCAGCGGGCGGGCGTAGATGTCTGCGATGAGCGTCTGGTCGACCCAGTAAGCGACCGTCTCGCGGAAGCTGCCGATCATAATTGAAATCGCCGTCATCATGGCCAGCGCCACGGCCAGCGCCGCGACCGAGATGGACAGTCGCGGGATGGCATTGCGCAGATTAGCGGCGGCGAGTTTCGCTTCAACGCGCACGACGCGCAGCCACCGCGCCAGGAAACGGTTGGCGATCTGGCAAGCTAGCCACAGCGCATTCGGGGCAAGCGCCGCGCCGCCGAACACCAACATCAACGTCGCCGCATAGCCGAATATCGGCAGACCGCGCACTGGCCCGGGCAACATCAGCAGATAACCCAAAACCAGTAATGTAGCCGATGCCACAAAAAACCGTCGTGACGGCTTGAAGGTTTTCTCCAGCCGTTCCGCGCCGCGCATGGCTTCGATGGGGCGGACGCGCGCCGCTTCGAGCGCCGGCAAGGCGGCGGCAACCAACGCCAGCGGCAAGGCGACGGCAAAGGCGATGAGGATTTCGCTGACCCTCAAGGCGTGCGATGCGGCTTCTCGTGTCGCCGCCGTAGCAATAAAAAAAACCTCCACCGTCGTCGCTGTCGCTTTCACCGCCGCCGTCGCCATCAAGCGGCCAAGCGCGAGGCCAGCGATGGTGCCGGCGAGCGCCAGCAGGACGGCTTCGCCTAAAAAGAGCAGCAGCGTCATCCGCCGCGTGACGCCGACGGCGCGCAACGTGCCGATTTCATCGCGGCGCGTGATAACCGAAATCGAGATCGTGTTGTAGATCAAAAACAGGCCAACGAGCAGCGCAATCGAGCCGAGCGCATTAAGGTTGAAATGAAATGCCGCGATCATCTTTTCGATTTCGCCGGCGCTCGATTCGGGGCGACGAACAATTAATGATGAAGGCAGCCGGCTGCTGATTTCCATTTCGGCGCGCTCACGTGGCATGTCGCGTTTGAGCTTCACGTCAACGCGGTCGAGCAAGCCTAGCCGATTGAACGCCCATTGCGCGGCAGCGATGTCCATCAAAACGAAGTTGCCTTGCAGGGCGCGCGCCGGGCCTTCGTTGGCAAGCAAACCGCGCACGGTGTACTGGCGGCGCGCATCGCCCATAGTCAGCGCCAGCTTGTCGCCGATGTTGAGGTGATGCCGTGCAGCGAATGTTTCGCTGACGATGATCGACGCAGGGTCGGCGAGCAGTAGCAGAAAGTCGCGCGCATTGGGCTGTGATTGACCGTCGCTTGTGCGAATCAGTTTGTACTCGCGGAAAGGCCGCTCGCGCAATACATCAACGCCGAGCACTTCAAGAAACTCGCCATAACGCGGCAGCGGCTTTGTGGCATTGCTTACAGTTGAAGATAGCGCGGCGGGTTGATTATCGGTGCGCGCTTGCGGGTCGGTCATCGCATAGCCGGTGATGACCGGGCTGAGGTCGCCGTAATCGCGCAGCCAGTTCAGTTCGCCGAGCAGCAATTCATCGAAGCGGCCCGCCGCGCCAGTGATCTGAATCGACGTCTGGCCGGCGACGGATTCGGTCGCGGTGCGAAACGATTCCAGAGCGCTGGCATTCGCCAGCCGGATGGCCACTGTGACGCCGACGCCGAGCGCAATGCCGAGCGCCGTGATCAACGTGCGCAGCTTCGCGCGCGCCAGGGCGCGCAGGATGAACTGGCGAAAGAGGATGAGGTACGCCTTCATCTTTGATGATTCAAGTTTGATGATTCAAGCGCGTGGCTTGCCGTTATCGCTTTCGACCAGACCGTCGCGCATGCGTATGAGGCGCCGCGCGTATTCAGCCGATTCGCTGGCGTGTGTGGCAAGAATGATGGTTACACCGGTTTCTCTATTCAACTCGGCGAGCAGTTGCATGACCTGATGGCCGTTGTCGGAATCGAGATTGCCCGTCGGTTCGTCAGCAAGCACGAGTTGAGGCTGCGCGATGATGGCGCGGGCAAGGGCAGTGCGCTGCATCTCGCCGCCGGACAGTTCCGCCGGATAATGAGTGGCGCGGTCGCTGAGGCCGACGCGCGTCAGCAAGGCTTTGGCGCGCTCGCCGGTTTCGCGCTCCTGTGCGCCATCGAGCATCAGCGGCAGCGCGACGTTTTCCTCGACGGTGAGCGTCGGCAGCAGATTGAAGAATTGAAAGACGAAGCCGATCTGTCGTCGCCGCAGCCGCGCGAGTTCTTCTTCATTGAGTGAGGCAAACGACACTTCATTGAGCGTCACACGCCCGCCGGTGGCGCGATCCATGCCGCCGACGATGTGCAGCAGCGATGATTTACCGCAGCCCGACGGCCCCATCAGGGCGATGAACTCACCGGCTTCTACGGTGAAGCTGACGCCGCGCAACGCCGCTACACCGCCGCGCCCGCCTGCATAATTTTTTTCGACGTTATCAACGACAAGAACCGGCAAGCTCTCTCCTGCAAATCGAAAAGTATTGGCTCTCCTTCGGGGCTTGCTGCTGCACCCCCGAAGGAAAACCAGTGACCGAAATCTATCAGAGCTTGACCAGTTCTAAAGGGGATTGCAAGTACAAGGTTGTCTCTGTTTTCTACCATGCCGCAGAGCATTGGGCAGAGCGTCTGTAGCTCACGCTTGATCTGCCAGACGAGACTTCTCCTCCTATTGACATTCTATACGAGCCTGTATAACCTACAGGCTGTCTATAGGAGAGAGCATGAAAGAAAACAAAACCGATCTTTTGCAAGGCACGCTCGGCTTGCTGGTGCTCAAGGCGCTGGCGCTCGGCCCTCTGCATGGGCTCGGCGTGTCACAACGCATCGAACAGATCACGCGCGGAACGTTTCAGGTCAAGCCCGGCTCGCTCTTCCCTGCCCTGCATCGCATGGAGGAGGCCGGCTGGCTCAAAGCCTCATGGGGCGAGTCCGAGAACAAACGCCGGGCGAAGTTCTACCGCTTGACCGCCGCCGGACGCCGCCAGCTCGAAGCCGAAACGCAGGAATGGCAGCTCATCTCGGTGGCGATTACCACTGCCCTCAAAGCAAACTGAAGAGGCGACCGTATGCCGCTGTTGCCGCGCCTGACAAGCTTTTGGCGCAACCTGTTTCGCAGGGAGCGGGTTGAACGGGAACTCACCGACGAGGTCAGCGCTTACCTCGACCTGCTGATTGAGTCAAAGATCAATGAAGGGCTCAAGCCGGCAGACGCTCGCCGGCAAGCCTTGATCGAGCTAGGCGGCGTCGAGCAGGTCAAAGAAAGCGTGCGGGAGGCACGTGTGGGATATTATCTGGAAACCCTGTTGCAGGATTTGCGTTTCGCCGGTCGCATGCTGTTCAAACAGCCTGGCTTCAGCCTGGTAGCCGTACTTACATTGAGCCTGGGCATCGGCGCAACCACGGCCATCTTTAGCGTCGTCAACGCCGTCTTGCTTCGCCAATTGCCCATCAGCGATCCAGAGCGCGTGGTCGTCATTCACAATCAGCTTCCTAAACTCAACCTGCCGCGCACACAGGTATCGGCCCTGCAATACCTCGATTACAGCAGCCAGACCGATGTTTTCGAGGCGACCGCAGCCCTCTCGCAGCGCGGCCTCAATCTTACAGGTGTTGATGCTCCTCAGCGATTGCAGACTGGGCGAGCGACCGCGAGTTTCTTCCAGATGCTTGGCATCAACCCGCTTGTCGGACATCTCTTCACCGCAGAAGAAGACAAGTTCGGCAACCAGCATGTCGCGCTGCTCAGCTACAGCACATGGAAGCGTCTCTTCAATACTGACGCGGGGGTTCCTGGCAGAACGCTGCAACTCGACGGCGAAGGCTATGAGGTCATCGGTGTACTGCCCGCCGGCATCGAAGAACTCTATCCCAACATAGACCTCTGGATTCCCATGGCGTTCGCGCCGCGCGAGCTTTCCGAGGAGCGTCGCTGGAGTCTGGCTTACACGATGCTCGCGCGGCTGAAGCCCTATGTCGGCCTGCAACAGGCGCAGGCGGCGATGGGCAGCTTTGCCCCGAATATGAAAAACGATTATCCCGATGACTTCAACATCGAGGTGCGGCCACTCATCGAAGAGCGTGTCAGTGACGTGCGCCAGCCGCTTTACATATTGATGGGCGCGGTCGTCGTGGTCTTGCTGATCTCGTGTGCCAACATCGCCAATCTGTTGCTGGCGCGCGCCAGCGTGCGTTCTCGCGAGATGGCGATTCGTGCGGCTCTCGGTGCAGGACGCCGGCGCATTCTGCAACAACTGCTGACCGAAAGCGTGTTGCTCGGCGTTGCCGGCGGCGCGCTTGGCGTCTTGTTCGCCGCATGGGGAACGAGCGCGCTGATCGCTATGGCTCCGGCTGATCTGCCGCGCATCAGCGAAGCTCGCCTCGATGCCAGAGTATTGTGCTTCACGCTCGCGGTCTCGTTGGCTTCCGGCATTGTTTTCGGTCTTCTGCCGGCGCTCGTCGCGTCGAAGACTGATCTGGTCAGCTCGCTCAAGGAGTCTGGCCGATCCGACACCGCAAGCCCTTCTCGTCATCGCCTGCGCAGGGTTCTCGTGGTTGCCGAAGTCTCGCTGGCTGTCGTCCTGCTGATCTGTGCGGGCCTGCTGCTGCGCAGTTTCGCCAGGCTGCTCGACGTCAGTCCGGGGTTCGATTCGCACAACGTTCTCACCTTGCGGTTGTCGCTGCCACGCACACAGTACAATAGCTCAACACAGGTCGCCGGATTCCTGAATGCGGCGCTTGAGCGAATCTCTGCGACGGCGGGCGTCGAGCATGCGGCGGTAGCCTTTCAGCCGCCGTTTACATCCGGAGGCGACAACTCGGTCTTCTCGATACGTGATCGACAGGCAGGCTCCGGTGATCCCGAACCACATGCGGATTACCTCTACGTCACAGCGGATTACTTCCGAGCGATAGGCATTCCGCTGCTCAAGGGACGACTGTTTGAGTTATCGGATATGCGGACGCAAGGCCCGATTGGCGAGGGCTCGGCCATCATCATTGACGAAGCGCTGGCGAAACGTTTCTGGCCGGATCGTGATCCGCTCGGCGCTAACATCGGCTGGGGTTCCGAAGGCCCCTGGGGCACGATTGTCGGCATTGTCGGCACGGTGCATACGAAAGATTTGATCGAAGAGCCCAAAGGCACGATTTACTTCCCCTGGTACTTCGGCTCTGCGACGCTCGTGGTGCGCACCGCCGACGATCCGCGCAGCCTGGCGCAGACTATACGCGAGCAGGTTCAGGCCGTAGACGCGAACCAGCCGCTCTACGACATCCAGACGATGGACGAACGCCTGGCCCGCTCGCTTGAAGCGCGCCGCTTCGCTGTCACCTTGCTTGGCGTCTTCGCGGCGCTGGCGTTGCTGCTTGCGGCCATCGGGCTTTATGGCGTGATCGCTTATCTCGTCACCCAGCGAAGCCATGAGATAGGCATCCGCGTGGCTTTGGGGGCGACAGGCGTTGACGTGTTAAAGCTCGTCCTCAGACAGGCCATCCATCTGGCCTTGATCGGCGTGGCCATAGGGTTAGCCGCCGCCTTCGCCTTGACCCGGCTTCTGTCGAGTCTGCTATTTGGCGTCAGCGCCACCGACCCGCTGACCTTTGCCGCCATCTGTGTGATCCTGATCGCCGTCGCCTTGACCGCCAGCTTTATCCCTGCCCGGCGAGCGACGAGAATTGATCCGATGGTTGCGCTCAGATACGAATAAGCGGGGATCGAGAAGACAAGCAGTGGGCCGGCTTGAACGGTCATAGGCTGAGCAAAAAGCAGGTTTGCCAGCCGGCAGCGAAACCATTTTGCTCGCCGTAGATGACGACGGATGATATTCTAAGTCAGCCTGGATTCAAATTGCTCGAATCAAAGAGCGGAATAAAGGTGATGATATGGCAAGCGAAATAAATTACGAGAAAGTCATTGCAGAAGCCAAGGGATTGCCTGTGAGTGACCAATTACGGTTGATCAGCGATCTATCGGCATTATTGCGCGACCAGATGCAAACGGGGGCGCAAGCGCGCAAATCCTCTGCCGATTTTTATGGTGTAATGCAAGGAATCACCTACGACGAAGCAGATTTTGAAGCGGCTGAATGGCATCCTGGACTGTGAGACAATCGCGTGAACCAACGTTTTATCCTCGACACTCACGCCGTACTTTGGTATTTGACCGCCGATGCTCGGCTCAGTTCAAAGGCGCAAGCAATCCTGCGTGATCCAGGGAGCCTACTCTTCATTCCGGCTATCGTCGTCGCTGAGTCGCTGTATATCATTGAGCACCGGAAATCACCAGCAACATCAATTCAACTATGGGAGTTCATGCGCCTCTCAAGCAATGTATTATTTTGCCCTCTCGATGAAACCATTCTCAAACAGGCTGAAACGCTCACCACGATTCCTGAAATGCCTGATCGGCTGATTGTTGCTACCGCCATTTGTTTGCAGGATCAAAGCGGAGCAAGCCTGGTTATCACCAAAGACGCAACCATCACAGGTTCGGGCCTCGTCAAAACGCTTTGGTAAGACTTTCGCCGTCAGCATGGGTTTGCTGATGAATACACAGTGAAAGACGCGTGCAACTCCGTTGCGGTTTACATCTTTCCGGCGGCGCATTACAATGGCCGCGCCTTTCAAGTCGTCAAATCAACTGTCAGAGCAAACCGCATGAACCATTCACGGCCAGGGACGCTCGTTGACCTGCTCAAAGGCGCAGCCGGCGCGCGCCGCGATGAAGAGGTCATACGCTTCAAACAAGATAAGCAGTGGACAGGCCTCAGCGGCCAGAGCCTGCTCGACCGCGTGCGCCACGTGGCGCTCGGCCTCTATGATCTCGGCATACGCAAAGGCGACCGCGTCGCCATACTCGCCGAGAGCGGCCCGCTGTGGAGCATCAGCGATTACGCCATCCTGTCAAACGGCGCAATCAATGTGCCCATCTATCCGACGCAGCCGGTGCATCAGGTCGAATACATTCTCAAAGAATCCGCGCCGAAGCTGTTGTTCATCTCGACGGCGCGGCAGATGAAGCGCGTCGAAACGGTGCTCAAAGGCTTTCCCGATCTGCGCATCGCGTCGTTTCAGGCGAACGTCAACCGCGAAGGCACAATCTCATTTTCGGCGCTCGAACAGCGCGGCGCCGAGATCGATGGCGAGCGACCGGAGCTTTACGACGTGATTGCCTCCGACGTGCAGCCGTCAGACCTCGCGTCGATCATCTACACGTCAGGCACGACGGGTGAGCCTAAAGGGGCGATGCTGACGCACGACAACATCGCTTTCAATGCGTATGCCGCCGGCGTGTTTCTCGAAATCGAAGCGGGCGGCACGATGCTGTCGTTCCTGCCGATGTCGCACATCTTCGAGCGCATGGTTTTATATCTCTGCTTACTTCGCGGCGTGCAGATTAATTATGCCGGCGGCATTGAAACGGTGGCGGGCGATATGCTCGACGTACACCCGACGCTGATGTCGACGGTGCCGCGCCTGCTCGAAAAAGTTTACGCGCGCATGCAGAAGAACGCCTCTGACAAAGGCGGTCTAAGCAAACGCGTCTTCGACTGGTCGCTGGGAGTGGCGCGGCGGCTCGGCGAAATTTATTCCAGAGCCGAGCGTGTGCCGCCGCTTCTCGAACTGCAATCCGAGATCGCCGACCGGCTGGTGTTTCACAAAATCCGCGCGGCGCTCGGCGGGCGCATTCGTCGCATGGTTTCAGGCGGCGCGGCGCTGCCGTCGGAACTGACGCTGGTCTTTACAGGCGCAGGCGTGCCCGTGCTGCAAGGTTATGGCTTGACGGAGACCGCGCCGGTCATCGCCGTCAGCACGCTCAAGCACAACCGCATCGGCTCGGTCGGTCGCGCGCTGGGCGGCGTTGAGGTCAAGATTGCCGAAGATGGTGAAATTCTGACGCGCGGCCCGCATGTGTTTCAAGGCTATTTCAACAAGCCGGAAGAGACCGTCGCCGCTTTCACCGAGGAGACGGAGGTCAACCGGCGCTGGTTCAAGACGGGTGATATTGGTTACATTGACAAAGACGGCTATCTCTTCATCACCGACCGCAAGAAAGATTTGATTAAAACCTCGTCGGGCAAGTACGTCGCGCCGCAGATGATCGAAGGCTTGCTCGGTCAAAGCGAATATGTCGAGCAGGCGGTCATCGTCGGCGACAAGCGCAAGTACGTCTCGGCACTGATTGTGCCGGACTTCGAGCGGCTGCGCGCCTGGGCCAAAGCGCAGGGCATCGATACGAAAGACAAAGCGGTGCTCGTCGAAGACCGCCGCATCTTTGATTTAATCAAAGCGGAAGTCACGCGGCTGACCCGCGAACTGGCGGATTATGAGAAGGTGAAACGTATCGCGCTGCTTGCCGACGAGTTCACGATTGACGGCGGCGAACTGACGCCGACGCTGAAAGTCCGCCGCCGTGCCGTCGAGCAGAAGTATTCCGGCAGAATCGAATCGCTCTACACCGGCGGCGATTAATTCTCGTTCGGACGGCGCGGCCCGCGCCGGCCACCAGGGCCACCACCGAAGCCGCCTTCCTGCACCTGATAATCCGCAGGCACCTCAAACAGCGAACGCGCAGGCTCTTCGCGCTTGATGTTGGTCAGGCGATAAACGTGCTCGCCCATGCGCGGATCGCTGTGCTTGCTCATCACGACGGCCTGCAATTGCGCCGAGTACCAGCGCTCTGACACGACTTCGACCGGGCTGTCGTTGCCGTGTATGCCGGCTGGAATCGTAATCACAGAGCGTGTCCCTTCGGCTTCGATGCCTTCGATCACCTGCTTGCCGAGCGATTCCGTCTTGATGTCAAAAGCCGGCTGATGCGGGCCGCTCTGCTCGGCCATCTCGCGCGGTGGACGGCCTGCCGGTAGCGTCATCTTGCGCGCCGTGCGGTTGGTCGCGTCCAGAGCGTAATGCGTGCTTGCGACCGGATCGTTGATGAAGATCATCTGCGACGGGTCGCCGGCAGAGGCGAACGAGCCGAGAACGTCGAGCGTCATCTCGCGGCGTGTACGGCCTTCGCTGTCGCGATAAATCACGCCTGTGCCTTTGTGCGTCGAGCGCGTGCCGTCGGCAAGCGTCCGCGTGCTCTCCATTTCGACCTGCGCAGAGAACGGTTGGCCAATGACGGTCTTGTCGCCGAAGCGCATCTCGGACGACAGCAGATTGAATCCAGGGCCGTGCGGGAAAGGTCGCCGGTGATGCTCTCCTGTTCCCGCCTGTTGTTCGCTTGACGCCTGCGGCCTTCGATGCCAGTCTTTGCCGCCGGTCTGCTCCTGCGCAACAAGGGTTGAGGCCAGGGAGAGCATCATCGCGCACGCCAAAATCCAGGCGAACGGTTGATGTTTTTTCATGTTCATTGTGCCTCTCTTCGTTTCAAGTGATGCGTGGCGCGTGGTGCGTGACAATGCCGCTGCCTATAAACTGGTGTGTTGCGCATTGATTCACGCACCACGCATCACGGTTTAGTAAACCAGACGGATGGCGCGGGCCAGTCCGTCATCGCCGACCACGATGTCCGCTTTCACCGTTTCACGAGCGCGCTCGGCATTCAAGGGCAGCCCCATGGCAATGAGCGAGGCGCGCGGCATCTCGACGCGCACGATAGTGCCGCTATGCATGGCCGTCGCGTCGGCGATTGCCGTCAGCGGAATGAATTCCGTTACCGTCTCGGCAGGACTGGTTCGATTTGCCAGTTCAGGACGAAAGACGGGCCGCAAACGGCGGCGCGGCAATCGCGGCGCATTGGTTGTTTTATCGTTGCGCGCCGCGGGTTGCACATTCTCTTTATTCGTTACGCTTGATTCGCGCGATGCTTGACCGGTTACGCCGTTCATCTGCGAGGCGGCGTCTTTCGATGGCAATTCTTGAGCGGCCATCGCCGGGCCTGGATTTGTTGATGACTCAACCTTCGATTGTTGATGCAAAATTTGCAGGGCCAAGAGAATCGCCGCAAGCATCAATGCCGCCGCCGCCGCCATCAGATAGCGCGACCAGCGGCGCGGCGATTCATTCCTGGAGACAAGCGGCGCGGCCAGGTTGGCTGGCGTCATCTGCTGTTGAAAAGCGACGAGCAACGCCGTCTTCATGCGAGCCGGCGCTTGCGTTCGCTCACGGCTTGCGGCTTCGCCGAGCGCAGCGGTCAAGGCGCGCTCTTGCTGCAAGCGAGCCGCGCAACGCGAACAAGCCCGCGCGTGTGCCAGTGCGCGCTTGCGCGTCGCCGCTTCGATCAGAAATTCGCAAGCCAGGTCGGTAACGACTCTCTCGAACTCTTCGCATGTCATAGCGCACACCTCTTCGCAGTAATCCGCACCGTGCTTTCCGCTTCGCCCATCGCGCGCAGCTTGTTGATTAACATCGCCCGCGCCCTGTGCAGCCGCGAGCGCACAGTGCCTACCGGACAACCGATGATGGCGGCAGCCTGTTCGTAATTCATCTCCTGCATATTGCAGAGCACCACCACTTCGCGGTAATGTGCCGGCAAGGCCAGGATCGCCTGGCGCACGGCCTCAATCGTTTCATTGCGCGCCAGTTCTGCAAGCGGGTCTGCCTGGACAATCAAGCGCGCGTCGCCGGCCACTCCCTCATCCGTCGCCTCGTCGCTTAGCGACACGAAAGCGCGGTCGCGCGCCAGCCGCTTGAGCACGCGGTTGCGCGCGATGCCGTAGAGGTAAGCGGCTACCGAGCCGCGTAATGAATCATATAAATTGCCGTCGCGCATTAGGGCCATGAAGACATCCTGTGTTACATCTTCAGCGATAGCATGCGAGCCGCTCATGCGCAGCGCGAAGCGATAGACGCCGCTCTGCCGCCGGTCGTAGAGTTCGGCGAACGCTTCGGCGTCTCCGGTCATCATCAACCGCAGCAGCGTCTCGTCGTTAATCGTGGCCAGCGATTCTCTCATCGAATTCTCAGATTCGGTTTTCCGGCTCCGTACATGAATGTCCGCGACGCGCCTCGTTAGTTCCATTAACTATTAGAACACGCCGGCAGCGCAAATGGCGGATCAAATGATCAAATTTGCGGCAAACGAAAAAGTGGGCTAGCCTGGCAGGCCAGCCCGGAGGAGGACAGCAAGATGCTGGATTTCACTCACACATCACAAGCGCGCCTGCCGTTTGATCCCGCAACCAGCGAATGCGCCGGCAGGCGGCTTGGTCTCACAAGAGCGTTTCTACGAAAACATTCCTTTGCCGGATTACTGTTGGCCGTGACGCGGCGGCGCATCACCGCCGAAGATATGATCCGCAACGAAATGGCCGTCGGCGTTGCGCGCGCCGTTCGCGCCGACGTGGTCGCCGGCTTTGAAGTCCGCAAGCGTCGCCGCCTGCCGGTTGCGATTGAACTCTGTGCTGGCGGTGGTGTAGATCGTTTGCGTCGAGCCGTCGCGGGCTTTGACCGTCAACGTGCGCGCCGCCGTATCAACCAATTGCAGCTCACCGCCGACGCCGTTGAAACGGCCTTCACCCGGCCCTCTGCCCGGCGGCGGCTTGTCGCCGCCCCTCACCTGGTCGGCAATAAACTGGCCGTCAGCATTGCGCGCCCCGTGAGCGAAAACAAAATCGCCGACTTTGAAATCCGCAAGCGTTGCGGCCTGGCCGTTGCGTTCGACCTTGGTGTCCGCCGTCACATTGATTACGGTTGCACTGTCATCGCGTCCCTGCACGGTGATTGAAGCGCTGCCGACCGCAGTTACTTTGCCGCCGGCGCGGGTCGCAGGATCGCCGCCCCGCCCCTCACGGTGTTGCGCCAATACGGCGGCGCTGATGAGCAGATTGAACAGACAAACACAAACAAGCGTCCCTCGCATCATCATTCGATAAAATCCCTTCTGCATGAAGTCTCCTTAGATTGTCCGTTTTGCGCGCACACGAATGGCGCGTTCGATAAAATGAATATTATGCCGGGGAGAACGGCGGTGTCAGGCGCGTTGCTGGCGAAGCGATGATCGCGTTCGCAGCTTCCGCCACAGGCTAGTGAATCATCCTCGATAGTGATGTCCGCGAGGCGCGCCGATGGTTCCATAGATTTAAGAAAATGATAAACGTTGAATGATGAATGATGAACTGAAGAGGAAACGGCAGGGGAGTATCTATTTAATCCGGCGTATCGCGCCGACGCTCCGGCCTGCCATTCATCATTCTGCATTCATCATTCATCATTTCCCCTGTGTTGGCATTGCGCGCGGCTTGCTGGTGTAGGTATGCTCATCAGGCTTGACAGGCGATGACCCGCTCTACAGCAGTTTCGATTGGGTGTAGCGCAATCTGTTAGATTGCGCATCGGGCGGCGCAATATAACAGATTGCGCTACACGGCACACCCACTTTGTAAACCGCTCTAGCTTTCGGTTTTCGAGGTTACTATGTCTCTAGCAGATCTCGTCGGCCATGTGCTCGATGGGAAGTACCGCATCGAACGTGAACTCGGCAAAGGCGGCATGGGCGCGGTCTATCTGGCGACGCATCTCGGCACAGACCGGCCCGTGGCGATCAAGGTGATCATGCCGCAGTTCACGCGCAACGATGAGTTCGTCGAGCGCTTTCGCCGCGAAGCCAAAGCCGCCGGGCGCATGCGTCACCCCAACGTCGTAGACGTTACAGATTTCGGATTCGCCGCCGTCGATAATAACCGGGTCGCTTATCTGGTGATGGAATACCTCGATGGCTGCACGCTGGCCGACATTCTCGCAGAAGAGAACCAATTGCCGGTCGACTGGGTGGTTGATATCCTCGAACAGGTCTCCTCGGCAGTTGACGAAGCGCATCAGGCGGGCATCATTCACCGCGACTTGAAACCTGAGAACATCTGGCTGGAGCCGAACCGGCGCGCCGGCTACACCGTCAAGGTGCTGGACTTTGGTTTAGCCAAGCACAGCGACCCGATTAATCTGGCAAGCGTCTCGCCAGACAATAACGCGGCGGCGCTGCCGCCTGCGTCTTGCAGATTCACGGGGGCCGCGCCGGCGCGCGACACCAACGTCATTGACCAAGTGACGCCGACGCTTGCGCCCACTCTGGCAACAACGCAAGCCCTCATGCCCGATGCGGCGGCAACGCAAGCCCTCTCTTTGAACGAAGAAGCAACAACGCGCATCATCGCGCCCGAAAGCGAAGCGGCGGCGACCAACCTATTGCCGCCCGATTCCGCCGAATCCGCCACCTTGATTCAATCGCCCGCGAATCGAGAAGCCTTAACGCGCATGATGTCGCCTGCCGCCAGTCCGTCAGCCGCGCCGTTTGCGACGGAAGCAAACGAAGCGGCAACTCTGATTCAAAACGTCGCCAGCGAAACCGCGACGGCGCAGCCTGCCGATGAAGAAACCAGCCCGCGCAGCTTCGTTGAATCATCAAACAGCGCCGCGCCCTTAACCGGCGACGATGATATTGCGACGGTCGTGCTGCCGCCCGACGAAGACAGCGCGACCCACAGGGTGTCGCCATCCGTCGGGCGTAGAATCACTGCATCAGGGGGCGCGCGGTCAACCGCCGACGAGCGCGGCACCGGCTCGACCGCATCAGCGGGCGGCATTACGCGCATTGGCGCGATACTCGGCACGCCGCTTTATATGTCGCCGGAACAGTGTCGCGGCGAAGTGCTCGATGCGCGTTCGGACATCTACAGTCTCGGCGTCATCGCTTATCAAATGCTTGCAGGCAGTCCGCCGTTCACCGGCGACATCAACGACGTGTTGCGTATGCACATCGAAGCTGCGCCGCCGCCCTTGCGCGAGCGCCGCAAGAAAGTTTCCAAGCGCATGGAGGGCGTCATCATGAGCGCGCTTGCCAAGAACCCGGATGATCGTCCGTCGTCGGCGCTGAGTTTTGCTAACGCCCTGCGCGCCAGTTCTGAAGGGACGGGCAAATTGTTCCGCCGCGCGCTGGTCATCTACAGCGAACACTTTCCGGTCTTTTTCCGCCTGTCGCTTGTCGCTTACATGCCTGTGGTGCTGCTCAACGTGCTGTTTTTGAGCAACGATTTGCTCATCAAAAATATGGTTGTGTCCGGCACCGCCGGCAAGGTCATTGGCGGCGTCCTCGGTTTAGTCATGTTCATGGCTCAACTCATCGCCACCTCGGTGATCACCGGCGTAATCATCTGGTTCGTCGTGCAGTTGGCGGTCGCGCCGCTGCGTCCATTGAAACTGCGCCATGCGCTGCGAACGTTGAAGAAGCGAATCAAGCACCTGACGAAGACGAGCCTTCGCGTTACCATCTTCTCAATTCTCGGATTGATACTGGGCGTCATCCCTGGTGTGATCTACTTTATTCATGCAGCGCTGGTCAGCCCGGTTGTCGTCATGGAAAACCTGAAAGGCCGTGCGGCGGTGCGCCGCTCAAAGGCGTTGAGCAAACGCGCGCGCCGGACGGTCATCGCCATCGTGCTGATCCATATCATGTTGCCTCTTTTGCTCAGTGGTCTGTTTTCCGCAGCCTTCGGTCTCAAGCATCGCGAAATGGGTCAGGGTGCGACGGTCACCGTGCGGGTCGGCGAACTGATTCCTACATTGATTAATATATTTATTCTGCCGCTGCTGGCGACGCTGACGGCGCTGCTCTACTTGAAAGTTCGGCAACTGGGCGGCGAGCGATTCAACGAGATGCTCAATGAATTTGAGGCCGAAGAAGCGCCGCAGACGAAGTGGCAGCAGCGCATGCGCGAGCGGCTGAACTCGTCGTCTTCAACGCGCTCGGCTTAGTGGCGATGGCATGTAGGGGCGGGCCTCTGTGCCTACCCCAGTGTACGCAAGCGTGGTCTGGGGAGGCCACAGAGGGCCTCCCCTACATGCTCAATTAGATTGTAATCAATCAAACAAATTGCATAACGGAGGCTACCCGGATTGAAAACCGCGAGCGACGCGCACGGCGACACGCCAGCCCATCAGCCTGTTGACGCCAACGACGATACGCCGCAGCTTGCGCGCCGGCTCGGCTTGTTCGACGCGACGATGATCGTCATGGGCGGCATCATCGGTTCGGGCATCTTCATCAACGCTTACGTCGTCGCTCGCCAAGTGCATCCGCCGTGGCTGGTGTTGGGCGCGTGGGCGATGGGCGGACTGATCGCGCTGGCCGGCGCATTCATCTATGCGGAACTCGCGGCGCATCGCCCGCAGGTCGGCGGCCAGTATGCTTACATCCGCGAAGCCTTTCACCCGCTGCCGGCCTTCCTTTATGGCTGGACGCTGCTGCTGGTCACGCAAACCGGCGGCATGGCGGCAGTCGCCGTCACCTTCGCCAAATATTTCGCACAGCTCACGAACCTGCCCGACAGCGACCGGACGAGCGCCATCATCGCCATCCTCGCGTTGGCCTTGTTGACGCTGATCAACTGTCTCGGCGTGCGCGCCGGCAGCACCGTGCAGAGCGCCTTGATGGTCTTGAAGATCATGGCCATCCTCGCGCTCATCGCCTGCGGCCTGTTCATCGCTAAGGGCGCGAGCCAGCCGACAGTAAGCAATCCTACAGATGACTGGCAACCCTCAGCCAGCTATCTTGCGCCGGGCATGGACTGGTCAACATTCGCAGCCTTTGGCGCGGCGCTGGTGCCTGTGATGTTCGCCTATGGCGGCTGGCAAACGTCATGCTTCATTGCCGGCGAAGTGCGCGAGCCGCGCAAGAATCTGCCGCGCGGCCTGCTCATCGGCGTAATGGGCGTCATCGTGCTCTATATGCTGGCGAATTATGTTTACCTACACGTGCTCGGCGTCGACCACCTGGCGCAGACGAAGACGCCGGCATCCGAAGTCATGCGCCTGGTGCTCGGCGAACGCGGCAAAACGCTGATTGCGACGGGCATCGCCATTTCAACGCTCGGCTTTCTCAGCCAGGGGATGCTCACCGCGCCGCGCGTTTATTTTGCAATGGCCGATGATGGATTATTCTTCAAGCGCGTCGCCTGGCTGCATCCGACAACTCGCGTGCCGGTCGTCGCGATTGCCTTGCAGGGCGCGCTCGCCATCATCATCGCGCTGTCGGGAAGGTACGATCAGATTCTTAACTATGTGATGTCCGTAGACACCATTTTTTTCGGATTGTCGGCAGCCTGCTTATTCATCTTTCGCCGCCGCGATAAACCAATGAGTTTCCGCGTGCCCGGCCATCCGCTAACCACACTGCTCTTCATCATCGCCGAAACCTTCGTTGCCTTGAGCGTGATGTATAACTATCCGCGCAACAGCGCGATTGGCTGGGCGATCTTGCTTGCAGGCATTCCGGTCTATTTCTTCTGGCGAAGGAAAAGTAATGAGCGCAACTGAACGAGTGAAGGGTTCGGCTTACATCGAATGGGCCAAGACGCAGGCCAGCGCGCCGTTCAATCTGGCGACCAGCGGCCTGATTCATTATCCGCTCGCCGAGTTGCCGTTGACGCTGGCGGACATCGAATTGAGCGGGCCAAGCTTTTACGGCTACGCGCCATTGCAAGCGGCGCTCGCTGAAAAGTGCGGCGTTGATATCGACTGCATCGTGCATGCGACCGGCACATCGCTGGCGAATCACCTGGCGATGGCGACCATACTGGAGCCGGGCGATGAAGTGATCGTCGAGCATCCGGCCTACGATCCGCTGCTAGCGGTGCCGCGCTATCTCGGCGCAACGGTCAAAAGATTCGTGCGCCGCGCGGAAGACGGCTTTCGCGTTGACCTGCGCGAGGTGGAACGCAGTGTAACCAATCGCACAAAGCTGATCGTCTTGACGAACATGCACAATCCGACCGGCGCGCTCACCGATATAGATACGCTGCAAGCCATAGGCGAACTGGCGCGCAGCGTCGGCGCGCGTGTCCTCGTGGATGAAGTTTACCTCGAAGCGATTTTTGAGGGTGCGCGGCCTTATGCTTTTCAACTCGGACGCGAGGTCGTGACGACGAGCAGCTTGACGAAGGCTTATGGCTTGAGCGGCTTGCGCTGCGGCTGGATATTGGCCGAGCCTGAGTTGGCGCAGAGAATCTGGCGATTGCATGACATCTTCGGCGGCATCCCTGCGCACTCTGCGGAGCGTTTGAGCGTCGTCGCGCTGCGCAACCTCGACCGCATTGCGGCGCGAGCGAAAACGCTGCTTGATGCGAACTGGTCGTTGCTCGATCAGTTTCTCGATTCGCGCGATGACCTCGACGCCTTCCGCCCGCCCTTCGGCACGGTGGTTTCGCCGCGCTTGAAGTTCGGTAATGTAGAACACCTTTGCGCCTTGCTGCGCGAGAAGCATGAAACGTCTGTAGTGCCGGGCCATTTCTTCGAGATGCCGGCGCATTTCCGCATCGGCATCGGCATTCCTACTGATATACTAAAAGCAGGCTTAGAGCGGCTGGGCGCGGCGCTTGATGAGATGACAGAGAGAAGTTGACGGCGGCTATTGCCGACGATTACATATGAATCAGCATTAGCCACGTTTCAATCATCTATACGGA
>JBBWZK010000187.1:0-6827 GCA_039648975.1 Blastocatellia bacterium
CAGCATGAAGCAGCCCGTGCCGTAAGTGTTTTTCGCCATGCCGGGTGTCGTGCAAGCTTGCCCGAATAGCGCCGCCTGTTGATCGCCGGCATTGCCGGCAATCGGAATGGCGCGGCCAAACAACGACGGATCGGTCTCGCCAAGCAAGGCGCTAGATGGCGTCACGTGCGGCAACAACTCGCGCGGCACGTTCAAAGCGTTCAGTAATGTATCATCCCATTCGCCGCGTTCGATATTGTAGAGCAGTGTGCGGCTGGCGTTCGATGGATCGGTGGCATGAATGCGCCCGCCTGTGAGTTTCCAGATCAGCCACGAATCGACGGTGCCGAAAGCGAGCTTGCCTTGCTCTGCAAGCGCGCGCGCGCCCGGCACGTGATCGAGCAGCCATTGCACTTTGGTGCCCGAAAAGTAAGCGTCGAGCACCAGCCCTGTGCGCTGTTGAAAAAGCGGCGCGAGGCCGTCGTCGCGCAAACGGTCGCAGGCTTCGGCAGTTCGCCGGCATTGCCAGACGATGGCGTTATAGATCGGCTCGCCGGTCTCGCGGTTCCAGATGATCGTCGTTTCGCGCTGGTTGGTGATGCCGATGGCGGCGATCTGATCGGCCTTGACCTTGGCTTCCAGCAACACGCGCTCGGCGGCGTTGAGTTGCGAATGCCAGATGTCATTCGGGCGATGTTCGACCCATCCGGGCTGCGGGTAGAGTTGCTCGAATTCCTGCTGAGCGATGGCAGCGGGGTGGCCCTCGCGGTCAAACAAGATGGCGCGCGAACTGGTCGTGCCTTGATCGAGCGCGAGTACGTAATCCTGGCTCATTGATTTCTCCTGAAGCGTTTTTGCCTGCATGAGGGGGCCATCATAACATTTGCTTTGTGCCATGCGAAGCAGAGGCGGGGAATAGAGGCTAGGGGCTAGCTCGGAAGATAAATGCGCGTTGATGCGCTCATGGTCGCGGCTACGACTGCTAATCTTTGATCTCTGATCTCTGACTTCTGACCTCCGGTCTCTAGCCCCTAGCCCCTAGCCCCTAGCCTCTTCTTCAATAGTGCTTGCTCGACTGCTTTTTCTTTTTCCGGCGACGACGATCTTCTTCGCCCTTGAGCGAGGCGAGCGGCCAGAGCCGGTATTCAATTGTTGCGAGTCCCGCGCCGACGACCGCTTCGATGACCTCTTCGGCAGGCTTATAACACGGCGCAGCTTCGTCAATCGGCACATGGCCATCTGCATTGACGATGATGCCGGCCTCGCGATACTGGCGGTCAATCTCGCGTTGATTCAAGCTGCGCGTCGCCTCACCGCGCGACAGACGACGGCCCGCGCCGTGATTGACCGAGTAGGCGCTTTTCACCGCGCCCGCCTGCGGGCGCAGCACGTAGCTCCAGTCTTTGTTCGAGCCGGGGATCAGCACCGGATGGCCTGTCTCTTCCCAGATCGTCCCGGCAAGCGCCGGATGCCCGGCAGGGAAGGCGCGCGTTGCGCCTTTGCGATGCACCCAGACGTCGCCGAACTCCGGATGACGTTCGCGCTGCACGAGATTGTGGCTGATCTCATAGATCAATTCGAGCTCGCCGCCGAAGATTTCGCGGAAGGCTTCGGCGATCTGCTCGAAGATGACCAGCCGGTTGATGATGGCAAAGTTGCCGCCCGCCGCCACCGCGTTCAGGTAATCGCGGTAGTGCCTGGAATCGGGCGTGAAATAGCCGAGATCGATGTCTGTGATGACTTCAGGCTTTTCGGCGCGCGCCATCTCAAAGTAGTTGGTCGCCAGCCCGTGTCCCCAACCGCGCGACCCTGTGTGCGCCTGGACGAACAAGGTGCCGGTCTCTTCCGAGCGTTGTAACTCGATAAAGTGGTTTCCACTACCGAGCGAACCGAGCTGTTGAATGCCGCGCTCTGGCTTGCCTTTGCCGCCGAACGGCGGCTGCCAGTCATCGTCAACCGGCAGGCGATGCCGCTCGGCACGGCTGCGATCAAAGGTCGCGCCGTACTTTTCAACATAGTATTCCGCGCCGCCGCGAACCAGGTTATCGAACTCGCTGCGGTTGAGATTTTTCAACCTGATGCTCTTGCCGCCCGCGCCGAACTCGACGCGCGCCATCACGGCGCGATTGAATGCCAGGCGATTCTCCGGCGTCGCCGCATCGACCGTCACCTCGGACTTGGCGCTGACCATACCGCAGTTGTGAACGAAGACGCCCGCATCAAGCGCGAAGTTGCCATAACCGGGAACCGTCAAGCAATACACGTCAGCGACATCATCTAGCGGCTTAACAGAAACGACCTTGTGATTGTAGCCATGCTTCCGATTGCGATGGTTGTGAATCCCGAAGCCAACACCACGAACCTCTGCGCCACAAGTCTCGCAGATGTGAATGCGATGCGCTACTTCAGAGGATTTGGCTCTGCCTGCGGCGCTCTTGTTGTAAGCAACCAGATATTGTTTGCCGCGCTCGCCATTATGGTTGTCAATCGCTACTTGCTTCTCGATTCCGGGATTCTGCTCTCTCCATCTGGCGAGATTAGCTGCACCTCGCGCGGCATAATAAGCGTGGCCGTCGTCAGTCTGAGCTTTTGCGGAGAGCGCGGCCTTTCTCTTCGCTTCAAATTCTGGTGACTGAAAATGCGGGTTCCGCTCGGCTATTAATTTGTGATAGCTCATGTGATCCCGGTCGCCCATGAACTCAAGGTTTTCTAGGCGATTGTCGCTTGGATTGAAATTTCTGTGATGAATGATTGTCTTCTGCCTGGCAAAAGACGGTATCTGCCCAAGCAATCCGCCGCGTGCCATAATCCAATGCACTTTTTGATTCAGACCAGTTGCAGGATGCCTGACTAATATATAACCGTCTTTGTCCATCCGCTTGTCGAAAGGCATTAGCGATGTTTGCGGCTTAAGGACTTGCGCTTGACGATAGCTGCCATCGCGCAGCATGAATTCATGATCGGGTGTGCAGACGATCTCTTTACCATTGTCTAGCGTAATTTTCACAAGTGGCGCATTGATTCGCGTCTTCTTCGCCGTCGCTCTCGCTACGACGATTTTGTGTTCGTTGGAGAGCGCATAAACAAAGATTTGTTTGCTGGATTCGGCAAGCTCACCGATAGCGTAGCTGTTACCGTCAATTGTTGGCACGAGTGTATCCGCCGTGAAGCAACCGATGTCATAGCCCACCGGGCCCATCGCCACTGCGCCGCTATCGGCATCCGTAAGCAGCACGCAGCCGACCGGCACGCCATAGCCGTAATGCGTGTCGGGCGTGATGACAACGCACTTCACGCCGGGGAAGCGCGTCGCGTTGACGATCTGGTGATAGATGATCGCTTCGGTTTCCTCTAGCAGCTTCGGCGTCAAGAACAACCGCACAGGTACGTCGCTCGTGTCTTCTGTACGGAGCGTGTAATATCCATCACCGTGCCAGCGGGCGAGATGTTTCCAGTTATCCGCGTTCTTGAGCTTGCGTGCTTCCTTCAATCCGTGCGCGTCTTCGTGTTTGTTACCCATTGTAGTTCAGTAACTCCTGAGCTATCACTTGCGCAGGCGGGCAATCGCACCCCAAGACCTGCGGGTTACGATGGGGTTCCTTCGGCATTCGCCGCTGTACTCCTCTGGTATGCGGCCCCAGAGTGATCGCTGAGTCCTGAGTAGAATGCATGGCCCACAAGAACACCCATGCGCCATAAACACGAAAGGGAAGCGTCTCACGGCTTCCCTTTCGTGTTTACTTAAACTAAAAGTCGGGGCGATAGGATTTGAACCTACGACCTTTCGGTCCCGAACCGAACGCGCTACCAGGCTGCGCTACGCCCCGATAAAATCACCAGATGAAATCTTTTGCGCTCAGAGTGCCTTTCGTCTGCCCGTTCTTAGCTGGTTCAATCCGCACGGTAAACCCCGTGCGCTCGCAAAAGATATTCGCTTCAAATCTCAAGACCTCATCGATCTGAGGAACGTAGACGAGCAGAGCGTCTACTTCATTCGCACTATACCGACGGCGCATCTTCCGGCCTTCCCAACTCTTCAAATTGATTCTGACACTGCCTTGAGAGTTCGACCATTTGCCGTTAGCATATTTAACTTGTACCCGTTCCAGCTTCTGACCGTCATCCAAGATGAAGTCATACCTGGATTCGATCAAGGGCTTACTTAACACCACGCCCTTTTCCATCGCGCGGAGCATCACCTTGATCTGCGCGATCTCGCCTTTCTGATGTGTGACATGCATTCTTACTCTCGGTCTGAGCCACACCCTGTTCTTGGCGAAGGAGTATCTTACCTGCCCGTTCATCGAATTGTCAAAGCCGCTTTCCGCTAATCTTAACTGGTCAAGCTTTCTTCCGCCGCGATCAACGAAGGGACTTCCAACATCTGCGGCAGCGGGCTGCGCCAGGCGGCTTCGACTTCGGCGACCGGGCGATCAATGATCGACTCGCCGTTGACCGCCATCACCAGGCGCTCGCCGCCCGTGCGACCGATCAACGTTGCCGCTACCTTGTGCTCGCCGGCCATCTCCAATATCGCTTCGACGTTCGCGGCTGGCGCTGATAGAACGATGCGCGACGGTGTTTCGGCGAACAACAATGCCGCCTGCGAAAGCTTGCCTTCGAGGTTGATCGCGCAACCGACTGCCGGTTTGCGATAACTGGAAAAGGCGCATTCGGCAAGCGCCACGCTCAGGCCGCCGTCCGAGCAATCGTGCGCCGATTCGATCAAGCCCGCTTGAATCATCTTCAAGCACGCCTGCTGAACGCGGCGCTCTAAATCGAGATCAAGCTCAGGCACGCGGCCTCTCAACTCGCCGCGTGTCACCAGCGCGTATTCGCTCGCGCCCAGATCATCAGCCGTCGCGCCGAGCAGAATGATGGCCCGGTCGTCATTCCTGAACCACTGCGTCGTCACGTGGCGCGCGTCTTCGATGATGCCGACCATGCCGATGACCGGCGATGGATAGATGCCGCGCCCGTCCGTCTCATTATAAAAACTCACATTGCCGCCGGTCACGGGCGTCTCAAACATCCGGCAGGCTTCGCTCATGCCGTCGATCACTTCGCTGAATTGCCACATCACTTCAGGCCGTTCGGGCGAAGCAAAGTTCAAACAGTTGGTCAGCGCCAGCGGGCGCGCGCCGCTCACTGTCAAGTTGCGACAAGCTTCGGCGATCACCAGCTGCGCCCCTGCACGCGGATCAACCTGACAGTAGCGCGCGTTGGAATCCAGCGTCATCGCCAACATACGGCGCTTCTCTTTGATGCGAATCACTGCCGCGTCCGAGCCGGGCGCGACCACTGTATTTGTTCTTACCATGTGATCGTACTGGCGATAGACCCATTCTTTCGAAGCAATCGTCGGCTGCGCGATCATCCGCATAAAGGTCGCGTCCAATTCGGCGGCGGATTGCTCGACCTGGATGACTGTGTCGATCACCTTCGCGTCGGGTTTCTGTAGAGGCCGATGGTAGACCGGCGCTTCGTCGGTCAGCGCCGTGTTTGGAATGTCGGCGACAATCTGCTCGCCTTGCTTGACGCGCAAGTGGCCGTCGCCTGTAACGCGACCGATGACGACGGCGTCGAGTTCCCACTTGCGAAAGATGTCTATCACTTCGCGCTCGCGGCCACGGTCAGCGACGATCAACATGCGCTCCTGCGATTCCGACAGCATAATCTCATAAGCCGTCATGCCTGTCTCGCG
The DNA here is from genome assembly GCA_039648975.1 of Blastocatellia bacterium. Taxonomy (GTDB): domain Bacteria; phylum Acidobacteriota; class Blastocatellia; order UBA7656; family UBA7656; genus DATENM01. Next base: position 5,684 of record JBBWZK010000187.1, read on the forward strand.
TTGCGGCACCAGATCGACATCGATCTCTATACCGTTGCCGGCGCGCGCGCCCATCTCGCTCGACGAACTCGTCAGGCCGGCGGCACCCATATCCTGTATGCCGACAATCGCGCCAGCCCGCATGGCTTCGAGGCAGGCTTCGAGCAAGAGCTTTTCGAGAAACGGATCGCCGACCTGAACCGTCGGGCGTTTGGATTGCGCTTCGTCGCCGAACTCTTCGGAAGCCATGGTCGCGCCGTGTATGCCGTCGCGCCCGGTCTTCGCGCCGACGTACATCACGGGATTGCCGATCCCTGCGGCGCGGCCATAAAAGATATACTCTTTGCGCATCAAGCCGAGCGTGAAGGCGTTGACCAGCGGATTGCGCGAATAGCAATCGGCAAAGCGCACTTCGCCGCCGATGGTCGGCACGCCGAAGGCATTGCCGTAATCGCCTACGCCTTTGACGACGCCGGCCATAATCGAACGGTTGCGTGCCGCCACCGCTTTCTCTTCATCGCTGGCATCATCGGCAGCGGCAAGCGGCCCGAAGTGCAGCGAGTTCATTGCCGCAAGCGGCCTTGCGCCCATCGTAAAGACATCGCGCAGGATGCCGCCGACGCCGGTCGCCGCGCCCTGGTACGGTTCGATGAATGACGGGTGATTGTGCGATTCGATCTTGAAGGCGGCAGCCAGCCCGCCGCCGATGTCGACGACGCCGGCGTTTTCACCAGGCCCTTGCAGCACCGCTTCGCCTGTGGTCGGCAACCGCTTCAGGTGGACGCGCGAAGATTTGTAAGAGCAATGCTCCGACCACATCACCGAAAAGATGCCGAGTTCCGTAAAGCTCGGCGCGCGCCCCAGCAATTCGATGATGCGATTGTATTCGTCATCCGTGAGCCCATGACTGCGGATGATTTCGGGAGTGATGATCGGTTCCTTCATAATTGGCGTGCCTGACTCGATGCGCGAGGTCGGAATAAGTGATGGATATGCTAACCCGACAAGCGAGGGTTAATCAAGCCGGCAGACTCAAAGACGAAGCATGTAAGGTTTGTTGAATGCCGCCTCATGCCAAAGCCAGTCCCGAAGGGGCAATGGCATTAAGTTAGGCGAAGCCTTTGGAGTGCGCCGACTGGTCGGCGCTTTGGTGTGGGTGAAAAAG
>JBBWZK010000164.1:0-9514 GCA_039648975.1 Blastocatellia bacterium
GTAGCAGGTCGCGCGCCAGATCGAGCTTGTCGTCTTCGACGAGCGAACGACCGGTTTCGACGCCCTGCGATTTCAGGAACGTATAAGCCATCGCCCCGCCGATCAATATCACATCTGCCGACTTCAACAGGTTATCGATGACGGCGATCTTATCCGAGACTTTCGCGCCGCCGAGGATGACGACAAACGGACGCTCAGGGTTTTCAAGCGCCTCGCCGAGATACTTCAACTCTTTTTCCAACAGCAACCCGGCAGCCGATTTTTCGACATAATGCGTGATGCCTTCAGTCGACGCGTGAGCGCGGTGCGCCGTGCCAAAGGCATCGTTGACGTAAAGATCGGCGAGGCTCGCGAGCGCGGCGGCATATCCGGGATCATTCTTCTCCTCTTCGGCATGAAAGCGCAGGTTTTCGAGCATCAGGGCGTCGCCCGGCGCAAGCGCATTAACCATAGCGCGCACTTCATCGCCAACCGAATCAGGCGCGAGTGGCACTTCTTTGCCGAGCAGTTCCGACAACCGGCGAGATGCCGGCGCAAGCGAATACTTGGGATTCACCTGCCCCTTCGGCCTGCCGAGATGCGAAGCGAGAATCAGCCGCGCGCCATTCGAGAGCGCATATTGAATGCTCGGCAGGGCGGCGCGAATCCTTGTATCATCGGTTACATTGCCATGCTCGTCGAGCGGCACGTTGAAGTCGACGCGCATGAAGACGCGCTTGCCCTGTAAATCCAGATCCGTAATCGACAGTTTCGCCATAGGTATCCTCACTACCGGGCGACGCGGCGACGGGAAGGCGCTATGATAAACATCTTATTCGGCCCTCTCGTCATGTCGCCGCGTCGCCGCGTCGCTCCTTCCGCGTCTCTTACAGTCCCTGTTCCGCGAGGAAGCGTATCAGGTCGACCACGCGGCACGAATAGCCCCACTCGTTGTCATACCACGACAGCAGCTTCACCAGGTTGCCGTCGAGCACACTGGTGTAGGGCGCGTCGAGGATGCTGGAGTTGGAATTCTTGCGGAAGTCAACTGAGACGAGAGGCTCTTCAGAGTATTGCAGGATGCCGCGCAGCGAGCCTTCGGCAGCTTGCTTCATCAAGGCATTGATCTCTTCTTTGGTCGTCGGTTTTTCGACTTCGACAACCAGGTCAACGATAGAGACGTTCGGCGTCGGCACGCGCAGCGAGATGCCGTCGAGCTTGCCTTTGAGTTCCGGCAGCACCAGGCCGATGGCCTTCGCCGCACCTGTCGTAGTTGGAATGATCGACAGCGCCGCCGCCCGCGCCCGCCGCAGATCCTTGTGCGGCAGATCGAGCAGTTGCTGGTCGTTGGTGTAGGAATGCACCGTCGTCATCAAGCCGCGCTTGATGGTGAAGTTGTCGTGCAGCACTTTCGCCACCGGCGCAAGGCAGTTGGTCGTGCAGGACGCATTCGAGATGATGTGATGCTCCTTCGGATTGTACTTGTCCTGGTTGACGCCGAGCACGATGGTGATGTGTTCGTTCTTGGCGGGGGCCGAGATGATCACCTTCTTGACCGAATCGCCCAGGTGCTGCTCGGCATCTTCGCGATTGGTGAAGCGGCCAGTGGATTCGACGACGATCTCCGCGCCGACCAAGGCCCAGTCGATCTCCTTAGGCTTGAGGATGCGGCCATCGGGCAATGGGCCGAAGACGCGGAATTCGTCGCCGTCGACGATGATGCTGTTGTCGGTGGCGCGAATGTCGGCTTCGAGGTTGCCGAGCACCGAGTCGTACTTCAACAGGTGCGCCAGCGTCTTTGTATCAGTGATGTCATGGACGGCGACGAAGTCTATGTCCTTGTTTCCCATCGCCGCGCGAAAGACGTTGCGCCCGATTCGTCCAAATCCATTAATACCAACTTTAATTGCCATCGTTCACTAAATCTCCTTATGACGTTTGCTTGTGCCTGCTACATGGTTTCCGGTGCTGCACATAAAGCAACAGATTAGGCTAACCAACGCGCTATTCGTTGTCAAGAATGACCGCAAAAATCGCCTTAGTGGCGTTCGTTACAAAGGCCGCTGACCGCGTTCGGAAGGCGCACGCTTGACAACTGCGCGGCGCTGTTTCTACGCTGACAATTGCCATGAACAACCAGCCGGCCATTGAGAAAGTCAATCTTGCTGAAAAGCTGACGCGCTTCACAGACACCTGGAGTCCGAAGATCGTCGGCGAGATCAACGACGCCTATGTCAAGCTCGTCAAGCTCGAAGGCGAGTTCGTCTGGCATCATCACGACAGCGAAGACGAGATGTTTCTGGTCGTCAAAGGCCACTTGCTCATGCGCCTGCGCGACCGTGATCTTCACCTTGATGAAGGCGAATTCGTCATCATCCCGCGCGGCGTCGAACATCTGCCCATCGCCAACGACGAGTGCCATGTCCTGTTGCTCGAACCGAAGACCACGCTCAACACAGGCCATATCACCAACGAACGCATGGTCGCTGAACTCGAACGCATTTAGACCATGAAACCGGTCGGCCAACCGCAGATCATCGAAACGACTGGCGCGCCACTGTCGGCGCGCACGCCTTACTGGCACTATGTGCCGCGTCGCGGCTTGAGCATTCCGAGCATCACCGTGCTGGATGCGGCGGGTCAGGTAATTGAAGACCAGCAGCGTCGCGTCCTGCGTCACCTCGCGCAAAACGGCCAGGGCGCGGATATTATCTTCGGCGTTGGCACGACCGGCGAATGGAACCGCCTGGCGAACCGCGAACGCCAGCGGCTCATCTGCATTCAAAGCGATGAAATCGACCGGCTCAATGCCGACATAGGCAAGCACAAACAGCGACCTCTCGAAGCCTGGGCCGGCGTCACCGCCGCCAGCCGCGCCGAAACCCTGGCGAATCTCGAATGCGCGCTCGACGCCCGCGCCGATGCCGCCGTCATCGCGCCGCTGTCGATTGGCGACGTAAGCAACATTACAGATTTTTTCCAGCGCGAAGTGAGCGGCCTGTTCGACCGCGCGGGCCGTTTCCTGCCGGTTTTTCTCTACGACAACGCCGACATCGCGGTTGATCCGCGCGCCCCGCATCTGCACACGCGCGACGTCAAGCGTTTGAGCCGCCTGCCGTTCATCTTCGGCGTCAAAGTCTCGGCCTCGCGCCGCGTGCTCGGCAATTACACGAAAGGCGCAGGCCACTTCAAAGACAAAGGCGAATTCGGCATTTACGTCGGCAATGCCATGCTGATGTTTCAGGTGTTCAAGATGGAAGACGGCCTGATTGGCCGTGTGCGTGAATACTGGAACCGCTATCTGCTGCACAACGAATTGCCTGTCGGCGTGGTCGCGGGGCCGGCCAATTGTTTGCCGCGCGAGTGGCAGCGCGCCTGGCGGGCATGTTTTGCCGCGGACGAACGGTTGATGGCAATCTATGCAGCGGCGTTCACAGAGTTCGAGCGCGCCTGTCGCTTCAATGAAAACGGCAAGCCGGCGGCCAAAATGATCGCCTGCTTAAAGCATGCATTGAAGATTGACGGGGTGATCGAATCCGACCTGGTTGCCGCCGGCACGCCCGTATTGACCGGCGCGCAGAAAAAGGCGTTTGCGTCAGATTATGAAAGGATCAAAGAGAGTTTGCGGCACGCCGCCGCTGATCCCTGGCTGACGCGGCTTGAATAAAGTTAAGCGGCGTTCCAGATGACGACAGACAAAAAAATGAGAGGAACTCTGGCAAAGTCCCCTGGGTAAGTGACCCTTGCCTGCGTTCCTCTCCAGCCGCTAAAGGAGAACTCAAAATACCTAATACCTAATGTCCCGCTACGCCATTGCGGTTCAGGCGCAGCGTGCGCGAAACAATATCGGTAACCCGTTCGGCGAACTGCCGCCCGGTTTCGCACGCCGAGCAGTATTGGCCGACTTCAAAGCAGGGGGAATCGCCCGGCCCTGGAACGACCCCTGTGCCATGGCAGCGCGCGCATGATAACGATTTCCCGCCCATCTTCACCTGCTTGTCTGCTGATCCCTGATCAGCATCTATTTTACTACCATTCATCAGCTTTTAATGCCGGTTGGCCCCCGCGCTATTGAGCGTAGCCTCAGAATATGGTAAAAGAGCAACTGTGCTGATTACCGGTCGCGTAATATTTTAAGCGAACCAGGCAATAGCAGCGTAAGTTTAATTTCAAAAAGCAATTATTTTTTAATATCTTGAACCGCAGCGATATTAGCCCACGGTGAAAGCGATGTCAAACAAAATATTGAGCAGGGGCTCAATATTTTGAGCGGCGGGAGGTGCAGTATGCGTAGACTCGGCAAAGAGAAGCTGGCGGATTATGTCAGACGGGTGATGAAGCAGAAGCAGTTGAAGCTGCGCGATGTTGAGCGCCGCGCCGGCGGCGAGATTACCAACGGCTACATCAGCGGCATCATCAACGGCAGGATCAATAATGTCAGCCTGGATAAGCTGAAGGCGCTGGCCAAGGGTCTGGAGGTTGACGTCTACGAATTATTTTCGGCGGCCATGGACGAACCGCGCCAACTCGCCGAGGAAGTCTCATCCTACGCGCAGCCTGATGTGCAGTGGCTTCTGAGCATCATGCAAGAGATCGCCGCCACGCCAGAACTGGTGAAGATTCTCCCCGAACTCCTACAGATGACGCCCAAAGACCGCGAGATCGTCGTCAAAGTCATTGAGTCGATTGGCAAAACCAAACGGCCCGCGCGCCGCGCCGCCGGTCGCAAGCGCGCTTAACTACAGGCGCTTCCCAGGCCCCTGCACATCGCCTCCTTGACGCCCTCGACAAGCGCTAAGGCCAGCTAACTGACTCAACTCTTTTTCGATCTCTTCCTGCCCGGGCGCAGCAGGTCGCGCGGAATCACTTTGGTCAGCTTTCTGATATAGGTTGGCGTGACGCCGAGAATCGAAGCGGCGTCGCGGGCGTTGCCGCGCGCCTTGTAGAGCGCCCGCGCCCAGAGCCACTTGAGCAGGGCAATCTTGGCATCGGCGAGCAGCGGAATTTGCGCATCCGAGAGAATGAAGAAGCGCTCCTGATCCAGCGCATTGATGCGCCGCCGCGCCGCCTGCGTCTCGCGCTTCAATTCCGGCAACGGGCGGCTGCCAAGCGCCGATTCGACTTCGCTGAGCAGGTTACATGCTTCGACGGGGTCGGTCAGACAGAGCGCCTGCGCCAGCAGCGCTTTGATTTCGATTTCAAGCAGCGAGGCCTGCAACTTCTGTGCAATGTCGAGCGCCTCCCACAGCATGGCGGCGGCCTCGTCCTCCTGTTCCATCGCCAGATACAACCTGCCGAGCGTCCGCCGGATTTCCGCCTTCTGTGATTGGCTGTTCGCCTGTTCGGCGATCTCCCATGCGGTTGCCAACATGCGCGCCGCGTCATCAAACTCGCGCCGCGCCATGTAAACCCGCGCCTTGATCTCGTAGGTCGAAGCGATCTGCGTGCTGCGCGCCCACGCGCCCTTTTCGAGCGCCAGATTGGCGCAGGTCTCGGCCCTGTCCAACTCTTTCATACAGACGAGCGTTGCCGCGATGTTGTTGATCGCCAGATAAGTGTATTGCGCGTGTTGGATATGCTCGAAGGTATCGCGCGCATACTCCAGATACCTGAGCGCCGTCTCATGCTCGCCCAGCACGTTCAGCGCCAGTGCGACGTTGACCCGTGCGACCGCCAGATTGTAATCGTCATGACTTTTCAGGAGGATGCGTATGCCGCGCTCCAGCATGGTGCGCGCTTCTTCGACTTTGCCTGTGCGATGCAGCACGGCTCCGAGACAGAGGTAAGCCAGCCCCATGCGATACGAGCGCATCTGTGCAGCATAAACCGCTATGGCTTCTTTGAGACAGTCAATCGCCTCGCTCCAGCGCTCCAGCGACCACAGCGCCTGGCCTTCAAGCTGCAAGGCTTCGCCAACCGTGAATTCGTCATCGCGGGCGTTGGCAATCATCTTGGCGGTGCGCGCCAGTTGCAGCGCTTCGCTCGGTTCGTGCCGCCGGTAGCGATAGGTCGCTGTAATCAGCATCACACGGGCGGCCAATCCCAGCGGCACGCGGTTGAGGTCTTCAATATAAGGCGCCAGCGCCGCTTCCATCTCCTCAACGCGCCCCCCGCGCCCGCTGATTTCGGCGACCAGCAGCCGCAAACGGATGGCTTCGTCCTCGAATTCGGGCAGAGCTTGCCAGCCGTCAGGCAACATCGCTGCGATTCGATCATAATCGCCGGTCTCCCTGAGCGACTCAAGCAATGCCAGGTCAAGAACCTCTTGCTGCATAAATGTCCTTTCTGGGAAGGGGAACCTTGGGCTGGTCGCATTGTCAGCCACGCCGCATAACCTGTCAAGCGCAAATTGGGCGCGTTCAATCCCTCGCCGCACGGCGGTGCGTGCGCCTGATCTGATGTCGCAAGCGGCTCGCCAACAGCATCACGGCGATCACGCCAAGCGCGGCAAGACTGATGCGCCCGGCAACTCTGCGCGTCCGTGTATCGTTGAACGTCAAGGTCAATCGCTGGTGGCCTGGCCCTATGCCGATCAACATCGTTTTAAGCTGCGGATGCGTTTCAATAGTCACGGGCAAGCCGTCGAGGGTGGCGCTCCAGCCGGGATACATCAATGAGTAGAGGTGCAGGACGCCGCCCGTCGGCGAAGTGGTTTCGATTACACGACGCTCAGGCTGCCATTCAATCAGCCGCGCCTCGTTCTGCGGTGAAGCCATCACGAATTCGCAGGTTTTGCCGCGCGGTAATTCGTAGACGCTCGGCGTGCCTGTGGGCGTAAAATCCTGCTCGAAATTTTCAGCCGGAGCAACGAACGCGATGCGTAGATTCGAGGCCCGCGCCGCCGCAACAATGCTAAAGATCAGGCTTCCCATCATAAGCAAAGCGACGACGACGGCCCACACGACCGGGCGAGCCTTCTGCCTGCGAGAGTCAGCCTGCGCCATAAATCCTGAGTGACGAACGCCGGCCAACAGCGCATCTATCGCTGCGCCGCCAAGCAATGCCATCGCCAGCATCGCTATGGCCAGCCAGCGCCATACGAACGCCACTGCCGCCATTCCCGGCAGCGCGCCGACCAGCGGCCTCGCGAGCGGCAGCAGCAGCAGCAGCGACAGCGCCCCCACCAATTTCCATGCGGCGAAGTGACGCCGTCGCGTTGCGGCTTCGTCGCTATCCGGCGCTGGCCCGCCGGCCAGCCAGCTAAAAGCAACCCATGACAAAGCCATCGTGATCGCTATCGCGCCAATCAGTTGCTCAAAGCGATTGCCCGCCAGCAACTCGGTGATAAATCCCATGCGCTGATAAAACAGATCGGTGATGCTTTGATTGACCAGCGGCTTCTCGATCACCGCAGGCAACGCATAGAACGCCGCAACCGCGCCGCCGAGCGCGATCATCGCCAGACCGTTGACCAGCGGTTGCCAGCCTTTTGCCTGAATTGCATAAAATAGAATGAATGACGCAAAGGCGAGGGTAAACAGATAAGCGGTTGGCGGATGCGTGAGGATGAGCAGCGCATAAGCCAGCGCGCCGCACGCTACTGCCGGCGCGCGAAACCGTTCGGCGGTTTTAGCAAATGCCAGCATCACCAGCGGCATCCACACGAAGGCCAGCAATTCCGCGAGCGCGCCGCGATGATAAAGGTCTATCAGATGATAAGGCGAGAGCACATAGAGCAATGCCGCCACCGCGCTCGCGGCGCGCGAACAGAGGGTTCGCGCACAGGCGTATAGCGCGACCCCTGAGCCGAGTGCGGCAAGCGCGATCACGGCTTCGAGGGCTTTCGGCCAATCACCTATCAGGGCATGCGCGGCAGACACTGCGTAGTACAACAAAGGCGCGTAGAAAAGCGTCGTCGCCGCGCCGTAGCCGCCGTTCATTCCGCCAAGCCAGCGCGGCACATATACGCCCGAACGCAATGTCTCATCGAAGGCGAGCATACGCGGCCAGTGGATAACCAGGTCTCCGGCTTCGGGCATCTGTCCCTGTGCCGCATAGAAGAACGGCAGCGACGAGGCAAGGGCAACCAGGCCGATCAGACTGAGCAAGAGCGCGTCGGTTCGATTGAATGATTTGGAATTCAGTGGCGATGGTAAATCAAAAAGCGATGCAAGCCAGCGCCGGGCGACGGCGTCTGCCTGGTGATCGTCTGTGGCTTGAACCTCTTTGGCGGAGTTACTGCTCATCGGCGTTTTTTGTGCGCTCGCCGTCGCAAGGTAATTGTCGCCACAAAGCCAGCGCCAAGTAAGGCGAGCGAGGTTAGCGTGATCATGTTGCCGGCGCGGCGCACAGGGGTCGGGCGGTAATCGAGATGGACTTCATGCGTCCCCTGTGAAATCGGCACGGCGATGTCGCCGAGTAATACTTCATCGATTACCTGCACAGGCTTGCCATCAACCAACGGCGACCAGCCGGGCGATTCGAGTTTACGAATCAACGTCTCTTCACCGCCTGCTGTGCGAACGCGCAGGGCCTGGCTGCTTTCAATGCTTGCCGGCTTGCCATCAACTCTCGCCGTCCAGCCGGGAAAATCAAACGCTCGCAATAAGAGGCGGTCATTACTATTCAGTTCAACGCTCACGGCGCGATGTTCCGGCGTCCATCGCTCAACTCTGATGCTACCATTGCCGCGCTCCAATTCGGCAGGCTCGACGCGCGGCAGCCGGAAGAGGTCGCCGTAAGCCGTGCGCGGCATCAACGCATAGTTGAAAGGCTCGACTTCAGGTGTGAAAGGGTTACCGTTTGAATATGGCTTGACGACTTCTTCGAGGCTGAACCATGCGCTGCCGACAACTATCCACAGCGCGACGGCAAAGGCCAATCCGGCTTCATGCCTGCGCCATGTCTTGAGCATTCGCAAAACGACTTCGGCGCAGGCTCCGGCAAGCAGTGCAACCACAAGCGTGACAATGCCAAGCATTCGCCACGTAAAAATTCCGATCTCTATTTTTGGAATAACCCGGCCAATCGGATATGACAGCCGCGTCATCATAAACAATGCGAAACCGCCGAGCGTCAGCCACAGAATCACCCGTTCTTTGAGCGGCGACCAGCGGCGCATCATTCGCGGTTTCAACACCAACAGCGCGATGGCGGCGACGACAATCAGAAGCGCATTGAGTATCCAGATGCGATCAATCAAGTCGAGAAAATAATTCGCACGCCCGGCGTAGACGCCCAGGCGCACGAGGAGATAGCTATCGTGATATGGAAAATCCTTCGCCACATTGTCACTGTTGACGAATGGCTGCTCCAGAACAGCGGGCAGGATATAAGCCGCCGCCAACCCGACTCCCAACCCCAGCCCGCCACCCACCCACACCAGCCCGCGCCACTCCCGCTGCATCACCGCCAACACCACCAGCACCACCACAAATCCCAAACTGAACTGATACGCCGTCGGCGGATGGCTCCAGATAAATCCCCCGTAGCTCGCTGCCAACAACATCACCCACCTCAAGCGCTCTCGCCATTTCCCTTCTCTGCCTCTCGCGCCTTGCTCTTCTTCCTTGCCCTCTACTTCACTTTCGCTCGC
>JBBWZK010000168.1:0-6355 GCA_039648975.1 Blastocatellia bacterium
TACACTGGGGCGACCACCGCAGGGTCGCCCCTACATGCTAAACCGATGTGAAAACCGCTATAAATCAGAAGGCAAGGGAATGGCAGACTCGCTTATATGGAGTGCGGTGAGTTGTCACCGCTTGGCCGCCTCGCCAAGCCTAAAAGCTGCGACAAGTCAAAGCACTCCAAAAACTGTCGCCGTCCCATTCTCATGAAGTTTTATTTAGACTCGTCTACGATCCTTCGTTCCTCATCGCCGCGTCGCCGTGTCCCCGCGTCTCTTCTAATCATCCGTCCCCGTGTGACTGTCGCCTTCTTCATGGCCTCGCGTCGGCCCGAAGCGGTACTGTGTCTCGTCTGCGTCGGCAGGGCGGCTCGTCTGCACCATGTCGATATAGCGACCAAGCAGGGCGCGCATCTCCGCCGCTTTCTTGGTTAACGAATCATACAGATTGCGCTCTTCGCGCGGGTCGTCGCGGAGATTGAACAACTCGAAGGCATAGTAGTCGCGGTTGTAGATCAGCTTGAAGCCGTCCTGCGTCACCACCATGTACTTCTTGCCGTTCGGCACAAGGTTCTTTTCAGGCGGCAGGAAGGGCGAGTCTTCCTCGGTCGTCTGCTCGGCATAGATGGGCGGGTGCGCGGAGGCTTCGTCGCGCATCAAAGGCAGGAGGCTGATGCCGGCCAAGCCTTGCGACCAGCCAGAGTCTTTATCTAAACCTACTGCGTTGATAATCGTCGCGCCCAAATCAATCGAGCTGACATACGCGCTTACGCGGCGCGGTGCCACATCCGGCACGTAGATGATCATGGGGATGCGCGCCTGTTCGTTGTAAAGCTGCGATGAATGCTTGTGCACGCCGCGTTCGCCGAGCGATTCGCCATGATCGGCCATGATGACGATCATCGTGTCTTTCATGCGTCCTGCCTGTTCCATCCAATCAAACAGCCGACCGAGTTGATGATCGTCGTAAGCCACTTCGCTGTCGTAATGATCCGTGTCGGTTGCGCCGAAGTCGAAGCCTTCGTGCTGGCGATAAGGACGATGTGGGTCTGTGGCGTAAAGATAAGCCGCGAACGGACGGTCTGCGGGCGCTTTGCCGAGCAGATCAAGGGCCGTGTCAATCGAACCGGCAAACGTGCCGTCGGGCGAGTGCGGCGCAACCGTCATGCCTTTGACGTGGCGCAGCAGCGTGACGATGCGGCGCGGAAAGACAATGGCGTTGTAGTTGTTCAGCGCCAGCACCTCTGTCCACGACGGCCCATGCGCGTCCCAATAATTGCACTGCATGAATTTCGGCAGCGCCTCGAAGGTGTTCGGCGCGGGCGTGAAAGCGTTTTCAAAGACCGTGCCGTGCGCCGCCAGCTTGTCCAGATTCGGGCTGGTCGGCTTCGCGTAGCCGTAAGCCCCCAGATGATCGGGCCGCAGCGCGTCAATGAAGACGTAAATGATGTTCAAACGCCGCGCGTCGGGCCGCCACCCGACGTGGTAGAACTGGCGGTCGCGCTGCCATTGCTCAAGGTCTTTGTAAGTGAGGTCGCCGCCCATGCAATTGTTATCCGTGCCGTCGGCGACGATTTCCGTCTGGCCGGGATTGATGTCGGCGCGGCTATCGTTCAGGTCGCCGCCGCCAAGCAATGCCGAATAGCCGTCGCGGTCGAAATCCATCGCCCACTGAATCAACTGAACATGCTTTTTTGCCTGCACGGTGCGTGAAAAGATTTGCACCTTGAGATTCTGATTGCGGTCAAAGTAGATGAACGTGAAAAGCACTGCGGCGATGAAGACGACTAAACCGGCGATGGTGATTCTGCGCCGTAGGCCGGGCCGCAAGCCCGACCAGAAGGCTTGCAGGCGCGGCAAGGATGAATAAGCCACAGCCGCGAGCGTCATCATTGCAGCGGTCGCCAGCACAAACATCAATTGATGCAGCGAGTGTTCGTAGAGCAGCGGCTCGGCACGCGCGTCCGTATAGTAGGCAAGACCGGCAAACAGCGCCAGCGCCGCGATGACCGCAAATTTGAGCCATGCCGGAAAGCGCGCAGCGGCCCGTGCGAGCCATCCGAGAATTGCGGCGAGGATTACAAAAGCCAGCAGGATCAAATAAGAGGCGGCGCGTTCGTGATTGAGCAGCGGCACGTTCAAGGGTTCGATCTTTTCGGCTTCGCGGATTAACGATATCGCAAAGCGATGCGCGTACCATTGCTGATTGAGCGCGAAAGCGAACAACCCGCAGACGAAAAGGGCGGCAATCAAGCGATGCGGCCAAGCGACAGCGCCGCGCCCTGCAAGCCTTGCCAGTTTGTCTTGCAACGCGTTGCCGGCGATGAACGCTGCGCCGACCGCGAGGCCGATCAGCGCGCCGCTCAGGATGTTCAGGCTGAAGTAAATTGTAAAGATGAGACGTTCGCCGATTGATGCGAAGACCGGCGAGAGCCGAAGGCTCGCATCAATCCATTCAATACCTGCGAGCAGCGCCGCCGCCGCGCCGCCGGCCATCACATATCGCAACAGCCGAGGCGCGAGCGGCAGCGATTCGTTCGCCGCTCGTTCGGCTAACGGCTCGCCGGCAAGCGTCGGCGCGTAAGGTTTCGAGGTGGACACGGTTGCTCCCCTTTGCTTGATACTCGCCTTCACTTACGGCAAATCTGCCGCGCATGTTGGAAGAAGGCATCTTTCGTCAAACCTCTAAGCTAACAGAGCGGCAAAACGCTTCACAAGCTAATCAATGGTCAGAAAGCGAGCGGCGGGCGTTGCTGACGGATTGCTTCTGCGGCGATGAAAAGCCAATATATCAGTTCGCGGCGTGTGCGCCGCTAGCCGGCTGCTCAGGAAAACGAATGAAGACCATCGCGCCGCCTGCACAGGCTGCTCAACGCAACTCACCGCGCGCCGAAATGCTCAAAGACGCCGTCGCGCTGATGGCCGTGCTCGCCGTGACTGTGCTCATCTACGGCGCGCTCTTCAACCGCGAAAGCGTGCTCACTTACTCCATCGCCTATAACCTCTACAGCGCCGAACGCATTCTTGCGGGCGAAGTTCCTTATCGCGATTTCCACTCGCTCTATCCGCCGGAGACGCTTTATCTGAATGCCAGGTTGTTCCAGTGGTTTGGCGTGTCGCTCTACACGGCATTGGTCGGCGTCTTCATTTTCAAAACGCTGACCGTGCTGTTCATCTACCTGAGCGGGCGCGCGCTGTTGCCGCGCCGCTGGGCGTTTGCCGTCGCCGGCTTGTCCCTCGCCTGGCTGCGACCGAACGGGCCGTTCAAAGCCGTGCCGATGCATTACGGCGCGTTGTTTCTGGCGGTTGCTTTGTGGCTGTTATTGAAGCATTACCGCGTGCCGCGCGCTGCCTGGTTGTTGGCCGCAGGTGTCGCGCTCGGCGTGGTGGCGACCTTCAAACATAACATCGGCGCGTATGCCTTGATCGGCGCGCTCGTCGTCGCACTGCTTGATGATCGGCATATCTCGCTGAGACCCGCAGCGTTGTTGCGACACACGAAGCGCAGCGCGATTCTGCTGGCGGGATTTCTGCTGCCGGTCGTGCCGACGCTGATCTACATGAAGTCGCAGCACGCGCTCGGCGCGCTGACGCGAGCCTTGCTGTTCGGGCCGGGCGAATTCCTGCTGAACCGGCTGGCGAGCGTTCCGTCGCCAGACGTGCCGCTGCTTTATGCGGCGGCGCTTGCGGCCATCGCCTTTCTCGCCGCACGGCTGCAAGCCAATCGCCCGATGTTCGCGGGCATCTGGGGCGCGGCGATGATTTGTAATCTCGCTTTCTTTTTGCTCGGCCCGCAAAGCGCGATAGACAAGTTGATTTTTTATATGCCCATCTTCGTCATCATCGCGGCGCTTGCGGTTTTCCTCTTCAATGAAGATCTGGAAGCGAGCGCGCGGCGTGCCTTGCTGGCCGTCACCGTCGTCGCCGCCGCCGCCTTTATGGAAGCCTTTCCGCGATTCGCCCGCGAACAGGCCATCGCCGCCATGCCGTTCGTCGTGCTGCTTCTGGTCGTACTGATGCGCGACTTGCGGCCCAATGCCATTCAGTTAGCGCCTGGGAGCGCGGGCGTCTCGCCCGCCGATCTTGCCGCTGCCAGAGGTGGCGGACAAGATGCCCGCACTCCCAGGTTCACCTTTCTTCTTGCGCCGGCGATGATCGTCTTAACCACAGGGTTTGCGCTGATGGGCGGGCGGCTACTGTTCAACACCACGTTCGATGCGAATCTGCGATTCAAGAGCAATACAGAGTTGGCCATTGATCGCGGACGCGGCGTCTACTTTCCGCCGACGCAGGCGCGCGAGATCGAAAGCGTTGTCGATTACATTCAACAGCGCGTGCCGCCGGATGGTTATTTTTTTCCACAGTCTTATGCCGGCTCGTCTTATCTCTTCCTTGCCAATCGCCGCAATCCGTCGGGCGCGCAGTTCTGGGGCGGCGTCGGCGTCAGTCCCACGGAACGCGCCCGCACGCTCGAGGCGCTTGAAGCCGAGCACGTCAATTTGATTCTGACCAGCGACCGAGATATGGCGGCAGAGCGTTATGCGCCGCTGCGCGATTACATCGAGCGAAACTTTCGCCCGGCGGCGACCTTTGGCGAGGTCATCATCCTCGAACGAATCCAGCCTCTGCAATGAATCGGATTCGCCACCAGACAGACAAGAGGCGAGAGCAAGGCAGTAGTAAAATCGTTGGCAATCATGTAGGGGCGACCCTCTGTGGCCTCCCCTGCGTACAAATGGGCTGCATTTGGAAGCGGTCAATGGCTGCCAGCCAGGGGCGACCACAGAGGGTCGCCCCTACATGAAACCTCTGTCAATGTTACTGCGCGGCGATTTTAACGTCGTCGATACCCGCCTCGACGAGGCTTGCACCGGCGGCGTCCGCCGCTTCGATCAAGATGGTGATGCTCTGACCGGCGAAGGCATTCAGGTTAACCGTGCGTAAGGCCCACGCGCCGTTCACGTTCGCGGCAGCACCGAGGCTCTGGAATATGGTGGTCGTTGTAGCGCCGCTTACAATACTCACGCGCAGGAAGTCGGCGCTTGAGGCATTGTTGGCGTGCGCCAGATAGGCGTTAAACGTCAAGATCAGATTGCCCGTCGATGGCAGCGTGATACTTGGCGAGCGAATCGATGTCACGCCGCCGTCGATGTCATTAGTGCCGGCTGATGCGCCTGCCAGCCGCCCGGTCACCAGATCATTGACGCCGCTAGTCGTCGTGCCGAGTTGTTTGGCCCCGCCGGAATTGGTGTCTTCAGGGTTGCCGCGTTCCCACTGTCCCGTCGTCGCCGTATCACTGCCGTTAGGGTTGACGACCCATCCCTTGTTGGTCTCGAAATCATCCGTGAAGATCACCGTCTGCGAGGTGCAATCCGCCGGCAAATCGGTCGCCGCGTTGTGCGTCGTGCCATTGTTGCCGGTGGCCGATTGGCCCATCCCGTGGCGCGCAAAAACCGTCCAGATGCGGCAGCGGTTCGCACTGCCGTTGAGGCTCTGATCGGCTTGCAATATGCCGTCGCGGGCATTCAAAAACGAGGGGCTGCAAGGCGTGAACTTCATGCCTTCGAGCACCAGTCGATCACTGAGGGCCGCGCCCAGATCATTACGCAAGTCCCACAGCGCGGCGGCCCAGACTTCGCCGTCGCGGTGTACCTCAAATCCTCCGGCCCCGACATCGGCATAAGAATCGTGTACAGGATTTGCCGGGACCGTGTAAGCCGCGCGCCGTATGCCATTGACAGGGTTGTTGGCGACGTACTCGCCAATGCGCCCGTCGTTGTAGAAGGTTGCCGCCCAATAATCAGACCAGCCTTCACCCATCGCTCCTGCTTGCGTGCCGCCCAGGCAACTCGTGTTGGCCGGCCCGCCGACCAGGCGATTCGATACGCCGTGGCCGAATTCATGAAAGACCACATCGCCGTCTTGCGAACTGTCGCGATCATCGGCCAGGCTGGTGGTGCCGAGTGTGAAGAGGAACTGCTGCATGCGCGGACGCTGGCCTTCGGGCGGCGTCGCGAAGTTGGCGTTGTTGGTTCCCGAACCATCTTGCGCTTCGGCGCGGACCGAGTCATTACCCGTGCCGCCGCGACCGAAGTTGTTGGTCTGGAAATTCCCTGCCGCTTCGGTAAAGCCGAGCCGGTAGGTGAAATCGTGCGCCAGATTGACGAAGTAGAACAGGTTGGTCACGACTGCCGGCCTCTGCGTGCGCGGGTCGACGCCTGTCGAAAACGGGAAGGTGAAATTCTGATTGGCCGCCGACGCATGGCCGTTGGATAGTCCCGTCGTGTTGTTCGGGTCGGGCGCATTATTGGCATCCGTATCGAGATAGGCTTCGACATTGTTGCCGGTTGTGACGGTCGAAGTTCCCATC
>JBBWZK010000179.1:0-2605 GCA_039648975.1 Blastocatellia bacterium
GGTGCCGAGTTATGTATTCCTGATCTCTTACTTCATCGAGAATCTCATCATGTGGTATTTTAACCGCAAGAATAGTGGTGGCGGCGGCACGGCGTTCTCGGCGCATATAGCCGGGTTCATTTACGGCGCGGCCTTTGCTGGAGTGATGAAGGCTACAAAATATGAAGAGACGCATATCAATCCGAAGCTCGAAGCCAAGGTGTCGTTTGCAGCGCCGCAAGCCGTTCAGGAAGGTCTGGAGATGATGGACAAAGGCAACCTCGACCTGGCCGAGCGCAAACTGCGTTCGCACCTGATGAAAAACCACGACAATCTCGAAGCCATCCTCGCATTGATTCACGTCTACGAAAAGCAGCAGAACTACGATCAACTCAACGTCATGTACGGACGATTGATTCGTTATCACCTGCAGCGCAATGACAAGGAAGCGGCGCTGCTGGCTTATGACAGTCTGCTGACCGTATTCCCAGACAACGACATACGCGTGCGCATTCCGCCGCGCGACTGGCTGGTGATCTGCGATTACCTGCGCGAGGCGCAAATGATCCGCGAAGCGGGGGTCGAATACGAGCGCATGGCCAAAGCCTGGCCCGACGACGCAAGCACGGTACGCGCGCTGGTGCAGGGTGCGGAATGCGCGCTCACTGTCCTTGATCCCGAACGCGCGCTCAGAATGTTCGAGACGGCTGAGAAGCTTTCGCCGCCGCAGGCGCTCGCTTCAAAGATCGTTGTGGGGCTGGAAAAATGCCATCGCATTCTTGAGAATCATCCCAACTTCAAAAAACGCCAGCCGCCTAAGAAACCCGTCTGGACGTAGTGCCCAGTAGGCAGGAAGCAGGAGGCAGGCAAAGCGTAGCTCCGTTAGGAGCGCAATGTTTATAGTCAATCAGTGGGTTTGATCTTCAAGCTCCGTTAGGAGCGCAATGTCAACATTCCGCCCCTACGGGGCTGGGATTCTTTTCAACGCCACCAACTATAAACATTACGTCCCTAACGGGACTGGAAATTGCTTCCTGCTTCCTACTTCCTATTTCACATCGATAACTTCAGGCTCAATTGAATCGTGCGCGGGCGCTGGGTGCGGCGCGGCAGGAGAAAGTCTGCGTCGTTGCGGTCGATGAACTCTGAACCGAAATTGAACGTCGTGTTGTTGAACAGGTTGAAGACGTCGATGGACGGGCGCAGCCGCAGATGCTCGTTGAGTCGCACCGTCCGCGAGGCGCGCAGATCGATGGATCGCGTGCCCGGCCCGCGACCGTAGTTGCGCGGCAGATTGCCGCTTGAACCAATCGGCGCAAGCCGGAGAAGGGCTTTCACTTCGTCAGCCGTGGCGCTGCCCGGCCTGCGCCATTCCGGGCGACTGATGGAGGCAATGAAATTCGGGCGGTCGTTTTCAATGTCATTCAGATTACGATCCACCCCTGCGCCGATGTTGAACGGGCGCGATGAGCCGAACGAGATAATCGGCGCAACATCCAGATCAATTAACGGAATCTGAAACGTGCCGCTGAAGGTGAAGCGATGCCGCTGATCTTGCAGCGACAATGAACGCTCAGCGCGGCGATCAAACAAGTCCTGCGGCGATGCAGTGTTTGTCGTGCCTTCATCAACCAGCTTCGAAAGCGTGTAGATGCCGCGCAGGTGTATGCGGCGGCCAGCCGCGTAACGCACCGAAAAGATGCCGCCGTGATAAAACGAATTGCCGGTCGATTCCAACATCTCGACTTGCGTGAGCGTCGGGTCGGGGCGCAGAAAGCGAATCGCATTGAGCGCCGCAGTGACGTTCGCCGAACCCGGCGTGTTGAGGCCGAGCGTTAGAACGCGCACGCCGTTATGGACTTGAATCGCGCCCGAGGTGGTCGATGTGTTGGCGCCAAGATCGAATCTGACGACATCGGCAGTCGCGCCGCTGACGGGCCGTTTGCCTGCCGGACTGGGGCGATTGTCGAAATCGCGGCTCAATAAATAATCCGTAAAGTTCGCAAAGCCATCAGGCACGCGCGGCGCATTGATGTTAGTCTCGCGCCACAGGTGCGCGCCGCGCGTAAAGATGTAATCCGCAGTGACGACCATCTTCTTTGTGATCTGCCGCTCGATGCCTATGCCGGTTTGCAGCGTGTAAGGAATTTTCAGGTCGGGGCTGACGCGCCGCAGGAAGCTCGCTTCAAGAATGCCGAAACGGTCGACCAGCGAGCTATCAGAGATCGGCGTAGGGAAAGTTACAGAATCGAGAACTGCCGGCGTGATGTCGGAATCGACCGTCAGCGTCGAACGTCCGAGCGAGAAGTCATCAATTGTCCTGAGCAGGGCGCGGTTATAAAACACGCCGAAGCCTGCACGCACGACCGTCTTTCCCGGCTCGGCAAACTTCTTGAACTTTTGGAACAGCTTGCCGCCGAACGGATCCCATGCCACCGCCAGGCGCGGGCTGAAATTGTCGCGGTCTTCGAGTATCGATTCATTGTCCCAGCGCAGCCCAAACGACAGCGTCAGGTTGGAACGCAGGTGCCACTCGTCCTGCGCAAACAACCCCAGCACGTTGTTCGTGGCTTTGCTTTCGGTATTGAATCGCTGAACGAACTGCTCCGGGCGATTGGCGAGAAAG
>JBBWZK010000270.1:0-3617 GCA_039648975.1 Blastocatellia bacterium
AATCGGCGAAGCTGATGACCATGGAAGGTGTGCCGGCAGCGCCGAATGCGCTCGGAGCCGGGAACAAGCCTTCGGTCAGTTGCTCGAAGCTGACCGGGCCATCAACGAAGGAGCGCGAGACTGCCGCGTAGAGCGTATTGCAAGCGCCGGTCGCCAGGCTGACGACGTTGCCGTACAGCGTTGACGAGCCGCGCCCGTAGTTGGTGTTGCGCGCCCCGCCTGAGAGATTAGCGGTCCCATTGGTTAACCAGCTATTCAGCGTCGGCGGGTCATTAATCGGGCCTGGAATGACGCGGAAGATTCCTGTCTGTACCCCCGGTCCGCCGTCTGTTCCATCACCAATAGGCCCGCATGTACGCGTGCGGGTAATTTCTGTCGCCTTGAAGATGGCGCCGCCGGTGAACTGAATCAAGTCCACAAGCTGATAATACAGCGAACCATCATCATCAACCGCGAGGCCGGCAGTATTTGCGAACTTGCTGCGCAGTATCTGCCGCACATTGGTGAAGGCGACAAATCCGCCGCCCGCATCCGAACCTTCGAATATGCCATAGGCAAATATTCTCGTCCGAATCGGCTGATTAGCTCCGTTGCTGGCGCAACCTTGCGAATCAAACACCGACACATAGATGACTTCACCCGTGACGCCGCAAAGATTCGCACCAGGGACGGAGAAGTCGCCCAGGTCGGCCACCGGATTCACGGCGATGCCGGTGACGGTCACCTGATCGTCTGTACAATCCCCGGCTGTCGGATTCAGCAGAACAAAGCCGTTGCTCGTTCCCGTATTGACCAACTCAGGGATATTGATCGAGAACAGAATATCAACCAGGGCATTGCCGGCCACATCAACACCACTGTAGGCATTGCCGAGCGAGTCGCCATAGTAATAGACATTGAAGAACGGATGGCCGTTGCCGCGCGTATGCTCGGAGATCGCCGCCCGCGTCAGCGAGAAGTCGATGTCCGGCTCGACGCTTGAAAAGTCGTCGATTTTCACGCCGCGATCCGCAACGCAATCCTCGCGCCCGTCCCAATCAGAGATCAACGCGACTTCTGAAAACTGCGTGTCGCGTCCACCGATGGTGGTGATCAGAGCAGCGGAAAGCGCGCTGTTTTGATTGAGAACAAGCGGCTCGCCGATGAGCGGCGGGCCCTCAGTCTTGGTTTGCGGGCTCGTCACCGTCACTCGGTGATTAGCCGGCAAAGGCGTGATCTTACCGCCAATGTTGCTGGCAATCTGCTGCGCAGCTTTGGCTTGAGCAAGGCCCAGTTTTGCCTTGGGCACACGTCGGATGCCCAGAGACTTGAGTGTCTCAGCAGATATCTTGCCGCCATCTGATGTCTGACTGACACCCGTGGGCGCGACAACATTCGGCTGAGCAGTAGCCGCGGCGCCGGTAACTGCGGCAGCATTCGCCTTCGTGGCCGTCAAAGACGCACGAGCGTCAGCCGCAGAGCCAGCAGCGCGGGTTTTAAGGCCCATCAAAGGTACGGCCAGGGCTGCCACAGCCAGCACCAGCACCGCAATCATCACTGCTCTTTTCATGTTCATGCTCAATTCCTTTCGCGATTTCTTCGGGGCTATAAGCCAATTACTGCTGAGCTAAATCAATCTCTGATTCGGTAAGGGGGAAAATGCGCTCAAATGGCTGACTCCAGACTTCAACGCCAACCATTTGAGCAGCCCTTGCTAGTCCTGGCAACCTTTACAAAGTCGACTCCAAAGTTACCTAGGAGAGAGGATTTTCTAATCCAATACAGCCATTCATCAGTGCGAAGTGTTCGAAACTCAAACCCATTTTAGATATGATTCATTCAAACCTGGGATAAAATTAAGAAGCGCCGGCTATAGTATCCAATATTTACCTCCAAATCAAGCGCTTTTTCCGCTCATCAGATACTGGCCCGGATTTAGGCTCTGGGGCGCTTAATCAGAGGATCGTTCAACACGGTAGCGAGCCCAGATATACGGGCAGCGAGTCAGCGCGCCATCAGTGAAGTTGCCGCTTAAAATCAGTCAACCAGATCGTACAATACCTGCTTCCGATTCCCGAACAGAGATATAATTAAACAAACATATGTACAAATAAAATACTTACTCAAAACTTTCCGAACATCTGGTGCATATACAGGGAAGCCATCGCCGATTTGTTCAGCCGGTCTCTGGCCCGGCAAACGCAAAGACCCGCCTTATCCGACTTCAAGGCACAAGCACGACCTTGCCGATGTTGCGGCGCGCTTCGATGTAAGCGTGCGCCGCGCCCGCCTGCTCGAAGGAAAATGATTTATCGACGTAAGGCTGCACCCAGCCACGTCTGACGCCGTCGAGAATCACTTGCATCCACTCGGCGATCTTTTGGCTTTCGTGCCAGAGGTGGCCGAGGTTCAGGCCGAAGACACTTTTGTTGGCGCCCATCAACGCCAGCGGATGAAACCATGGCATCTGTATGGCCGCCTTGAGCATTCCCAGCTTGCCTGCCAGCCCTTCGCTCGCACCGACGGAAACGCCGAAGACGCCGAGCCGCCCGGTGCTGCGCAAAGCTTTGTAGCTCTTCTTCCAGCTCTTGCCGCCTATCGGGTCCATCGCCAGTTCGACGCCGCGCCCGCCGGTCAACCGCATCAGCTCCGGCAGCCAGTCCTGCCCGCGATAATCAATGGCATGATCGAGGCCGCGCGCTTTCAGGAATTTGTGCTTGCCAGTGCTTGCCGTGCCGTAGGTGATCGCGCCGATCTGTTTGGCGATGTCGAGCGCCGCCAGGCCGACGCCGCCGCCGGCGTTTTGAATCAGCACCGCTTCGCCTTTATGCAAGCTTCCCATGACGACGAGCAGGCCATAGGCAGTGAGATAATTCACAGGGATTGCCGCCGCCTGCTCGAAGGTCAACGCTTCAGGCTTTTCAAATACCTGTCCGAGCGGCACAGTGACGAGATCGGCATAACCGCCGAAGCGCGTCAACACCAGCACCGCTTTGCCGACCAGCGTCGTCTCCGTCTCCGGCCCGACCGCTTCGACCATGCCGGCGACTTCGTAGCCGACGACGGCTGGCAGGCGTGGCGCATCGGGATAGAGTCCCTGCCGCGCCAGGATGTCGGCGAAGTTGATCCCTGCGGCGCGCACACGAATCAACGCCTCGCCCTTTACGGGCGTCGGGTCGGGCCGCTCTTCAATCTTTAATACATCAATGCCGCCGCTGCGCGTGATGACGATTTGTCGCATGGCTACTGGCCCTCGGCTTCGGCGATGATCGCTTTGACCTGCTCGTTGAGCCGCCGCATGCCACGAATCCAGCGGTCGTAATCATCCGACTTGCGGCGAAAATATTCGAGCACTTCAGGGTGCGGCAAGATCAAAAAACATTCGTCGCGCAGCCCTGCAACGACGATCCCTGCGACGCGATCAGGATCGAGCGCGCCGTCACGCAGAAACGCGCCGCCGCGCGCTTGTTCAAGCATATTCGTGCGCACGCCCTGTGGGCACAGGCACGAAACCTTGATCCCTTGATCGCCATAAGTGATCGCCAGCCATTCAGCGAAAGCGACCGCTGCGTGCTTCGTCACAGAGTAGGGCGCGGAACCGACTTGCGTGAGCAGGCCCGCCGCCGAAGCGGTCTGCA